>JBCCYK010000279.1:0-8197 GCA_039189905.1 Planctomycetota bacterium
ACCGCGACACCGAGTCCGTAGCCCCGGTCGTCGCATCCGGCCGTTAACGCGACCTCGTCGAATCCTTGATCCACTTGCCGAAACAACTCGTTGGGCCTTTTACCACCGCGTTGGTTTGGCGTCCCGGCCGCCTGCGGGAAGTACAGATCGACGTTGCCATCCCAGTCATAGTCGAACGCAGCGACACCACCTCCGAACTGCTCGTAGAGCTGGAAATCACGGTTCTTGACCGGGTCCGCGTTAGCGTACCGAAACGAAATGCCTCGGTTGTCACCATAGGTCTTCCAACGAATCGCCACGTCCGACTTCGAGTCAGCGGTCGTGGGATCGCCACTGCCGATCGCCCCCTTCGATCCCAATGTGTTCTGGCTCAATGTGTTTCGGTCCAACGTGGTCAAGAACCTGGGTTTGATCTCATCCAAGAACGCGTCGGCCAACGCGATCAAACTCTCTTGCTCCTCAAACAGGGGACTCCCTGGAGTCTCTCTCGATGAACGCGTTTCTTGCAGCCTTTGGAGCTCTTCGGCCAGCACCGTTTCTGCTCGGTCTCCTTTAACGGCCTTGGTCTGACGCGCACGAATGATTGCCCAAAGCGTGGCTTCCAGGTCGCGATCCAGGCTTCGTAAGGTATCGATCAAGGATTGCATCGTGGCCGAGGCATTGTTGTCCTTACCGGACGCGGCCAAACGGTTTGAAGCGAGAAGCGAATTCTGGATCCACAAGGCGCGCTCACGGTAGTCGTTTGCCTGTCCGAAATCACCGATCTGCGTCATCAGGCCCTCCAGATACGCGCACGTCGACCAATCCGTTGGATCCAGCTTGAGAGCCATACGAGAAAACTGAGCTGCCTCATCGAAACGCCCAATGTCCGGGCGTCCGGCTAGGAGGCCAAGAGCACACCAATGATCGGCGGATCGAGCCACCTCCGGTGAAAGGGACGCGAGCCAAGCAGTAACGGCATGGTCATCATTCAATTCGACGGCCGTCCGACCAAAGAGCGAAATCATCCAGGGATCACGCGTGGCCTCGGCATCCTTATTCATCCTGTTGACGGCGTCGCGCATCATGGAAAGCGCAGCATGAGATGCTCCACGCTCAAGCAACACGCGTGCTTGCGCCAACCCGGAAGTCCATTGCTGCCCAGCTGCGGTGTCGCCTTCCCCGAACAATGCGTTTGACTCGCGTGTGTCAAACGGGAGACGGATTGAAAGCAAAGACGCCAGCTCGTTCTGGGTCACGTCGCCCAAGATGCAGAGTTCACGGACGTGTGAAGCGGCTTCTTGACGTCGGCCGATCAGATTCAGTACCTGGGCCAACTGTCGATGGACCAGCGCTTCGCCTGGCATTCGCGATTGAATCGAACGCAACTGAGCCAGGGCAGCCTCAAACTCACCCGTCGCAATTAACCAGGTCGCCCGCAGACCGGCTGCCGGGATGCCATACTCCGGTGTGTCGATATCGACATCCGCTAACAGATTGATCGCTTCGGTTTGATTGCCAGACTCGTACTCAATCCGCGCCAGCCAGCTGATGGCCACGGGGTCCTGCGGACTTTCTACCAAGCGTCCTCGAACACCCTCTCTTGCGACGTCAACTTGACCCTTGCGCACGGCCTCATGAATCGCGTCCCAAGTGAAACGGGATTCCACAGCGGGCATCGACGGTGCATTGCCGTCTGACGTAGGTACGTCTCCACGGGGCAAGCTTGACGATGCGACGGGCGCCACATTCGATTCGATCGAAGGCTTCCGCTGGCAGCCGCACAAGCTTAAACAGGTCGCGATGGCCAATACCGCGACCTCTGCAATACGAACCCGTGTCAAGTATGACGCTAACAATCAGAGTTCGTTCATGAACTTTTCGTACTCTTCTTCGGTCACGCCGGACAATTCGGCCTCGGTCTTGTTGAGTTCATCCTCTGATGCTGCTTCCACAACGGAATTGCTCTTCTCGCATCCAACTGACAGCATCACAGGCATGCCTGCGAGCAACATGACGGCAACATTGCGATGGAACGAGAACTGCTTGATATTCATAGATCAGAACCTCTTCTAAGTGCGTTTTTTCGAATGACAACTGGGTGAGCAACAGACTCTGCCCGAATCAAAAAACAGGCGGCCAAAACCGGTTCGACCGCCTGCAATCACTTTCGCGTATCGCGTTTTCTTTGCGGACTAGAACTCCGTGTCGATGACCTCTTTGGTGGCTCGCGTCCCCAGAGCTCCCCAGAGACCAAACGGACTCTGGACTCCAGCTTCTACGCGTGCAGACGCATTCACGTTTCCAGCCTCGATCGAGTCGGTGATGAATTTCACAGCACCATCCGCCATCAAGACATGGGCTCCCCCTTGGTGCCGACTACTGGCCGAAAGGCCACCGCCGGCTTGCCCCCACCGATTCACGCAGGCCTCACTGTTGGGAGGGAGGTTGGTTTGGAATGCGGAGGAGACGGGATAGCTGTTGGACCACTGCATCCCACGATTCAAGTTGGAATTGGCGCCCTGAAACGCTGTCCCGTTCGCCGTCGTGGCGGGTGTTGGGCAGTTTGTTCCGTTGCACCAGAACTGTGGACGCTGGGGATCGATATGCCCAAGCTGCCGACAGATTGCCGGGAAGTTGGTGTTCTGTGTCCGATTGATTCGAGTTCGGATGTCGCTGTCACCCAGATCGCTGAGGATCTCTCCCATTGCAATGGTATTCGAGGTTCCGTCCAAGATATCGCGAAACTTATTGAACCAGCGATGTTGGAACACGCCGCGGTCCCAGCGGTTTTGATTCGTCCTGCGACCTTGAACCACGTCATAGGGGCTACCGCCGTTGCTGTTCCAGCGAATCGGCCATGTGTAGGAAGGTTGTCCCATCCCCATGAACGCGTCACCGATACAGAACGCGTAGTTGATGCGTCCTGAAGCAGGTAGCCCTACACCAGGGTCGCTGGGACAACGGATGGTTGAGATCTCCGTTCTCCAAGGTGTGTAGTCGACGCTGACAGCGTGCTGCCGTGCGGCCGGTCCCATCGCGGGGAAGTCAATTGTTCCGTCCCCATCGAAATCGAGCGGATTCGAAATCTGTTCCCAAAGCGCTTGCTGCTCGAAGAATGGCAACATGCCAACCATCGCACTCAAGCCACCACTGTTGTTGGTAGCTCGGGGCGCCCACGCATTGGCGTCCCCATCGTTCCATGTCCCCGAACATTGGCGGGGCAGATTGTTGTAGGCGGCGTGGTAGTTGTGCATCGCCAAGCCAATCTGCTTGAAGTTATTGCTACAGCTCATTCGCCGCGCAGCTTCTCGTGCTGCCTGAACGGCGGGCAGCAGCAAACCAACCAAGACGCCGATGATCGCGATGACCACCAGCAATTCCACGAGCGTGAACCCTCGCCGGGCTCGACTTTGAAAATGCATTGAAAAACTCCTTAAACGAACGTATCAAGCATAAGGGGGTGGAAAACCACCAACGAATGGACCTGAGGGTTGCAAATTTTGAGCAGTCGGTCAAGGAAAATTTGCTGTTTTTGAAATTTTTAGCGAACCATCGAACCAGCCCCAGCTTGGCCAGGGGCCTCGCACGGGAGACGGGCCGATGAGTCGTCCGATACGGCGAATCTGAAGGCGGGATTCATTTTCTGGTCTGGTTCTCCCGTCACTGGCTGCTCGTTTTTGCGTGGCGCGCGTGCTCAGGCCACGTCTCCATCCGTATGACATCGGACTGCTATCTGCGAACGCAGAACCACTGGATTGGTCCGTCGCCTGCGGTTTCCCGCTCCAAGCCGAGAAGCTGCCAAAGCAGCGGCGAGCATCGATTGCCCGCCGCGAGTGAGGCGTGAGAGGGATTGCGAGCGCACGCCGAATTCTGTCAGTCACGAACGATCTCGTCGAGCAGCGCTGCCTCTTGGACAGCACGACTTCATTTTGCCGCACCTGCTGATGCGAGCGCGTGATCAACTGGATCCCACTCGTCGATCATGGACGCCAATTCTCGAGCAAGAACCGGCATCTCCTCAGCGATGTTGTGTTTTTCCGTGGGGTCAGCCGAAAGGTCATAAAGCTGCACGTCGGCACCCGAATTTGAATGACGGCTGGCGTAGCGATTCATCTCGCCGTCGCGTTTGAGCAACAATTTGAAGTTGTCACGAATGACCCACTGGTAAAGCAACGTCCGTGACGGATCATCCAGGTCCGCGATGTCGTGTGCGAATCCCTCGCCAAAAAGATGGTTGCGAGCAACCGGTGATCCAGCAAGCAGCGAAGGCATCAGATTCAGCCCAGGCAAGTCATTCGGTACCTCAAAGCCTGCCGCGGCCAGAATGGTCGGATAGATGTCCAGGCTGATGGCCAGCTCAGGTCTGCTTTGAGGTGAAATCCTTGTGGGCCAACAGTACATGATCGGCGTGCGAACACCACCTTCATTGGCCGACTGTTTGGAGCGTTCGGCAAAGGTGCTTGATTGCGGGTTCTGAATCCAGCCATTATCGCAGACATAAATGAAAAGGGTGTTCTCCGTCATCCCACGACGATCGACTTCCCCAACGAGTTCGCCACACGTCTCGTCGAACCATTCGCACATCGCGTAGTACTTCGCGACCGACAACGATGCTACTTTTTCGGTGTACTTGTCCAGCAACCGCTGGGGCGGGTTGTGGGGCGAGTGTGGTAGGAAGGGAGCGTACCAAAGGAAGAATGGTTTCCTCTGACGTTGGGCCAGATCCAAAAAGTCTGTGATCGGTTTCAAGCCATCGCGGCCAATCCGCAGCCCATCGTCGCCGTGCCGACCACCTTCCTCGGGAAATCCCCGGGTCATTCCATGCGTGAAACCACAACGACTGTAACTGCCCTCCCAGAGCTTCCCGCTCTGATGCGAAAGGTAGCCTTCGCGACCGAGAACTTCCGGCAACAGATCGAACGCATCCGACTTCGCAATCAGCTCGGCGCATCGTTGCTGATAGAGTTCGGACCCCTTTGCCGCATACTTGGGCGATGGATCGTTACCGGTGATCTGGTGAGTCGATGCATAGTGTCCGGTGAGTAGCGTAGCCAAAGATGGCCGACACAAGGCGGTCGGAACGTAGCCTCGTTTGAAGACCGCACTGCGTTTGGCCAAGGCATCGAGATGCGGCGTTTCGACATGGGGATGTCCCATGAATCCATAGTCCGTCCACGCCTGATCATCGGAGATGATGAGCACGATGTTGGGTTTACTCGATGCTTCGGTATCCTCAGCCCGGACACCAGTGGTCGGGTAGCCAGTTGTGAGTGCCAAGATCACCACAAATGCCAAAGACGGAAGGCGGCAGATCGAGATCAGGTACGCGTTGTTGTTCATCGTGTTCCGAGTTGTGAATTGATCGTTCAAGCTTGAGACTGAATGGTCGCGAAGTACGGTCTCCTTCATGAGGCCCTCACGGACCTCAAAATTCGATGCACCACGAATTTGGAACTGACCGTTGGCTCACTGGGGCCACCGCACCCCAATAGCGTGATTGAAAGCGCCAACGTCACAAGCATCGAGATATGTCGAACCAACTGGAAACCTAGTCACTTAGTGCAAAGGAAAAAAGCATTGACGCCCGAAAAGACGCCGAAACCGGGAACGACCCCGAGTGGCGGCGAGACAGTTGTCTCGCTTTGGCGTCGTGTGAATACCAGCAAACAATCACAGCTCTTGATCGATCCCCCATCAGCACATGGAAGCCACTCCGTCACTACCGGGGAAAATGGCGGCGCCGGCAGCGGCGTTCAACCAGAACTGCGGTCGCTGAGGGTCAGTCGGCGACTGACAGCTCGTGTCGTACCGGAACTTGGTCTGGTTGCGCTGCATGAACGCGCCTCGGAGTGCCACATTTGTGAGTCAACAGACCTGGGCTTGGCCGGTCCCAACTGCCATCAACCCAAAGGCGGCGAAACTCCCGCTCACGACCTGGACGCGGGTTACTGACCTCAGCTGAAAAAACGGTGCCGAAGAGTCTTTATAGGTAAATCGTCGCCCTTGGATCGGAATAAAAGCCGGTTGCCCGCCTCAATCAACCGCCTATCGTTCGTTTGTTCAGATGAACGAGGCGACCGTCAGCGAGTGCTGATCGGCGACCTATCCCGAAGGATCGTGTCGCATGCGGACGTACGGTGTCCCATTTCCGGGACTGCCTTCCCGCAGTTTTTTGAGGTAGACCCCATGAAGATGAAGGCTTTGATGTTCGGTTTGGTGGTGGCAGTGACTCCGGCGTTGGCTCAAGGCGCCTACGAATCGGACGACTATGGCATTCCGATTGAACGGCATCGGTCGGTCCCAGACACGATGACACGCTCAAGCCCTGCATTCCCGTTTTTGCGTGGAGGCACGCCAACGGTGAATCGCAGCTATGCCCCGGCGAGTCGCAGCAACCGATCCATTCTGCCACGACCGCTTCGTGCCCTTTTGCGGCGTTAGCCCCAAGACTGGGATGCACGTCAACCGCGTACTATTTCCGCTGGCGGTTCTCGGTCGCGGGTGAAGTTCAAGAGGCTACCCGGGGGATCGGGCCTGTTCCCCTGGGTGCTTCGTTGACGAACTAACTCGGCGGCGTGAATTTGGGGGCGCTGGGTTCGACCTGATCTTCGTCATCATCCTCATCATCGTCGTGCAACGAAGGTGGTGGGGTGTCCATCGACATAGCCCGCGTTGCCTCCGCCTGAGCCTCGCGGAACTGCTGCTGCACATCGTTGAGATTGCGACGAAGCTGGGCGTAGGTCGTGCCAAACTTGCGAGCGACTTCAGGCAAGTTCCCACCGAAGAGAACGACGGCAATCACGCCGATGACGGCCAATTCAAACGGACTGAGTCCGAACATATTCAGGCTTTCTCGTCCGTCGATGGTTCCGCGCCGTCATCCTCGGTCGACTCCGCCATCCCTCGCTTAAACTCGTTCGCACTGCGCCCGAGGTTCCGCATGAGGCTTGGCAACTTCGCGCCCCCAAAAAGAACCAGAACGATCAGCATCACAATCAACATTTCAGGAAGGCCGGGAAAGCCCATCGCAATGACTCCCGCAGTAGCAAGCATGACGAAATCCAAAATCCATAACGAGTGAGAAACGCAGTCTGAGAAAGATTGCGCAACGACATTGGTAACAGAACCCACAGAATCATGCCCACACAGGGCGCATGACCATCGAGAGTACCAATATCAACTCGGCGAGAGCGGGTAGGCCGAAGTCAGACACTCTGGACCTGACAACACCTCCTGAACCGAATTGGAGAGGACCAACTCCTCTGACTCTATTGTATTCCAACTCTCTGCAGCGTCAAAGTCCTGTTGCTGCGTCCACGTTGGAGCACCTCCAAGAAATAGTCCTGTCGAACTTGGCTCATCCGGGGGGGGGCAGGCCGGCGAGTGAAGCTTCGGAGAGCGGCTGAATCGCCGCCAACGCCCACCTTAAGTGCAAGATCTCCACTCAGTGGCAATCACTCTAGGTCTGTTTCGACCGGTAAGGTTACATTCGCAGAGGCTTGGTCGCACACGGTTTTGGGAATTCGTATCCGAGGGTCGTGGGCTCGTTTCGTCGGCTCGCCCGAGGCCCCCGTTTGTTCGTACAGTCATTTCTAGCAGAAGTTACCGGCGCGCGTCCGAACGCCCTCCAGGCCGTCGATCACCTTGATTCGACGCTTCATGTAGCGACGACACTTGGGCTCCTTCTCATGGCGAGCCTAATGGCAGGTCTCGCATGCGAGATCATTCGCTTGCCAAAGGTGACCGCGTACTTGATCGCGGGAATGCTGTTAGGACCGAGCGTCTTTGACATTGTTCCGCATGAACACCACGCCGTCTTGGAGCCCATCACGAAGTTGGCGATGGCGTTGGTGCTGTTTTATCTCGGCACGCTTTTTCCATTCGACCAGATTCGTCGCATCGCGCGTCGAGCACTCCCACTTTCCCTTGGCGAGTTAGTCGGGACCGTTGTCCTAACGACCGTCACCATGCTGATTCTTGGGTTGACACCCTCCCAGGCAATGTTGCTAGGCGTCCTTGCCATCGCCACCGCTCCCGCCACGACCATGTTTGTTCTCCGCGAGACGGGCGCGGAAGGCCCTGTGACGACGCTGACGGGAACCTTGGTGGCGCTCAACAACCTTTTTGCGATCATTGCCTTTGAATTGCTCTGGCTGTTTTTGGGTCTCTTCGGCGGCACCGGCGCCAGTGGCGAAGGAAACATTCTCGGCCACAC
>JBCCYK010000280.1:0-8102 GCA_039189905.1 Planctomycetota bacterium
GCGCAGTCATCCTCGACCACGGCAAATGGAAATAGCCAAGAAACTGAATCCCGGTCTAAAATTTCGGGAGATCCGATCGGACGACATGGTGGCGATATTCGATACGTCCGTGAGGGTTGTGCCAGGTGGCCACGCGTACATCGAAGATCGCCACCATGTCGTCCGATCGGATCTCCCGAAATTTTAGACCGGGATTCAGTTTCTTGGCTATTTCCATTTGCCGTGGTCGAGGATGACTGCGCGCAGGCCGGAGATGATTGAGTCAGGATAGCCGACGGACCCCGCGCGGGAACGACGCTTACTGGCGATGTGCCCCCCCTGCTGGACAGAACTCGTCGCAGATTGTCTGGGAGCAGGCAAAATGCACTCACGTCTCGACGTCAACCCATGAAATCATCGAGAAAAACGCGGCAGGATCCGACTTGGCACAAACTCTGAAGGTACGGGGCGGAACCGGATCGAAGTCCCTTCCATTTCAAATCCCGGCGTCTCGCTCCGGGCCAGGGTGAGATCCAGCAAGGTATGATGAACCGGTTTGGACAAGCGATCGTCGAACCGACCGGTGCCGCTTTTTCGCTGACGACCCAACATTCAATTTACGTTTCGAGACGAAACTTCGTTCCCATTGGCAAGCAAGCAACTTTGAGTACTGGAACCTCGGGCCCGACTCTCAAATCGGAATCGAAGCAGACGCGACAGCCGCGGAGCATCGCGTGAGAATGGATGGGTCAACGCGAAGGAGCTTTCTTCGCAGGATTCTTGGGTATGGCTGTGCCCTTGCTGCAATCCCGCATCTCAAACCAGCCTGTGGTGCCGCAACGGCTACGACACAAATCGATTCCCGCGGATTCTTCACGCTCGGAAGACGCCAGTCCCACTGGTGGTTGATATCGCCTGACGGGGCACCGTTCTTCTCAATGGGGCTCAACCACATCGACCCCGCGAGCCTTCGCTACCCCGAGAACGTCTCCATTTGGCGTTCCAAATATGGTGGCAGCACACTTCGGTGGATCCAAGAATCGGTGAAGCCAAACCTGGAAGCTTGGGGGTTCAACACGGTCGGCTGGGTCCAGGAAGTCACGGTCAAGAAGTGGCGACATTCGCGCGCTTTCACGATCGACGAATATCGGGCGCTCGACATGCCCTATTGCCACTTGCTTCCGTTCACCGAATCCCATCAGTGGGAAAAGCACACCGTTCACTATGACTTTCGAAGTGACGACTGGAAGGAATGGGTTGATTACGTGGCAAGGTCCCACTGTGCGGAACTCGCCGACGAAAGAAATCTGATTGGCTATTTCTACAGCGATTGCCCCACGTGGATTCATGACCGCCCAGACAACCAGTGGCGCGGGCCGATTTTTGATCCTGAGCAGCTCAAAACGAAAGCTGGTCAGAAAGAGTTAAGCGAGCTCGCCCGGAGCTACTACAAGACGACGCACGATGCGATTCGACGCTACGACAAACATCACTTGCTGCTCGGGGATCGTTACGAAGCCAACGCGCCCATCGCCACGGAAGTGATGAATGAGGCGTTGCCCTTTGTGGACGTTCTGTCATTTCAGGATTTCAGAGATCCGCTCCGTCAACTGGATCAGTGGTACCAGAAGACGGGCAAGCCAGTCCTTCTCGCGGACGCGGCGGGCGTGAATTTCCGGAGCGACGCGTTCTTCAAGCCCAACAATGGCGACTGGTACGCGAAGACGCTGCTCGGGCTACTCGACAATCCAGGTTGCATCGGATTTCACCTTTGCGGTGCTTACCAGCGAAACAAGGCCCGGCGGCGTGGATTGCTCGACGAGATGGAGCATCCAGACTCGCGCGAGATCGATCGAATGACGGCGGCCAACGATCAGGTGAGTCAATGGATGAGAAGCCATTTGCCAGGAGCCAACGAATGATACAGGCCTGACGAAGTCGCCATCCCTCGTGGCGACACAGACACCAAGACATAGCGTGGGCATTCGCAAGCCCGCTCCCGTGATTCACCATCCATCCCCCACTTGATCTCATGCAGCAGAAGCAAGTCCTTTACGCCGTCATTTTCATTGCTCTCACGCCGCTTCTTTCGTCAGCGGATAACGCGTACCCCTGGGCATCCGAAGCGGAAACCACGTTCACGCCTTCGATTCATCATCCGAACATCAAGGCGGTCTCGCTGTTCGCCGCGAATCCCGAGATTGTCACTCCGATCGGAGTTGCGGTGGCGCCGGACGGCCGTGTGTTCGTACAGGAGAACCACACCCATAAGCGGAACTCCGATTACCAAGGACCGGAGACGGATCGCATCTTGGTTTTTGAAGATACCGACCAGGACGGTGTTGCTGACAAGCGGTCCGTCTTCTACGAAGGCCATACCTTCAGCACGGACTTGTTGTTTGGCCCAGACGGTCACCTCTACGTGAGCACCCGCTGGTTTATCGGGCGTTTTCCCAACGCCGCTAACCATGACAAGGCGGCGGCTGAGCCCGAAAAGTTGGTTGTCTGTGAGACCGACGGCGACTACCCCCACAACGGCGTCGGTGGGCTCGCCATTGATCCCGCGAATCCTGATTGGATCGCGTTCGGTTTTGGCGAGAACTTGGGAGCGCCCTACACGTTTGTTGGCTCCGACGGGGTCAAGCTATCCGGCGGTGCCGAAGGGGGATCGACCTATCGCTGTCGCACGGATGGTAGCGATTTGACGCGTCAATCGACCGGACACTGGAACGCCTTTGGAATGGCCTACGATCTGGACGGAAACCTGTTCAGCACCGACAACGATCCCAACGCCATTCCACCCAACCGGCTCCTTCACATCGTTCCCGGAGCCGATTTTGGCTACGAGTACCGCTATGGTCGATCGGGACTTCATCCATTGGTGTGTTGGTATGGAGAGAATCCCGGGACGCTCGGAATGATCGGTGCGCTTGGCGAGGCAGCTTGTGGGGTGATCTCACATGGTCCGAAGAAACTGCTCAGTGCGTCATGGACCGACAATCGCGTCGATTTGCATTCGCTCAATCCTGAAGGGGCTTCCTTCATCGCCACGCGTGAACCTTTCTTGAGTGGCCCAGACGACTTCCGTCCCGTGCACTTTTCCTATTCCGCGGATGGTCGCTATCTGTACTTCACGGACTGGGTCAAGCTTTCCTATCCCGTGCACGGACACGGTCGTATCTGGCGCGTTGAATTCAATGAGCCCGTGACCTTGGAACCCGTGCCCCTCGCAGTTCGAACAAAGACGCGTTCAGAGTCCTTATCCATTTCGCAAGCATTGGCCGAACTGGGTAGCTCCGATCCAGTGGCACGCACGGCAGGCATTCACGTTCTTGCCAAGCATCCAGAGGCGCTCGTTGCATACGATTGGAAATCCGAAAGCAACGCGATCGCAAGGGCGCACTATGCGATTGCGTTGAAACGATCGGAAGCGGATGTCCGCACAAGCATCATTCCGGATCTCTTGAATGACAAAGACTCTGAGGTTCGCTTCGTGGGGATCAAATGGATCGCCGACGAGAATCTCAGCCGATTCGAACCCAGCCTCAAAGGCGTTCTCGATCGGAGCGATTTGAGCAGGCGTGATCTTCTCGCCACGGTGGCGGCTCTAGCAAGAATCAGTGGGAAATCCAAGCGAGAGTTCTCACCGGATGACACACTCCTAAGTTTGTCACTCGATGAAGATAAACCCGCATCGTTAAGAGCATTGGCCTTGGCGAATGTGAGGATCAACCACCCACGCTTGACAGCGACAACCTTGGCCAAACTTGCGCGGTCAAACGAACCCAGTATCCAACGCGAGGCCGTCCACGCGCTTGTCATTCATGCGGCGCCCGAGAGAACCACAGTCTTGGCGGAGATTGCAGCCGATGCCAAACGCGATCCCACGCTACGAGCGGACGCCATTGCCGGCCTCACGGCCGACGCGGCCCAGCTGACGGAACTGCTCGAAAGGCTCGCCACTGATGCCGACCCCGTGATCTCGAACGAAGCAAATCGCACACTCGCTGCGGCCAAGCTCACCGAGCGAAGCGTCGCGGTCAAGCCGCCCGCAGAAAGCATCGGTGATTGGCTCAAGTTGCTCGAAGGCGAAGCAACGGACGATCCTAACGTGGCAATCGGACGCCGGCTTTTCTTCCACACCGCTTTGGCGGGCTGTTACAAGTGCCATGCGATGCAAGGGCGTGGTAGTGCCGTCGGACCGGACTTAACCAACATTCATAAACAGGCAGACGTCAACCAAGAATGGTTGTTGACGCACATTGTCAATCCCAACGCGGAGATGGCGCCCTACTATCGTCCCCAACAACTGCTGACGATCGATGGTGAGGTCTTGACAGGCCTCATCGTTGGCAAAGAGGGCAAGAAGCAGGCCTACGTGGCAGCCGACGGCAGCACCTTTCTTGTCGACAAGGAAGATGTCGAGGAGCGACGTGAGATGTCCACTTCAATCATGCCAACGGGACTCTTGGATGAGATGACGGTCGATGAAATTCGCCATCTGATCGCCTATCTACTCGAAAGCGAACCCAAGCCCGTCCAGTTGGTTACCGAGAACTAGGACACTTCTCGTCGATCGTCTCCACTGAAACGCAGCCAAACCAAGATCACCCTCCCGCGGCTTGCCGTGGGAGGCACATCGTCTTGGAAAGTACCACCGCAAGGATTCCAGAGCCCGTTCGATGAAAAACGTTTACTGGTCGAAGGTCGGTGGTACGACTCCCGATTCGAAACAGACGCCGGAAGAGCGAATAGGCGACTACGAGGCGTTTTTCCTTGCAGAGGCGCTCTTTATTCAGGTCTTGGAATGAGTAACCTACGATCGTAACCCGTTGCTCTACGGAGGCATGTGCGATTGCTCTGCCTTGGATCAAACCATCATGAACTTCACGCCGATTGACCCTGCGACCATGAACCAAAATTCCCCCCTGCTCCTGAGGATACTCCGTTTAGCAACCTGCCTTGTCTTTGCAACCCGTCTCTGCTGTTCCGCTTCGTGCGATGAACGTCCCAATGTACTCTTCATCGCAGTCGATGATTTGCGGCCCGAGCTAACGAGCTTTGGTGCCGAGAACATGGTCACACCCAACTTGGATCGACTCGCGAAACGCGGCATGCGATTTGATCGTGCTTACTGCATGGTGCCAACATGTGGGGCATCGCGTGCTTCGCTGATGACAGGAATTCGCCCCGCCAAGGATCGCTTCGTCACCTTCACGGCGCGGGCGGATCAGGACACACCCGGCGTCACGACGCTGAACACTCACTTCAAGAATCACGGTTACACAACGCTCTCTTTGGGCAAAGTCTTTCACAACCCCGCTGACAATGTGGATGGATGGAGCCAGCCACCTGCCAAGCCCCGTGCCCCAACCTATGCGACCGAGGCTTCATCCTCCGCCATGAAAAAGGATGCCAAGGGACGGAAACGCGGGCCTTCCTGGGAAAATGGTGGCGACGTCACCGATGACACCTACACGGATGGCGTCATCGCTAACGAAGCGATCTCCCAGCTTCGTGAGCTGGCGTCTGAGCCGGGCAAGCCCTTCTTCTTCGCCGTGGGCTTCACCAAGCCGCACCTGCCCTTCGTCGCACCAGGGGCCTACTTTGAGAAGTATCCCGCCTCGGAAGTTCGCATGCCCTGCAACTACTTTCCACCTAAAGATGCGCCCGCGGGTGCCGTCCACAACTCGGGGGAGCTACGGTCCTATTCGGACATTCCAAGCAAAGGGGTTCTCTCGGAAGCGAAGGCTCGCGAGTTAATCCGTGCCTACCATGCCGCGACGAGCTACACGGACGCACACATCGGTCGCCTCCTCGATGTCTTTGACGAACTCAAGCTCGCTGACAACACAATCATCGTTCTCTGGGGCGACCACGGATGGAACCTTGGCGAACACACGATGTGGTGCAAACACAGTTGTTTCGAGACGTCACTGAGGGCCCCGCTTATCTTTGCAACACCGCCCAGAATGAAGACACGATCGGGCGAAGCGACATCTTCCTTGGTCGAGTTCATCGATATCTACCCCACCCTTTGTGAGTTGACGGGGCTTCCGCTACCCGGTCACCTTGATGGCCAATCCTTAACTTCGATCCTCAAGGACCCCACCGCGACGATCAAGGACTCGGCCATCAGTCGATTCAAAGACGGCGACACAATTCGGACCGATCGCTATCGTTACACGCTGTATCAAGACAAAAAAGGAAACATCTCCGGTCACATGCTCTTCGACCATCAGAATGACCCCGGCGAAAATGTCAATTTAGCGGACGACCCCTCTTATGCCGATGCAATCACGGACCTGCGTGTTCGGCTACAGTCCCAGATGGGTAAGCCACGTGAGCTCAGGGTTTCCACCAATAAAAAAAGTGCCGCTCAGAAGCCAACGAATGAAACGAGCCTTCTGCGGCGGTTGGCCATCACGGAAACGCAGAAACCAAAGTTTCTCTTGATGCAAAAGTCAATGAATGACAAACGTGCAGAATCCCAGCAGATGTCCGCTGAAGAACGAAGGTCCAAGCAACAGGAATTCTACCGGGCTCGGAAGAGGGAACTGGCGCGATTGTTGACCCCGGAAAAAATGACAAAGCTGCGCGAATTGCGAACACAGCGACCTCATCAACAATCGTCTGACGTTGATACGGTCAACTGATGCAATCAACGAAGCCGACTTGAGACTGCAAACGACGCTAACCTGAGGATCGAGAGTGTCGTAAGCCTGCGCTCAAGGAACGGTGGATAACCTGCTAACTCTTGAGGCAAAAAGCGGGATAATCCGATGAGACAGGCAGTGTTGGCGGCGTTCCAGGCTTAGGGGAGGACCATCTTCCCACGTGCCGGGAAGACTGCCGACCGACCCGAGCGGTATAAGGAAAGCCGCCGACCAGAACGACCAAGTGTCGGGGCGGACACTTGATACAGTTGGGGCACGTAACTGTCTGGTCGACGGCGAAGAGTGAACTTCGAGGGTGGTTTGGATCGCGAAGTGGTGGTGCCTAACCCCCACGCACAAGTGTTCATCGGCAATGATGCGGATGAACATGCTGAAATCTGTTATGAGATCAAAAAATCAACGAAGGTATTGGATCGGCCGATAAGCCCACTCTTGAGTGGTTTTGAGCAATCCTGGCAGTCTACCGCCGGGGCTCACTTGCTTCGGCATTCATTGACACTTTCAATCGACTTTAACTAGGGAAGTGAGTGGGTTTCGCGTCACGGCGATCGAATCACGATCAGGCTGCGAATAGGAGCCGTAAACAAAGACTGTGTTCTGTCCGGCCAGTCTTGGCTTCTACTTGAAGCTTTGCTTGCAGGTGGCCCGCTTCAGCAGGCCGATGGTGTCGTGACGGAGGAAGCTCACAGTGGCGTTGCATCCTCGTCGCGAAGCCGACTCGCGTCTTCGTGGTACAAAACGTCTGAGCCCCAGTGCAAGGATTCAATTTTCCGGTGATCGCGAACAGTGGGTTCAAGATCACGAATCACGAACGCCATGATTTCGGCTCATCAGGCCGTGGCGAGCCGTCGCATTGTCCTAACTGGCGCGAGCAGTTTCTGCATGGGATTGCCCAATTGGCTTCGCACCGGGCCAGCCCTCGACGAAGTGTTTCATCGGATCTGGGATAGCCGCCACAGCGTACTATCACTCGTCCTCGCGGCTGTGGCCTTTTGACTTCGTTGCATTAGATCGACCTCACGGAAATGGAGGTGTCGCAGAGGCCACCAACAATCAATCGTCTCGTCGAAGGAAGTTCCTACCAACTCGGAATCGGGCAGGAACAAACCACCGACTAGTTCAGATCCAGAGAAGACGACGGTTGACCATCGCGCACCTGATCTCGCCGGCGCAAGCGAATGTATCTTCGGCGAGCAGAAGCAACGATCCAGCCCTCCCCCCCTTTTTGGCGGCCCTCCGACGCATTCGCCGAGCTTTCCGCTTCCCCGGTTCGGCGTACAACACGGACATCGACGGCCAACCCCTTCCCAAACGGTTGTGAAACACGTACAAACTTGCGGAGATACTGGCAGCACCCCTAGCTCAATTGGATAGAGCATCGGTCTACGGAACCGAAGGTTAGAGGTTCGAATCCTCTGGGGTGTACTGATGGCTGCCTCGGTAGCC
>JBCCYK010000281.1:0-8041 GCA_039189905.1 Planctomycetota bacterium
GCTCGTACTCAGCCGCTTAGTGGCGGTACTCGTACTCCTACTCGACTCGTTGCTGTCTCGAGTACGAGTACCGCTTCGCTGAGTACGAGGTACGAGTACGATTTTCAGCGTGACCGAGGGTTTTTGCCTGGCTTGCTAAGCTGAACGCTCTCTAACGCGATCCGGCTGCTAGGCGGATTGTCAGTGCGATGTGATCGCGTAAACCCAGTGTTTTCTTTGACTTAGGGTCAAACGCGAGCGTCGTCGGCCATGCGGCCGAGGACACGATAGACTTCGTCGGCATCTGTCAGGCCCTGATCGACCGCCTGCCAGGCCAAGCGCGGAAGGCTCGGAACCGCATGTTCGGCGAGGATTTGCCGCAAGTGGGACTGTGACGGCTGGTTCTGCAAAGCATCGATAAGGGCATCCCCCACCGAGGTGCCTTCGATGCTTACCATGTTGGCGATGGGAAATCGCCCTGCGTAGCGGGTGCCGTGACAAGCATCACAATCATCGGGACGATTGCAAATGTCGCATCGTTTTCGAAGCAAACGTTGACTTCCGATCGCAATGAGACCGCTCGCGATCATTGGCAGCGGGAGCTTCAATTGCACGAGTCGTCGGAGGGCCATCGCCAAATCATCCGCGTGCATCGAAGAAAAACACAGGTGACCGGTCAGAGCGGCGCCCAAGACAGCGTCCGCCGTCGCGACGTCCCGGATTTCGCTGACCAACAGGACTTCAGGATCCTGCCGAACCGCACTCCGGAGGGCCTCGGCGAGCGACAGTCCCATCGCCGGGTTCAATTCGGCCTGGCTCACCCCGTCCAACTCGGATTCGATCGGGTCTTCGATGGTCAGGACACTCCGTGCTTGGCGTTGCTTGGAGGCAATCGTTCGGAGCGCCGCATAGAGCGTGGTCGTCTTGCCACAGCCAGCCGGGCCCACCCAAAGAATCGCACCTGATCGCCGATCGAGTGTTCGCTCAAAGTCCCCGGCCAACTCGGAACTCAATCCGATGCTGGCAATGTCACCCTCGACGCTGGCTTGCCCCAGCATGCGAATCACAGCTCGCTGCCCATGCCGCGTCGGAAAGGTTCCAAGTCGCATCTCCACGCCTCGGAATCCCGCGGTCGTCGCCGCCTTCGGCAACGAGGCCTCCTGCGGAACGGCGGCGCGATAGGCGGGCAAGCCCGCCAAGACCATCAAACGTGCGACGGGATCCGCGGTCTCACTGCGCGGGAGTTCGAGGGCATCTGAAAGCACGCCGTCGATTCGAAATCGAATTTCCCAACGTGATTCGCTGGGTTGAAAATGAATGTCGCTGGCATTCGCTGCAACAGCGGTCTCAATCACGCGATCGACCAAACGCACCGCAAAATCGGGGTCGTCCGCGCGCAGGTCATCCGTCCGCATCAGCAAGGGCCTTGTCGCCGCCGACCGAGAAATGACCGTGGCGCACCATTTCTCCGGACACCATGTAGATGGTTTCTTCGGCGACGGAACACGCCATGTCGGCGATCCGTTCCAGGTGCCGTGACGCGCTGAAACAGTGGATCGTCGGCTCAATCAGCTCGGCATCGTCCCGCACATATTCATGCAGGCGATCGATGATCCGGACGTTGAGGTCATCGACGCGGTCGTCGGACGCGATGACCTCCTTGGCCGCGTCGGCATCGGAGTCAATAAACGCATCGAGGGCTGCCCGAACCATCGATAAGACCTCGGTCACCATCTCTGACATGACACTTGGCACATCAAAAAGCGGGAACAGGTCCAAAGCCAAGCTTCGTTCCGCGATGTTGCAGGCAAGATCCGCCATGCGTTCCAAGTCGCCATTGACTTTGACCACCATGATCACCCAGCGAAGATCCGCCGCGACGGGTTGATGCAGCGCCAAGAGCTTCAAGCACTCCTCCTCGATCGCCAGGTCCCGTTCGTCCACCTGCTTGTCCGTCGCGATGACCTTGGACGCCAAATCGGGGCGGCGTTCGGTCAGGGACCGGACTGAGAGACCGATCATTTGCTCCACGACACCAAACTGCTCAACCAGATCGCCCCGCAGTTGACCGATCGAACGGCTGAGATGCTTGCCCATCGTATTCCTTATCCAAACTTGCCGCGAACGTAATCGTCGGTCCGCTTTTCCTTCGGTTTCGTGAAGACCTCTTCCGTCTCACCGGATTCTATCAGACGGCCCTCAAAAAAGAACGCAGTCTGATCGCTGCAGCGGCTCGCTTGCTGCATGTTGTGGGTCACCATCACAATGGTATACGACTTTCTGAGCTCATAGATCAGGTCTTCGATCGCCAGCGTGCTGGCGGGATCCAGGGCGCTGCAAGGCTCATCCATCAAGAGCACTTCGGGCCCCACCGCGATGGCACGCGCGATGCAAAGTCGTTGTTGTTGGCCACCCGACAACCCCAGTGCGGGATCATGGAGACGATCCTTCACCTCGTCCCAGACGGCCGCCTTTTCCAAGGACCATTGCACCAGTTCATCCAGTTCACCCCGCTTGAGCCTCAGGTGAAGACGCGGCCCGAAGGCCACGTTCTCGTAAATCGATTTGGGAAATGGGTTTGGCTTCTGAAAGACCATGCCCACATTGCGACGAAGCTGAACCACGTCGGTTTGCTTTGCCAGCACATCGGTATCGCCCAGGTGCAACGTGCCGCGACTGTGGGCGATGGGCACGATGTCATTCATCCGATTGATCCATCGAAGCAGTGTGCTCTTGCCACAGCCGCTCGGACCAATGAATGCCGTGACCCGATTGCGAGGGATATTCAGGCTCAAGTCATGGATCGCCTGAAAGGATCCATACCACGCGTCGAAGTTGCGGATGGTGATGCAGTGATCTGCAGACGTGGCAGCGGCTGTCTCCGTAGGCATGGCGGTTTGGTCAGGCGTTGCGTTTTCCAACCCGGACTTCAGGCTTGTCATGGTTTCAG
This sequence comes from Planctomycetota bacterium, assembly GCA_039189905.1. Classification (GTDB taxonomy): domain Bacteria; phylum Planctomycetota; class Planctomycetia; order Pirellulales; family Pirellulaceae; genus Rhodopirellula. The sequence goes on from JBCCYK010000281.1 coordinate 2,930, forward strand.
GTGTGTTTGAAGAGCCTATTCCAACCGCATTCGCTGTCGGAGAAAAATCGCCAGGGAATTCATCAAGAGTAGAATAACCAGGAGGACGATGATCGCCGCCGCCGCCAATTCCTGATACACCGCCTGCTGCCGTCCCGCCCAATTAAAGATCAACACGGGCATGGTGACCACATTGTCCATCAGGTTTTTAGGCCCACTGTCCTTGGCAACCGCCGCCCCAAGGACGACCAGGATGGGTGCGGCTTCCCCAATCGCCCGCCCCATGGCCAGGATGCACCCCGTCATGATGCCGGGGATCGCCGCAGGCAAACAGACGTGACGAACCGTTTGCCAGGTGGTCGAGCCAAGGCCCAGAGACGCCTCGCGCAGCGAGGGCGAAACGCTCCGCAAGGCCTCTTGGGATGCGATGATCACAATCGGCAAAATCACCAAGGCCAAGGTGAGTCCCGCGGCCAAAAAACTGCGGCCAAAGGGCAAGCGAAAGTAGTACCAAGAAAGCTCCGAATAGCTTCCGCCGCGGCGTCCTTTACGCACGGTCCGGCGGAGCGTCTCGTCGTCCGTTGGCCGAGGCATGCCCGGTTCCCAGATCTGAAGCTCATACGCACGCCCTTCCGCATCCACGGCCGTCATCGGGCCGTCGACGACAATCTGAGGCTGTTCGGGGTCTGTCTGCGGGATCAAGGCGGTGTGTCCCCCCCCGGCCATCGTCAGTACTTGGTAGTAACGTTTGACGCCGGCCAGCTCCATTCCATTGGACTCGTTGACACGAATTTGACCGAAGACGTTGAACATAAACACGAACAAACTGAGCCCAAGGAGGCCGTAAACGATCGAGGGCACGCCCGCGAGGTTGGCGATGTTCAACTGAATGAAACTATGGATCGCGCGGAGAAAGCGGTTCTTCGGTTGAAACTCTTCTAAAAACACAGCGGTGCCGATCCCCAGAGGCAGCGCCGATGCAGCACAGATGCCGCAGATGAAAATTGAACCGATGATCGCAGGCCACATGCCCGCCGATTCCGGGTTCAGTTCGCTGTGAGACGCTGACATCAGGTTCCATGAGAGCCAAGCGTGCCCTTGGAAGGCGATCGAGAGCAGCAGCACAATCAGCACCACCACGCTCAACATGGATACCGCGACGCAAACGCAGTAGAAAGCCAGGCTGTATTTCTTACGCAGATTGGCAGCCTCCGTCATTTCCACTGGGCTCATGGCGTCCAGGGCGTGTGGTCGCTGTGAAGACGCGTCGCTCATTGGTAGGACTCCTGGTAGCGACGTCGTACGATTTGCCCCAGCAGCGTCATGCCGAACGTGATGAGGAAGAGCGTGATCGCCACCCCGTACAGGCTGAAATACTGTACCGTTCCGTACTCGTTTTCACTCTTGATCATTTCCACGATGAAGCCCGTCATCGTTTGCGACTGTTCGCGTGGATCAAACGTGAATGTGGCACGCGTTCCCGCCGCCAGGGCCACCACCATCGTTTCACCGACAGCGCGGCTGAAGGCCAAGAGGAACGCGGAGATGATTCCCGACAAGGCCGCAGGCACCACCACTTTGACGGAAGTCTCGAACGGCGTGCATCCCAGGCCATAGGCCGCTTCCCGAAGGGATCGCGGAACCGCATACAGGGCGTCTTCCGAAAGGCTGCAGACCATCGGCAGGCAGAGAATGCCAACGGCGATTCCAGCGCTGGCCGCGTTGAAGGTGTCAAAGACGCCACCAGAAAGAAACTGCAATCCCGGGCTGATCACCAGAATTGCGAAGTACCCTAAAACGACCGTTGGGATGCCTGCGATCACCTCGAGCGTTGGTTTCAGCACTGCGCGAATGCGCCGTGACGCGAATTCGCTCAGGTAGACCGCCGTCACCAGGCCCGATGGCAGGGCGATCAGCATGGCAATGCAGGTGACGCGGAGTGTGCCCGATAGGAGTGGCCAGATCCCAAACTGAGCTTTGTCGAGATCCTTGGACTGAAGCGCTGTCCATCGCGTTCCCGTCAAGAAATCGCCCACACCGACGGCTTCACTCTTGAAGAAGTTCCAGCTTTGCCCGACGAGCATCGCGATGATGCCGACGGTGATGCCGACGGTCGCCAAGGCACAGAGTGCTAGCACCGCAACCATGGCCTTTTCCTGCAGAACCCCCGCGTCCGTGCTGCGAAACTGGCGATCAATCAACGCCGAGGGGCGCTTTTCCGCTGCATCGTTGGAAGTGCTCAAGAGTCGGTACCGGTCGTTGGTCCAAGCGTCGCCGGAGAAGGGTTGACGCCGCAAGAAAGGGTTTGAACCGTTGGAGCGCTGGCCTTAGCCGCCCGATGGCTCGCCAAATGAACGCCTAAAGGCTGCACTCCAGCAGTTGAAGCTTTCGTGCCGACGTGATTACTGCAGCTTCGTGGTCAGATTCCCGGGTTTGAACAAATCGACGAGGGAGCCGCTTCGACCTTCACCGTCGGACGACATGAAATGTGTCCCAATCGTTTCGCTGATCAGGTTCTCTTCCGCCTTGCCAATCAACTCGGCGGGCAACTGAACGTAGCCAACCGGCTCGCAGATGCTGGACACGTTTGCCAGAAAGTACTCGACAAAGGTCTGCACTTCCGCACGTGCGAGGGACTCGGTGTTGACGTAGATGAACAAGGGTCGGCTGAAAGGCGCGTACTTGTTCGTCGCAATGTTCTCGGTGGTGGGCCCGTAAGCGACACTGTCTTTCGGGTTCACAACCAGAACTGCCCGAAGTTTGTCGGCGTTCTCCTTGTAGTAGGCCACCCCAAAAAAGCCGATCGCAAACTTGTTACCTGCGACGCCCTGCACCAGGATGTTGTCATCCTCATTGAGCGACATGTCATCCCGGAGTTCTTTCTCGTCTTCTTTCGCCAGGACTTCGTAGAAGTAATCGTACGTGCCACTTCCCGTCCCGGGAGCGTAGAACTCAATCTTTTCCTCGGGCCAAGATGCGTCGACATCGCTCCACTTCTGGGCCGCGTCCTCGCCGACGAACATTTTTTTGAGCTCGTCGACGGTCAGTTCCTTCGCCCAGTCATTGTCTGGGTGAACGGCAATCGTCAGTCCGTCATAGGCGACCGGCAACTCGATGAAGTTGACCCCGTTGGCAAGGCAGTTCTCGAATTCGCCGAACTTGATTGGCCGGGAAGCATCGGAAATGTCGCTCCCTTTATCGTAAAAGCTCTTGAAACCATTGCCCGTTCCGTTGCCGCCAACCGTGATCTCAACCCCTGGATGCACTTTGACGAATTCTTCGCGAATCGCATTGGCGATCGGCTGAACGGTGCTGCTGCCGTCGATGGTGATGGTGCCACGAAGATTCGATTCCGACCGCGTTCCTGAGCCATCGCTTTTCGTGCCTGAACCGCTAGAAGGCTTTGCCATGGGGACCGGAGAAGAAGTGCTGTCGCAACCCGCAACAGCCAAGGCCGCAGCAACAAGCACGAGCGCTAAGAAGTTCAATCGCATGGTTCGGAATCATGTAAACTCGGATGGGGATGGTGCCGGTCCAGGTGCCGACGGGCGCGGATTATATCGATGCCCTCCGGAGCCGAGAACCTTCCAGGATGGTTCCCCTGGCGAATCAGCCCAAAACGTGGGAATGGGAACGAATAAGCGCGATAGTCGCCCCGTCATGTGACTTTTCACTCGCTTGCCCAACCCCGATTCAAGTTGAAATTCTGATGAAGTTTCTCATTCGAGGTCCCTGGCGAGCAGACCCCGGAGATGGGACGATCCGTTGGCCGAGACTACCATGGCCGCGCCAGCCTCGTTTCCTAGTCGGATGGTCTCCGTGTGCGATCGTGAACTGGTCATCTCCCCCCTATTCTCCCGTCCCCCACACCCTGCCCTGTGTTTCCCGCCGATGAGTGATGCCCCTGACGGCACATCCGTGCCCGTGAACGAATCTTCTGAAACTGGCACGGCTGGAACCGGCGTGAGCCGCGGTGTCTGGATCGTGACCGCGATGGTTGTCTTCCTGCTGATCGTGCACCAGGACAATTGGTTCTGGGCGGACAAACGCCTCGTCCTGGGTTTCATGCCAATCGGACTGTTCTGGCATGCCTGCATCTCCGTTGCGGCATCGGTCACGTGGTTCATTGCCACGCGGATCGCTTGGCCCGTCGACGATCAGCAGGAGTCAGAATGATGAGCGTCTTACAAGCTTCCCAGCTTCTCGCTCAGGCGGCGGGCAAAGATGATTCGTGGCTGAGCCAACAAGGTGTGCCGCAGTTCATCATCATTGTCATCTATCTTTGCCTGCTGCTTTGCCTGGGTCTGTTCAGCAGTCGGTTGTTTCGCGGGACCAAAGAGGATTACCAGGTCGCCAGCCATTCAATTGGACCGTTCTTGCTCTTGATGAGTTTGTTCGGAACAACCATGACCGCGTTCGCGTTGGTGGGCAGCAGTGGCGAGGCCTTCAAGGAGGGCATCGGTGTCTACGGCATGCTGGCCAGCAGTAGCGGCATCATCCACTCGCTGTGTTTTTTCGTCATCGGTGTGAAGGTTTGGAAGCTTGCGCGGCGCAACGGCTACACCACCCAAATCGAGTTCTTCCGTGATCGCCTGGACAGCGACTTCATTGGCTTGCTTTTGTTTCCGATTCTGGTTGGCTTGGTGATCCCCTACCTGCTGGTGGGAGTCATCGGTGGAGGCACGGTGATGCAGACGCTCACAGCCGGATTTGCACCGGACACCTTTCCGGTGCTGCTGCCCGATGGATCGCCGAACCGCGGAACGCATGGCGGCATCCCGCCTTGGTTGGGATCGCTGATGATCTGCAGCGTCGTCCTGGTGTACGTCTTCTTCGGCGGCATGCGAGGCACGACATGGGCCAACACGTTTCAAACGCTCGTGTTCATGGTGCTGGGCGTGGTGACGTTTGTGATGATTGCCAACAAGCTTGGCCAACAGGAGGGATTGCTTGCCAACCTGCGTGTCTTGGGAGAGTCCATTCCGGAAGAACGCGCGACGCGAAGTGAGATGAGTAAGTCCTTGTTCTTCCGGAATGGACTCTCCCAAGACACGCAGGTTGGCAAGCAATCCCTCCTGTTGGCCAAGCTTGTTGGCAATCATCACAAACGTCACCACGCCCAGCACCATGAAC
>JBCCYK010000282.1:0-8030 GCA_039189905.1 Planctomycetota bacterium
CGTGCGTCGGTACGTGACCGGCCTTTTGAAGAGAGACACTTGCAAGCGAAGTCTCAAGCAGAAACGCAAGAAGGCCGGCTGGAACACACTCTTTCTCGAAAAACTCCTGTTTTCAGGAACTGTTTGATGCGATTGCCGTGCGAAGCTGCCGCTGCAGGAAATCACAAGCAGGCGGAAAAATTGATCGTTTCTGCGGGGATGGAAATTCAACGAGGCACTGAGCTTGCCGGTGAGCTAATTTCGGATCGCTCAATTGTGCAGGTCCTTGCAGGTGTTGGGCTTCAAATGGCGGCGTTCGTTCATGAGATGAACGCACTGATGGGCATGGCAGGTGCCGTTGAGTCTGCAATTGAAGACATGCAGCAAAGTTCGCTGTTCTCCACCCCGAAGGACCGGAGGCGGTTTGCCCAGCTCCTACAGAATGTCACTGATCTCAGACGCGTGGTAGAACGGCAGGCATCCTACCTCAAGGATGTCACATCTCCCGACGCACGCCGACGTCGATCCAGACAAAGTCTCCAGAAGAGGTTTCAAGCAGCAACGAAATTGATTTCGCGGACTGCAGACAAACGCAATGTTGCAATAAAGAACTTCATTCCGGACGAATTGAAATCTCCTCCAATGTTCCCAGCAGAGATAACAGTTGTATTCTCGAATTTGTTATCTAACGCTGTCAAAGCATGTCGCCGGAATGGAGTTGTGCAAGCCCGAGGACGCAAGCGTCCTGATGGTGCCGTTGTGCTGAGAATCCAAAACACCGGAGTGAAAGTCAGGCTGAAAGATGCCGAGAAATGGTTTCTCCCGTTCCAATCGACAACCGTTGACCCAGACCCGTCTTTGGGCCAGGGAATGGGAATGGGGCTGCCAATTGTGAGAAACATTTTGGAAGAGTATGGTGGTCGAATTCAGTTTGTAGATCCAACGGGTGACTTTGCAACCGCGATCGAAATTGTATTTGAATAGGGGTAATTGGTGTGCCGGTGCAGAAGCCTTGCGTAGTCTTTGTTGATGACGAGATTGAAACGTTGAAGCCGCTGGCGGACTGCGTGAGAGACGCAGGGATTGCTGGTTGCACGGTCGAATCGCCAGCCGATATCGACACAGAAATGCTGGTTGCCGCGGATCTGGTCGTGGTCGACTACACATTAGAGAAATGGCCTTCGATGGTTGATGAGGATGAGATCTCACGCAAGCCGTTGAATGGGATTGCGTTGTCAGCCGTCCTAAGGGAGCACTCCAGGGCGAACGGGACGGAAGCTCCGACTGCTTTCGCTTTGATCACAGGCAAGCCGAACTCAGTCTCGTCGATCCCGGGCGAACGACGTCCGCACGTTGTCGCTCGGCTCTCCAACCTCGAGTGGTTCTTCGAGAAACAAGCAAGCACCGAGGACAATGTACGTCGCATCGCGTCCCTGGCGTCGGCAGTGCATAATCTGCCTCGAAACTTGAACGAAGGCCCAATTGATGTAGGGGAGCTGCTTGAAATCTTGGGAGCTGGGGCGGCCGACCTTTCAGATCGGTACCGCGAAGCAATCGAACGTTGTCGTCCGCCAATTCACCATCTGTCTGAGCATAGCGGTGGCCTCGCGGTCATACGCTGGCTTCTTCACCGCATTATTCCACATACCTGCTTTCTTGTTGATTCGCTGAATCTAGCAGCTCGTCTGCGTGTGACTTCCGAGTCGCTACTCGCACAACTTCAAGCGGAGACGGAGTTTAGCAAGCAGTTGTCGGTGTACAGGTATGGCGGACCTCTCAATGACTTTGGTGGTGATCGATGGTGGCGGGGTGGGATTGAGCAGTGGATATGGGAGCTGACTGAGGGTAATTCTGCGAACGCAGAGGCCGTGCTCGCCGAACTTCGGAAACTGGGGGCGGATTTGCTTGAGCCAGTTGGAATTGTGAGGCCGGTTCTTACGCTTGGTGAAAACCTTGAAGTCGAGGCCACCTTTTCCGCTCGGGATGATGTTGAACCGGTGCAACTTGATGACTGGCCAAGTTACGCCGAGCCAGCCTATATGCGAAAGCTGCTGCTCAGCGAGCATGAAGAGCTGGGCATTTTCAAATCAGATCAAACTGGTTAAAGGCCAAGAAAGGATTTTGTGTGGCAGACTACGAAGGAATCAAGTTCCGGTATGCAGACATGCAGAGAGAGCTGGAACGCATGCAGACGCTCACCCAAGAGTTTATCTCCGAAGACTCTCGTTGGGTTTTTGGCCGATGCTTGGAGAACCTCGAGAACATTCGTTGTGCCAAGCAGAATCGCGTGCATCAATTCGAGATCAATAAGGAGTGCCCGTTAAAGACGATTTCTAGCGAGGGCGAGTACCGTGCTAGTCAGAAAGAACGAGGGATTTCGGTGTTTGGCACATTGAGTTTTCGGATGGGACTGGAAAACCCCCACCGAGGTAAGAATCGACAAAGCGACTTCCATTTGGTTGGAGAAGCAACAACCAGCATCCAGATCTTTAACTCGGAAACAGATAAACTTGTCGCGAGATGGCAGATCGAGGCCGGTGACGCGACATCGCCCGGCTGTCATTTTCACTCAGCGGCAAACCAGTACTCCGAGGACGGCATCTTTCCGGAGTGGCTAAAAGTCCCGAGGCTTCCAAGCGTGCTGCTGACTCCTATGGATGGGCTCGAATTCTTGCTGGGTGAATTGTTTCAGACTCGTTGGCGTGAACACGTTAGCGTAGAATCGGAGGTGCGTAACTCATGGGCGAAATTGCAGGGTGATCGCATCAAGCGAATCTTGACCTGGAGTTTGAGTCAGGTATCGGATCCCGAAACAACCGCGTGGATGGACCTCAAGCGTGCAAAGCCGCCTCTTGGACTGCTAACGGAGTAGCACGCAAAGTGATTCTTCCAGAACCTCCCCTGTCGTGCAAAGTCTATACACCACGGCCACTTGCTGATGCGATGGTCGAGGCGGTGGCCGACGAGAATTGTCAACGTTGGCTCGAGCCAAGCTGCGGCACTGGTGTGTTCATTGACGCACTAAGCGATCTTGGAGTCCCTGGCAAACAGATCGTTGGTGTCGATCTTGATCTGAAATCCTCGTTTGCGGATTCGCGTGGTCAAATCACTCGTGGAAGTGACTTCTTGACGTGGGCTTCGACGAGACGAAGTCGTTTTGATTGCGTTGTGGGGAACCCGCCTTACGTAGCGGTAAACCGACTTCCCGATGGACTCAAGGAAACAGCGTCAGCGATCCACGACTTCGATGGTGTGCCGGTTGGGGATCGATCAAACACCTGGTACCTGTTCATGATTCAGGCGGTAAGAGCACTTCGCGACGGCGGCAACATGGCCTTTGTCCTGCCGGCTGCTTGTGAGTACGCCGACTATGCTGCACTCGGACGGTCTAGACTGACGAAACTGTTTGGTCGCGTCGACCTTATACGAAGTCGTCGGCCACTCTTTGACGGAGTTTCTGAAGGTGTCGTTGTATTGATCGCTCGTGACAAGGGAGCTGAACAAGGTCTCTACCGACGGCACGAAGTAGAAGATCTCGCTGCGGTCATTGGCACGATCCGGCAACTTGGTGCCTTCAGGGCGAAGTGTTGTCCGCGGAACCCTGCGGGCACAGTAGGGCCGGAGAAGCGTAGGCTTGCTGATGTGGTCGATGTGCGGATCGGCGGAGTGACGGGCGATGCGAACTACTTCGTGATTTCGGAGCCGGAACGCCTCTTGCTGAGAATTCCCGAGTCAGCTGTCGTGCCGATACTGTCCCGTGGAAAGCATGTTGTATGCGGCCAACACACTGCTGGTAGTTGGCAACGTCTTCGCGAGACGGGTGAGAAGGTCTGGCTGTTTAGGCCGGAACGTCAGCATCTAAGGCAGGTCGCCGTGCGACGTTACCTTGAACTCCCGGAAGAAGACGGCGGATGTCGAAGGAGTCGGTACAAGATCCAGAAGCGGTCTCCTTGGTATCATGTTCCACTTCCAGAGAATCCTGAACTCTTCTTTACCGGGATGAGTGGACATGGTCTGTGGATGTGTGTCAACGAGTTTCCTGGCTTGAATGCCACCAACACCCTGTACGTTGGCACGTTCAAAGAGCGGTTGGCAAGAAGACAAAAATATGCGTGGGCACTAAGCATGCTGACGACGCCGGTGCAGAAGCAAATTTCCCGTGCCAAACGAATGTATGCAGACGGCCTTTCAAAAATGGAGCCGGGGCAGATCGCAGAGTTGCAAATCCCGGTACCGCCGAAGATTGATCGTTCGGTGCTGTGCTACCGCGAGGCGTGCAATCTCTACCTAGAGGGTAAACGTTCAGAAGCATCCCGCATGGCCGACTCGCTTGTCTTCGGCGATAAAACGTAGCGTGATCATCGACCGGCTTTTGCGGCCATACTTGACGTCGCCTGCTTGTCTAGAAAGATACTTGACACCGCCTCGTGGCCTGGAATGGGACGATGGAGTGAGGAGACTTTCCATGAACGTTTCTGTTCCCGAAGAGACTGAAAAACAGTCAGTTGCCGCCGGCTTCGACAACGTGGAACAATACGTGTACAGTCTCATTCGTCGGGACGGTGAGCGACTTGCCATGGAGGAAGGTATCTCCGCGATGAACGAACGTCGCGTCCAGGACTTCAATGAGTTCGATCGGCGATTTTGCGAGCGTCATGGAATCGGCGAGTAAGTGGACATCTTGGGCGTCTCCGTCGCTGCCCCATCTTGCGAATTCGGCACCACGGACAAGACGAACTCGGGCCGGGAGAATACCTCGCCTGACCGTCCGGCCAATCAAGAACACCGACTTTTGGCGATCTTCAGGATGATCTGTTTGGCCTCCTCGCTCAGCGATGACCAGAGCGGAATCAGCTCGCAGAATGCGGCATCAGTTGTCAGTGCTTCGCATTCTGCTTCGGGTAGCCCGGCAATCTGCGTCATTCCCTGGGAAACAAGCATGTTTTCGGAGCCTGTATTGCCCACTTTGTCTCTGACGGCTTCGTACATGCCAAGCTCAACGGAACCAGCATCAGCAACTGATCGCATCTCATGACGCCCCGCCTTACGCAGCTCCCGTCGTTTCCAAGCTCAGGCACGGCATTGGCGCTGTTGAGGTGTGCGATTTAGCCCACAAACTTGTCCCGAAATGCGAAAACTTAACACCGCCAGTTGGGGTGATAACCGATATTGGTTTTGAGCAACTGGACGAGCTGCGTTCTACTGGTGGGATCGTAGTTAGCCTGTTCGCTTAGGGTTGATGATTCCGTCGACCACGGATCTCCATTTGCTTGTTTTGCAGCTGTGTCACTCCGCCTGACACAGGGGTGATCCGGGTCGACGGTCACTCTCTTCTTGCGCCCGCAAAGCCTGCATAAGTCCCACGTTTCTGCGTGTTGGGAATCGAATCAAAGGGCTAGCTTTCTGGATGGCCTTTCATTCTTGCGCTGTGACGCGCGTCGCGTCTCACCGTCCGGCTTTTTTGGTCGCATCCTTCCGTCGGATCGCTATATTCTAGGGTCAGGTATGGGCACCAATCTTGGGCGGTTCGCGCAGAACACGCTCAAGAAGCCTGACAACGTTCGGCATTCAACAAACCTGACGTGAGACTCGACCATGAAATGGATTAAGTCGGACGATGCGTTTCAGCTTCTGGCCAACGCCGTTGTGATTGCCGAGGTGATCCGGGAGGACAGCGGTTCGTGGAAATGGCATCGCTACACGACCATGGCGGAGCACGGAACGCCACCAGGTCATGGACGAACGGACAGCCGAAAAAAAGCACAGAAAGCGGTAACGCAGGGCATGACGGCTTGAATGGATACGCTCGCACCGTCGATACCGTTGTAGCTGAATTCACGCCCGACGGTTTGCGTAGCGTCTATGGAGTGGCCGCGTATTGCTCAATCCAGATCAGGATACCGTCTGTTGGTTCCGTATCGACGGTTGATGAGCCATCCGGAAGAATCTTTGACATTCTTTGGCGAACGAGATAATGAGGTTCGCTCGATTCACACGCGATCGTTTCGTCTTTTCCGTAGGCTCTGGTTGTCCAACGCGTGTCTCGCGTGTTGCCAAGCCAAGAAGGTGGGTTGCGAAGTGGGCGGCTGCCATTGCTGCCAGCGTGCTCAGTCCGAATACGCCATGTTTCTTCGCTGTCCCGATAGATGGCGACTGAGAATGTGAATGGCATTGTCCCTTCCGGCATCGTTCGTGTCTTGGTGTTTCGAAACGCCAATGCATGGGCGCGTCGTTGGGCAGTGCGACCGCGATCGAGAACCTTGGCCTGCTTGGCATAGTGCTCCAACTTCAAAACCACGGTGGTTTGCCTGTCCAACAACACAGCCCGGGCCAGACACTGTACGCCGATCGCGACGGGGACATTGGGAGTCGAAACCCCAACATGCCTCAACAGCCCCTCGCCTGACGCTTGGTTGTCGAGTCATTAAAACTCGCGATTCATCTTGGTGGCAAGGCGATTTTCACACCACGGAGGTCACAGGTTCGAATCCTGTGTCGCCGTCTTGTCCTTCACCACCAAGAAACCCGTGAATCACGGGTCGCAGCAGCCCTCGGCGCGCTTACCCGCCAGCAAACAATGTGTTCGCAACCGCTGGTTTCGAGCACTGAAGACCGGGAACTCTAAAGCGACGTTCATGCCTCGACAAGAATCAGTTCCCCGCAAGCTGCGGCAGCCATTCTGACGTCGCGCTAGACGACTCGCACCAGCGGCAACTCACCGCACACCGCAAGGGGCCATTCGGGTTCGTATTTCCTTGTTGTTTGCCATTGTGCGTGACGCCTATTCGTGAAGGTGGCAGCAAGGTCCGGACTGCTGGACGTTTCTACGGTGACGATCACGTTTCGTTGAAAGAGATTTTCGCGAGGACAAGCGATATCACCTTCGTCCACAATGGCGGATCGTCAGGTTCGAAAGGCGTTTGCGTGTCGGATTCACGTTGATAAACTGGGGTGAGTCTGGAGGAATTGTGGTTCGCTTTCTGTCGCTTGCTGTCTTGCCGCTCGTTGCCTTGGGGAACTTGAGTTCTCCCTGGCGAGGGTGTCCCATTTCATGCGTGGACCATGCGGCAGCACCGCATGTTCATGTGGGACATTCGCATCACCTTCACGATGATGCCAGCACCGGGGATCCTCATCGCCATGTGGATCTTGATCGGCATGTGTCGGAGGCTTCGGACGAAAGCGATTTCCCTCGTGATCACGATTCCGGTGTACCGACGGATCATGATCGTGACGCGATTTACTTGGGCTCTGACTCCTGGTGTTTGCCGACCCAGTGTCGGAGCGACCTGATCGCCCCGCCTTCATTTGTTTATTCCTTGGGGGCATCTCTTTCCACGTCGTTGGTTCATACGGGTCCCGCGGACGGTCGAACCAGCGGGACGATTTCGACCGGGCGGGAACGCGTGCTGTTGCATGCTGCGCTGAGGTTGTAGGGATTTCGCCGGTCATCCTTGGTGACCGAGCCTCTCAAAGTCCCTTCACGAATGCATTGCTACCAGTACACGCGCGGCGATCTCGCGCGCACCGCCATGTTTCATCTTGCTCGAAACTGGGTTCTTGTTGCCCTTGTGGTATCAGGACTTGCTACTTCTATCGCGTGGTTCAATCGCGACCGATTGTCCCTCGGGGTTCATCGGTCGACGGTCACTCCCGAGCCTGGGAATCAAGGGGACCAAGCCGGGACTTTGTCGCCCGAGCACGCGACTGTCTTGGAGTTGAGAGCAACGGCGCGTAGGAACTTGGGATTAAAAGTCGCCGCTGCTCGTGTTACCGACCATTGGCGGGTGGTCACGATTCCGGGGGTGGTGCTTGATCGGCCGGGTGTTTCCGACCGTGGCGTCACGTCGCCCGCCGTCGGATCCGTCTCGGTGATCCACGTCTTTCCGGGTGACACGGTTCTGCCGGGTGACAAGCTGGTTACGATTCAACTGTTCAGTGAATACCTTCAGGCAACGCAGACAGGACTCTTTCAAGCGTCGCGTGAGATCGATCTGATCCAAGCCGAGATAGAGCGGCTGTCAAAGGTCGCCGAACGAGGCGGCACTTCC
>JBCCYK010000283.1:0-8019 GCA_039189905.1 Planctomycetota bacterium
ATGGTGCACTTAGTTGAGTTGCGAAGATTTTCATTGATCTTCTTCGCCAGTATTGCGTTGTGGTCGGTGCAGAATGCGTCGGCACAGCAGCGTCGCCTGGGAAGCCGTCCGACCGATCGGATCACGCTGGCGCAGGATCTTGCCTACGCGGATACGGCGAATCCGCGGCAAGAGCTTGATCTTCTGTTGCCCACGTCGAGGACGGGTTCCCAACCGCTTCCGGTGATCGTGTACATCCATGGTGGTGCGTGGCAAGCTGGAAATCGCGCCGGCGGACGAGGACGACTCCTGCGATACGTGGAGACGGGCCATTATGCGGGCGTCTCCGTTGGGTATCGACTAACGGGGGAATCGATTTGGCCATCCCAGATCCATGATTGCAAGGCTGCGATTCGTTGGATTCGTGATCATGCAGACCAATACGATTTGGATCCGAATCGTATTGGCGTGATCGGTTCATCCGCCGGCGGACATCTTGCAGCGATGCTGGGAACCAGTGGCGGGGTCATGCCATTGGAAGGCGACTTGGGCGACCACGATGATGTTAGCAGTCAGGTGCAATGCGTTGTCACAGAGTTTGGTCCATCTGACTTGTTATCAATGAAGGACTATCCAAGTCGTTTGGATCATGATGGACCGTCGTCGCCTGAGGGCAAACTCGTCGGCGGACGCGTCAGCGATAACGTGGATATCGCGCGGGCGGCTTCGCCGATCACCTATGTCACCAGCGATGACCCGCCTTTCCTGATTATTCACGGCAACCGGGATGTCGTGGTTCCCTACAATCAATCCGAACGGCTCGCAACGGCGCTCCAGCAGGTCGACGTCGAATGCACCTTCGTCACCGTCGATGGAGCCGGCCATGGTCGCTTTCGCAACCCTGAGGTGGAAAATCGCGAGCAACAGTTCTTCGACAAACACCTTCGCGATCGTCCATCGACGGTCTCCGCAAGCACGATCCAGTCAGGCCGATAGCATCTTCATTTGGCGTTGCCGGACTTGGTGCTCTTGCGAAAACGAAGCGACTTCAACTGATCCGATACCGGAGCCAGGCCTCGACCTTTCTGACGGTCGACTTCCTTGGCCAACCGAAACCACTCCTGAGCCATCGACTCGACTCGTTCTGGATCCTCGCTGGCAAGATCGTTGAGCTCCGTTCGATCTTCGTCCATGTTGTAGAGCTCCCATCGTCCTTGCTTGGCTGACACAATCTTCCAGGGACCCTGGCGAAGCGCTCGGTCGGTGCCGAAACGGAAGTACAGCTGGTCATGCCCAGTTCGAGTCTCGCCCTGCAGAATCGGCATCAACGAAATGCCCTGCAGCGGATCCACCTTTCGGTCGCCGACCTGTGCGGGATAGTCCGCCTCACCCACGTCCAAGAACGTGGCCATGAAGTCGATTAGGTGCGCGGGCTGATCGGTGATCGAGCCAGCCTCCGTCTTCAGTCCCGCCGGCCAGTGAACAATCAGCGGTGATGAGATTCCGCCCTCGTGCTGATTCTGTTTGTACAGACGAAATGGCGTGTTGCCCGCGTGCGCCCAGCTGGCGTCGTAGGTCCAATAGGACTGGGAGTCCCACGGTTCCAAGTATCGACCTTTCGTGCGTTCAAAAGGGCATGCTCCATTGTCCGAACAAAACAGGATCAGCGTGTTGTCAAGGATTTCCTTTTCTTTCAAGAATTCGACATAGCGACCAATACTCTGGTCGACCACGTCGACCATTGCGGCGAACACCGCCATCCGGTCGCTCTCCCACTGACGTTCATCGACATCCAAACTGTCCCAGGCGGGGATGTGTTCTGGTCTGGGGCTGAGCTGCCAATGACTGGGTAGCAACCCGCTCTTGATCTGCTTTGCATGCCGAGTGATACGGAGTTGATCCCAACCGCTGTCGTACCGACCCTTGTATTTTTGGACCTCATTCTCCGGAGCTTGCAGCGGATAGTGCGGCGCGTTGAAGGCGGTATAAAGCAAGAACGGTTGATCGGCCTGACAAGCCTCCGCCATGAAGTCCAAACCGAAGTCCGTGATCGCGTGAGTGGTGTAAAAGGGTCGACCATTGAGTGTGGCTGGTACGGGCCACTCTTGACCATTGAAACGAAAAGTCTCATCGCCCACAAAGAAGTTGGTTGCGCCCGAAAGGTGACCCCAATAACGCTGGAACCCGAAGTCCGTCGGCTGCTTGCTCAGATGCCATTTGCCGACCATGGCTGTGAAATAACCCGCCTCCGCGAGAACCTCCGCGATCGTGGCGCCGTGACGGAGGGATTCACTGCCGGCTTGATCGCAGTACAGACCGGTTAGCAGGCTAACGCGTGACGAGTGACACTTCGACGTGTTATAGAACTGCGTGAATCGCAGCCCGTCCGCGGCAAGCGTATCCAAGTGAGGTGTGTTGATTTCGGAACCGTAACAACCCAAATCGGAGAACCCCAGATCATCGGCCATGATCAAAAGGATGTTCGGTCGATCGCCAGCTTGCGAAACCGAGGACCATGCCAAGGAAAGTACCCCAGCGAAGAGCAATAAGAGTGTTTTCATGCGTTGGTCGATACCGGCGTTCATTTGGCGTGGGCCTCGGACGACTCGGCCCGACGCGGCGGGCCAAAGGCGGGGGGGGGGAGCGGATACGATGGCCGCCACTATAGTCGACCGAGCCCGCGGCTCGCTCTTGATCATGCCGCCCGTCGATTGAATTGGGGCTTGGGCGGTCAATGGGCTGGCCGAATCCAGGTTTTGATGGGTCGTCTAGAGCGGCTCTGGCCAGGGGCGTCGCCGTCCCCATCTCCGATGGAGATGCCTAACAAACAGGACGACAATGCAGCTTTTTTTGGCATCCGAGAGACAAAATCCGATGCCATGCGCAAAAATCGCATCCGTGCATCGGGCGCTGATATCGGCCTTTGGAAGTGGATGCGGTGGGTTAGTCGACCCAGACATTTGATGGCACATCCTTGGAGCCGTTTCCGACCCAGCGTAGACGATTCGCCGCCCGAAAATGGCACCTTTTTTGCGGCTCCGTTCGGAAAGGTGGGTTGCCGCGACATGGCTCTCCCCGACTGGCCCGAAGTGGAGTCATCGGGGTGTGGGGATTTTGGGTCGTTGTCGTGTCAGATTATTCGGATGTCCCTGCTCGTTGACGTTGAAACGGTCCTTTCAGTCACGTCGCTTCGCGAATGAGAGACGTTCGTTCGCGAGCCGTTCGGGCGATCGATGGGTGGAGAGCCCGCCGTATTGGTTTGAGAAGTTAACCCGGGATTGATTTCCGCAGTCAAAGACTCGCGGGGCTGCAAAGACGCACAGGGGTGCTTGGTCATCCGTCGTCTTGGCTGGTGATCCACGATCGGGGAACTTTCATTGGGTGCTCGAAGTTGAAACTGCTGTAGGGAGAGAAGATGGGTCTGGACGGCGCGTTCTCCGAGGAACAAAAGTCCTATTTGATGTCGAGGATCCAAGAGGTTTATCCCTTTCTTGGAACGACGGTCGATGGCAAGTTCACCAACGAACCGGAGGAGTCGGTTTATGGAACGGCCATCGACGATCTCTGCAAAGAGGAGCAGATCAAGTACCAACAGAATGGACTGGATTGCTGGGACACAATGCTCCGCAATGCCGCGGAGGATATTTTCCCGGAGCCCGAAGACGTCTTCCGTTTTAAGTTCTACGGCATGTTCCATGTCAAGCCGGTGCAGGATTCATTCATGCTGCGCTGTAGGATCCCGGCCGGCGTGCTCAACACGCTCCAGTTTCGGGGGATCGCGGACATCGCCGAGGACTGGGGAGGTGGTTACGCGGATGTCACGACTCGAGGTAACTTCCAAGTACGCGAGATCATGCCCCGGAATGTCGTCAACGTGCTCCAGAAATTGACGGACATTGGGCTGACGTCAAAAGGCGCCGGTGCCGACAACGTTCGTAACGTGACGGGGACGCCGACGTCCGGATTCGACCCGCAGGAACTCATTGATGTCGTGCCGCTGGCGAGGTCAATGCATCACTACATTCTCAATCACCGAGACCTGTACGGTCTGCCCCGGAAATTCAACATCAGCTTTGACAGCGGTGGCAGTGTTTCGACGTGTGCGGATACCAACGATATCGGATTTTATGCGATCGAAGCGGGTGAAGATGCTGGAGTGGAACCTGGCATTTGGTTTCGAGTGCAACTATGCGGCATCACGGGGCACCGGCAGTTAGCCAGTGACTGTGGTCTGCTGCTCCATCATGACGAATGCATTCCCGTCGCCGCTGCGATCTTGCGCGTCTTCATCGAACATGGTGATCGCACCAATCGGAAGAAGGCTCGCCTGAAATACTTGGTGGATGACTGGGGCCATGAAACGCTGCTGGAGAAAGTTCAAGAGAAGCTGGCGTTTCCATTGCGTTTCGCGCCGCTGGATCAGTGCGGCCCGTTACCTACCAAGGATCGGCAGGCCCATTTCGGAATCCACAGCCAAAAGCAACCGGGTTTGAATTACGTCGGCATCGTCACCCCGGTGGGACGCATGCTGCCCGACCAGATGCGAAAGATCGCGAAGTTGGCCGACCGCTATGGGGAGGGCGATATCCGTCTGACAGCCTGGCAAAACATCATCGTGCCGCACATCAGCGACGATGATCTCCCTGCATTCTTGGAAGGGCTCGAAGAGACTGGGTTCAGTCATTCAACGACCAGCGTCGGTGGTGGCCTGGTTGCCTGCACCGGCAATCGTGGCTGCAAGTTTGCAGCCGCAGACACGAAGGGCCATGCCCGCACGTTGGCCAGCTATATCGAGGAGAATGTGGAGCTGGACACTCCTCTGAACATCCATCTGACCGGCTGCCCACATAGTTGCGCGCAGCATTACGTCGGTGATATCGGCCTTCAGGGTGTGACTTGCAAGATCGGCGAAGAATCCGTGGAAGGCTACAATATCGTGCTCGGTGGCGGCGTGGACGACAATGGTTACATCGCTCAGGACGCTTTTCAGGCAATCCCGTTTGATGACGTTCCGCCTCTCGTCGTTAGCATGCTCCGGACCTATCTGGAACTCCGCGACGGCGGGGAGGATTTCGCTAGCTTCACTCGCAAGCGGACACCTCAGGAACTCACCGAGTTGTTTGCGGCACCCGTCTAGTGGCTCGACGCGCTCCTTCATCCAACATCCCGATCTTGATTCACGAAAACTGATTCGGCATTTCATTTCAAACGACCATGAAACAAGTCATCCTGCCCGAGGAAGCCCCTTTTTCAGCCGAACAGCGAGAGTGGCTCAACGGTTATCTAACCGCATTGCTCGCGCCGTATGCCGAGACCGATTCGGCTCCCGGTGTGCCGGTGACCGTCGCATGGGGCTCTCAGACTGGGTCGGCCGAGTCGCTGGCGAAGAAGTTTGCCAAAGCGGCCTCCAAAGCCGGTGTCGAACCGACCGTCGTGGATCTGGCGCAGTTCGATCACAACTCCCTGCCAAGTCTCGAACATCTTGTTCTAATCACATCAACCTATGGCGCAGGCGATCCACCCGATAACGCGCAGCCGTTCTACGACTTCATCACCAGTGATGCGGCGCCGAAGCTGGAGGAACTGAACTATGCCGTGCTCGCGCTCGGAGATTCGGCCTACCCGGATTTCTGTCAGGCGGGTGTTGATTTTGACAATCGATTCAAGGAATTAGGCGCAAGACCCATTCTGGAACGTGTCGACTTGGATGTGGACTACGACGACGACTACGCCACTTGGACCAGCGAAATGCTGAAAGTCTTCGGCTCGGCATCGGTCCAAGTCGAGGACGACCAAGAGGAGGGAGTAACGAAGAAGAACCCGCACTCGGCGGACATTCTTCGGCTCCATAATCTGAATGATCCTTCCAGTGCACGCGAAACAACTCACGTGGAAATATGTCTGAAGGACTCGGGCGTCAATTATCAGGCGGGAGACGCACTGGGCGTCTTCCCGGTCAACGATCCGGAGTTAGTGGATGACTTGATCGACGTGCTCGGCTTCTCCGCCGAGGCCACCATTGGGGACAAGACCCTCCGGCAAGCGTTTTTGGAGGATTACGAAATTCGAAACGTCACTCCGCCAGTCTTCAAAGCACTCGCTGAAAAATCAGATAGCGGAGAGCTCAAAGCATTCCTTGCTGACGACAAGAAGAGTGAACTGTCCGACTTCCTTTGGGGCCTGGAAATCTACGATCTGGTGAAAGACCACTCGTTCCATTTTGCCGCCCCAGACGAATTCTTGGGTCTGCTCAAACCTTTGGCACCCAGGCTTTACTCGATCGCCTCATCGCCAAAAGCGCATCCCGATGAGGTCCACCTGACGGTGGGTGCCGTGAAATACGACTCCAAGGATCGCGTTCGAAAAGGAGTTTGTTCGACCTATTTTTCGGATCGAACCAGCCTGGCCAAGCCACGTGTCTTCGTCCACGAGAACAAGGCGTTTCGACCACCTGAGAATCCAGCTTCTCCCATGATCATGGTGGGACCCGGTACGGGCATCGCCCCGTTTCGCGCCTTCTTGGAAGATCGCCAGGCAACCAATGCGGAGGGTGACAACTGGTTATTCTTCGGCAACCCGTATCGCGAGTTGGACTTCCTGTACCAAGATCAATTGAGTGAGCTTCATGCGACCGGCGTGTTGAACAAGCTGAGCCTGGCATTCTCGAGGGACCAAGCCGAAAAACTCTACGTGCAGCATCTGATGTTGGAGGAAGGCGCGGAGCTCTTCGAGTGGCTGCAAAAGGATGGGCATTTCTATGTTTGCGGTGACGCCTCCAAGATGGCGAAAGACGTCGACGATGCCCTGCATCAAGTGGTGGCGACCCACGGAGACATGACGCAGGACGACGCGGCCGCGTATGTCGCACAACTCAAGGCTGAAAAACGCTACGCGCGCGACGTGTACTGAAAAGAGCAGGCAACTCCGTCGGCAAGCGATGTTTGGACACCACGTCGGGTGCATCGCCACAACCGGGGTGGGCACTGCATCACCTGTTGGTTGTGACGAAGTTCCGGGAACCAATCGGCGCGATTCACGGCGTCGACTCGCTGGGTTCGGCTAGCCAAACGCTCCAATGAGACCACTTGCTTTCAGTGGATCGTCGATCGGTTTGGGATCACGATTCAGCAAGCCGAACCTACGGCCATGCAGCGTGTCCAATTCGAGACGCTCGAAAGAGTATGCCCCGAGGACACGTGGCCGGAATCACGTGAGTCGACGGACGCGCAGGGGGCAACGTGGCGCGTTTGAGAAAGCCGGGAGACGCAAGCATTGGATCTTCATGAATTCGCTCGGGTCGGCGACATCGAATCCGTTTGCAACGCGCTCAGTCAGGGAAGAAGCGTTGACGCGCGAGACGGCCATGATTGGACGCCACTGGCGTATGCCGCAACAAGTTCTGACGCTGATGTGGCGATGGTTCGTTTGCTCATTGAAGCCGGAGCCGATGTCAACGCCACCGTCGACCAAGCGAAGAAGCGACCACTTGGACTGGCGGCTTGCTCGGGCAGTCAGGAGAAGGTTCGGCTTCTTGCGGAAGCTGGCGCGAATGCACGCTTTGTTTCCGAGAACGGATACACCGTTCTCATCAACGTCGTGTACGCGCTATGCGACGATGAGCGTCTGGTGCCAATGATCGAGCTGTTGACGGAACTAGAAGCCGATCCAGACTCTGAAAGCAGGTACGGGGAGTCACCGCTGAGTGTGTCGTCACGTCTCGGTCGATTCGATGCTGTTCAAGCCTTGCTGACAGCCGGCGCCGATCCATCACCGCTCGGCTGGACGAGGCTGATGAAAGCGGTCGCACTAGGAACGATGGATGAGGTTGAGCAGTATCTCTTCGAAGACAGCCCGCGAGTTCATGATCGCGATCGATGGGAGCGAACGCCGTGGCTGTTGGCTTGCTTGGTCGGGGACATTGAGAAGGCGAAACGGGTTCTAGCCTCCGGAGCTGATCTTCGTGACCGGGAACGAATGGGCCCAGACGCCTTGGGTATCTGTGCGGAACGAGGCAACTCCGAGATGCTGCTGTGGCTTCTG
>JBCCYK010000284.1:0-8005 GCA_039189905.1 Planctomycetota bacterium
TAAGACGCAACCCATCGGGACGTTGTCACGGGAATGGAAAGGGAAATCGTGCTCGTACTCAGCCGCGGAGTGGCGGTACTCGTACTCCTACTCGACTCGTTGCTGTCTCGAGTACGAGTACCGCTTCGCTGAGTACGAGGTCGAGGTATCACTTTCCAATGCAGAATCGACTGAAGACGCGATCCAAAATGTCATCGGTATAGACTTGGCCGGTGATCTCGCCGATGGCGTCCGCAGCAAGACGAAGCTCGCCAGCAACCAACTCATGTCCTGAGTTGCCCCGCAAACAGTGCATGGCTGCATCCAGCGCTGCCTTGGAACGCACCAATGAGTCACGGCACCTAACCGCTGTTCCAATGCCATCGCCCCGCTCCTGCCGATCCACCTGATCATGCAAGACAGCAAGTTTATCTCGGATCTCGATCAGCCCTTCTCCAGTGAGGCTGCTCGCGAAGATCGCCTGGCCGGGTCGCTGACTTTCTCGCACCCTCGATTGTGCTGCACCATCCATCAGGTCAGACTTGTCCACAAGGTCGGACTTGGTCACGACAATCAGATCCGCAGCCTTCCCATCGACATCACGTGCAGCCTCTGGCAATGAATCCGCCGACAGACACAGCACGCACGCGTGCGCTTGTGTTGCCGCCTTCTCCGCGAGCATCTGTGCTTGCGCGATGATGGCGCTCGCAGCCGATCCCGATTCCTGCCGCTCGATCCCAGCCGTGTCGATGAGCTCGATCACCCGCCCATCGACATCGATCTGAACGCGAACAATGTCGCGAGTCGTTCCAGCCTGGTGAGAAACCAAAGCGAACTCGCCGCCACTCAGAGCATTGAGCAAGCTACTTTTTCCGGCATTGGGCATCCCACGCAGGACGACGCGAAACACACTGCTTGATTCATCACGATCACGCAGTCTCGTCATCGCGTCATGAACAAGAGCCGTCAATCTCTCAAGCTCGCGCCGAATGGTCTCGTCATCGACGAAGGCAATGTCCTCCTCAACAAAATCCAATCCGGCTTCGATGTCGGCAAGCAAGTTGAGAAGATCACAGCGGACGGCTTCAAAATGACGCCCTAAATTACCGGCGAGCTGATGCAGGGCCTGATGGAGCTGCCTCTCGTTGTCGGCATCAATGACGCCAAGAACGGCTTCCGCCTGCGTCAGGTCGAGTCGGCCGGCCAGAAACGCCCGCAGCGTGAACTCACCCGGCTTGGCAGGACGCGCGCCACCGCGATGAAGCGCGTCCAGGATCTCAGCAAGCAAACAGGGAGCACCAAAGGTATGGACCTCCGCCGACGGCTCACTCGTATAACTCTGGCGACCCGGCCAGAAGAGAACGTCGACGGGTACCCGTCCCAATTCCTCATTGACGAAGAGCTCACACGCAAAACGTCGGGGCTGTCTCACCGGAACGCCTGATGACTCGGATCGCTCTTGTTCCTTTAAGAGGCCACAAACGATCAAAACTTGTTCGGTCGCGGGACCTGAGATGCGAATCACGCCGCGAGGGGCAGCCACCTCCGGTGTTGCAATCGCCGCGATCGTTTCGTCGCAGTGCGACGTCGACGATTTCATTCCACCGGATGCTGGCATGGTGCGTTGCGTGGGACCCGCATCAGCGACTCGCCATGGCCCGCGTGCCCGCATGACGAAGCGGCGGCTGCGTTCTTGTCAGCGTCCCCGCACCGACGCTGGGTCCCGCCTCTTGAAGTGCGTCCAGAACGGCCTGTTGCGAGACCAAATCCCTCAGCACGATCGGTTTGTCCGGCTGAGCTCCGGGATAGAAAGCCAGCAACGGGATGGAGCGACTCTGCAATTCTTCCAGCTTCGCCTTGATCTCGTCGTTCTGGTCGGTCCAGTCAGCATAAAGGGCAACGGCATCCAGCTCATTCAGCTTCTCAGCCGTCGGCTCCGTATTGACGGCCACCTGGTAGTTCACGATGCAATTGACACACCACTTGGCGGTGAATTTGACCATCACGGTCCGTCCTTCACCTTGGAGCTGTTGCAAACGCGCCTCACTGTAGGGTTCCCACTGAAGCACCTTGGGTTGCTGACCCAAATAGTGAAATGCCGCGATGCCGATGACGGACGCGGCGGCAATGCCGCCCGTCCAAGCCAAGAGCCGCCGCTGGATGGTTTGCCACGTTGGAACCAGGCCGACAATCCAGCAACCGAACCAAACCCCAATCAGCGCGATGAACACGGGGACGTGATGTTCATCCTTGAAACCGTAAAAGAAAAACGCCACCGTCCCGAGGAACAGAAAAGCGAAGAACTGCTTGAGCGTCTCCATCCAGTTGCCAGGCTTTGGCAAGAAAGCCACCAACGACGGCCGAAACCCAATCACGATGTAGGGAAACGCCATCCCGAATCCAACGGTCATGATCACCAAAACGGTGTGAGCAGGCGACAAACCCAGTGTCCATCCGAGGATGTAGCCAAGCAAAGGACCGCTACACGGCGTGGACAAGATCGTCGTGAAGACACCCTTGAAGAAGGCACCGGCAAACCCTTCGCGGTTTTGCAATTCCATCGAGGCTTGGCCACCCGCCATTCCCGGAACGGGAATCTCCCACACACCCAAATAGCTCAGCGCGAGTGCGAACATCACCAACGTCAACGTGAGCTTGAAGGGGAAATAGGTGAACTGCTCGCCCCAGGAGAATGAAAGCGCCACCGCCAGACCCGCCAGGATCGCAAACACACTGAGGATCCCCGCGACATAAACCAGATTCAGCCACAGAACGCGTTTCCCGTCTTCGCCCGCCTGCTTGACGAAACTCATGATCTTCAAGCCCACCACGGGCAAGACACAGGGCATCACGTTGAGGATGATCCCGCCAGCAAAGGCCATTAACAGGATGAACGGCAAAGAAGACCAACTTGAGTTGGTATTAAGCACCGGCGCTACCGCGCTAAGCTCTTCGTCCTCCGTAGCCAAGTCTTTTGTCATGGCATCTCCCGCCGCGACCATCTCGGTGGGTTCTGGAGACGAAAGATCATCTACCCAGAAGCCACCCGCGGTCGCATCCAACGCCTCCGGGGACGTTGCCGCAACCAGCGTGACCGTCGCATCCGGCTGAAGCCCATCGTCCTCCGCCACGACATTCAACTTGGCACTCCAGCGCAGACCTCGCGGCTGCAAGCAGCTGGTGGCGTCGCAAGCCTGATAGGCGACCAAGCCACTGAGAACTTTGGTGCCCAGCGAAGCGTCCGCGGGAACGCGGACTGGCAAACGCCAGGTCACTTTGCCTGGGTGGTAGAAGACGCCCCTCATGAACTCGTTGGGGATCTGCCCCTCATCCGTTGTCGGCATGCCGACAAGCAAGTCCGCTTTGTCGACCATCGCAAAATTGGTCTTGTTGCGATCATCGTTCACCGCTGCCGTGTAAACGTGGTAAGGCTCGTCCGGGACGGCCGTGATTAGCAAATGCGTGGTTTCACCAGGGGTCACCTGTGCATCTTCCCAGACGGCTGTCCACGCAACGGCATAATCGTCTTGCCGAAACAACGGGAGCTTTTGGGACGCGCCCTGTGCGTTCGGATGCGCCTCCCGTGCCTCCACCGGCAGCAACGCATTGAGATCAGGCATCCCAAATACACCCGAGGACTCCCCGTTTCCGGTTGCTTTGACTGCCACGGCATTCGGCATGGTCGCCACCGTCCGGGTCGGCACATCCAACTTGAATGTTTCATTGACGGGAAGGCAGGCACCCCCGTCCATGCAAGCCAGTGCCTTGAAGTCAATCGATAAGCGGGCGTCACGCTTGGATGTTGAATCGTCACGAGCGACACGCGCCGTGAAGTGAACTTGGTTCACATGTTCTTCGAGCGTGATCCCGCCAAACTCCTCACTGACACTTCTCAGGGGGTCCGAATCCGGCGCGAACGCTTGTTCTAACTTGAAACCGTTGGGCACAACCAAACGGATCTTGGTCGGCAACGGCCCACCTGCTGGCTGCGTCAAGGAATAGATATGCCAGCCTGGTGCCAGCTTCACGGTCACCTTCACATCCCAAGGTCCTGCAACCGACTCACCGCCAATCAGGCTGGCCGTCACCGATGCCGGTTGGCCTTGGTCCGTCAAGAAAGCTTGCCCCGCATTGCCGTCCAAAGCAGCCGCTGGTTGCCCAGGCAGACCGTTGAGTGACAAATTCGGAAACAGCTCCTGGCCGAGACCCAAGCCCCCACCGGTCGTGGCCTCGTCACCGCGGGTTCGCCCCGCAGGAACCATCGCCAAACCCAAGCAAATCCAGATCGCCAGCAGCCGGATCATACGTAGCCCTTTGAATAGACGTGTCCGTGAGGGATCACAGCCCCCAATCACTTCACTGTGCAGCCGAGCCTTCCTCGGCCCATCGCATCGGCAGAGTTTAACAAAACCTCCGCTTTTGCCTCACCATCCCCTGGCGGGGCCGCATCCTGAAAAATCCGTGCTTGCCAGGGCCTCCATGCTTACCCAGCCTCCAACCGGTTCAAAATCGGTTCCAGACGCGACTCGATTCGCGCAGCAGAGAGCTGAAAAACACGCTGCTCTAAAATCAACCATCGCAGCCAATTCGCGATCGTGATCCAGTCGGCGGCGCTCGCCAGCGTTGACGCCAAGGATGCGTCGCGATCAGGAAATGGGTGTCGTTCCCGATAGCCCGCCAAGGTTTGGCGCAAGACCGATTCCGGTAAGACGAACGACTGAGCCCACCGCGAGAGGTCCATCGCAAGAAAATCCCATGTCAAAAACTCATGGTCGATCAACCCAACGGCATCCGTAGACAACGGGGATTCTCGTCCGGACGACGAATGACGCCAGAGCATCTGCTCCCGATGGAGATCCCGCCAGGCAAACCCCGTCTCCAAGACGCATTTGCCAGCGTTGTGCTGATTCCTGGTCCAGTCCAGCTGAGAAATCAAAGGTTGCCATGAGCGATCGTGCGAAGCGAAACAGTCAATCGCACGCTTCAAGAACACGCCAAGGCTGGCGGCCTGTGCCCTCGCTTCCTCCAGCAGCATGGCCTCCGTCGTGTTGGAAGGCCCAACCTGACCCTGCATCTGAAGCGATAACTTCGAAGTCGTTAAGCACGCTTCGCGAAGCTGGGAGCGCAAGGTTTCCATCGTTTGCAACTGGCCAACGCGTTCCGCCAACCCAGCTGGCTGCGTGGTGAGATGTTTGCGATGGTCGGGATGACGCGCGAGCGCCGCGTGGACTTCTGCAATCGCCCTTCCGGCCAAATGGCAATGCGCGTCAGAAGGTCGCGTCGACAAGGCGATCCCGTCAAACCACTTTGTCAATTGCCAGGCATTCCCCTTGTGTGAAACAGAAAGCTGGCCCGAGTCTGACGGTAAGGGAGCGATGATCGACGGGCAAAACTGGGATACCGCACGAACGACACCGTCACGCTCGATCGCAGCTGGGCTTCGTGGCCAAGCGCCGACGCGTTTCAGGCAATAACACGATTGTTCGCGAACCTGAGAGTCCACCCCCAGAACGCGAACAATGCGATACACCGGAGCTCCGGAGAAACCGGGTGCCATCTTCCGTGCATGCAACGCGTCCGGTGACACCGCGTGTTCGGAAATCACCTGGCTATAGGCCGCAAGAATTCGCTGCAGATCGCTCATGATCTGCATTGTAGGCTTGTGATCGACAGTCGCGTTTCACGCGATGTCGTCAATGTAGGTATGCCTAATCGTCCAGCAACGAAACGAGCGTCTTGTCCGGAACCGGAAGTCGCAACAAGGGAGCAAACTCGGCTGTCTGTTCGTCAATCTCTTGCAGCAGGCTGGTGAGTTGTTCCATGCTTTGTCCCGAAAGCGTTTGAAAACCTTTCGTGAATGCATCCCTCTCATCCCACCCTTCGTCGGCACAGGCCGGCAACAAGGAGGCAAGTGCGACGCAGGCGGCTCCGCGGCTCGCATCATCGTCGGCGGTCGCAATGGAACTCGCATCGGTATGTTCCGCGATCAGACGGACGAACTCTTCCGGAAGTTTCCATCGCGTGGCGAGCATGGCAGCCGCCTCTGCATGATCCCACCCGAACAACTCTTTCTCGAGCCCGCTCAGTCGTTCTCCACTTTCGACCCGCTTGGCAACCAGATCTTCGTATTGTTCGGGCAGTTCTTTCAACAACAGCGGGATCGCCATGTCCTGAAGAAGAGCACCGGCAAACAGATCTTCCGCGGACGCAAGCTTCAACTCACGACCCAGTCGTCTGGCAAAGATCGCTCGTCGCAGCGAATCTTGCCAAAGCGCTTTCAGGTCGAAGGGACCAAACTTTGGATTCGGGATCACGCTGAAAACGGCGTTCCAGAGCGCGAAGTTGGTGATCGCTCGGGATCCGATCAGCGTGATCGCCTGTGAGATACTCATGATTTCACGACTGAAACCAAAGTACGAGGAGTTCACAAAGCGGAGCACTTGTCCCATCAAGCCCGGATCCGCCTCAATCGGCTTGGCGAAATCACCGGGGCCGGCATCGTCGCTCTGCGAGAGTTGCAAGAGACTGATGGCGCTGTGCGGGAGTGCTGGCAACACCTCCGTTCGAAAGACTTCATCCAAAGAGGTCGCTGGTGCTGATACAGACATGGGTGACTCACGTGACAAACGGAAACAAAACAGCCTTGTGAAACGTACGTCACTTTCGCCCCCTGAACGGGACAGGTTGCCAGGTTGCCGACACCGACTGTGCACAACGCGAGGCAGCATGACGATTGGAATCGTTGCATCGTTTTTGCGTGTTGAACCCTGTGATGCGTTGGTGCCACGTGCCGTTCACCAGAGCAACAGCCGTGGTGTTTTCCCACCACCAGTGTCCAGGACACATGAACGACGCACGTTCCGCAAACGTTTGTGGGCAATGCACTTGGGAAGGCAAGCAACGCTGACTCGTGAACGCGGCATGGGACTCGCGTTGCCAGCCCGTCATGAATGTGTTCGACCTGCCAACCCGCGACGCGACGCCAAGTGAAATCCGCCGTTGGCTCTTGCGGCGTTTGCAACGTACCGCGCTCTTGGCCATTGGCTTGACCGTGGTAACACAGACACCCTGGCACCGCACGGATTCGCAGACGATCAAGGCAAACACATTCGCCCCAACACGCGTTGCCGCATCCGGGACTTCGGTCGCGGCGACGCCAGCGGGCGGAATCACACGTCGTGCGGTGCCGCCAATCGGTTGGCGTCGGACGGTCGACGGATGGCAACATGTGTCAACGTGGCGAGCCAACCCCATGGCACGAATCCCGCTCCCCCAGCAAATCCTCGCCCAACAGAGCCGTGAGCCGCTGTGGTGTCGGAACCTGTTCGCTTGGCTCCGATCCGTCCCGCCGCTTGGATTTGCGGCAACCCAGCTGGTGATCGTCTTCTTGATCGTGAACTTTCAATCGCGGCGATCTCCGCTGGAAGCGAACTGAATCCGGACGGGGACAAGGGGTGGACCAAAGGTGTCCGCGCCCTGACGATCCTTCCAGTGTGGTCATTCAAGCGACCGATTCTGCCCGTCAGAAGCGTTGGCTTGCACGCCCCGGTTCCGTCGTTTTCCGTCCGTGGAAAAGTTGTCTGATTTTTGAGGGTGAGCCCTCCTTTCAGGTCGGCGGCAGGCGTGGTCGGCCTTACAATTCATGCACGTGGACATCGCATGGGATCCTCCCAGGTTTTGGAGCTCCCAAGCTTTGGAAGCGTACAACCACACCAAACGGATGAACGAAGGGGATCATTGATGGCAAAAAAATCCAATGTCGCAAGTGCGAGCGCGGCCAAAGGCGTCAAACTGGATCCAGGCATGAAAACCATCCTGGAGAAAGAGCCCGGCCTGAAAACAACGTTGCAACAGATTGAGAAGTCGTTTGGTGATGGCTCCATCATGCCGCTGGGCGCTTCGCAAAAGCTGACGGTGCAAGGCATCCCGACCGGCAGCTTGAGCTTGGACATGGCACTGGGCGGGCAAGGCATCCCACGCGGTCGCATCATCGAAGTTTTTGGCCCGGAATCGAGCGGAAAAACCA
>JBCCYK010000285.1:0-7980 GCA_039189905.1 Planctomycetota bacterium
CAATTCCAAGTAGGAATTGGAACTATTGACGGTAAACAACGGACCGGGCTCCAACTCGACCAAAAATGCTGTTGGCCGGATTGCCCACTCCTGCGTGGCAAGTTCAGTCGCCTCGCGAAGCGCGGTTGCAAGTCGGTCTATGGCTTCGTGTCGGGCGATTGTAACCGCACGGTGGTCCTTGAGATCAACGCCAAAGTCGCGTCGTGGCCCTTCTTGAAAGTCATTGCGAAACACGCCTTCAACGATGGAGCCACCAACGACTTCAATGAATTTGGCGGGATGCGACGTGACAGCAGGGTCCTCTGGTTCCCGAAGTAGGTGGGCAACTCGCTGCATCACACACAGTGCGTCGACCGCCAACTTTCGCGAAAGCTGACCGTCATCGGCCGTGACTTCTGGTACGAACGACGCCAGTCCGCACACCTCAAGCTGATGCTCTTCAAGTGCGCTCCGAAGGTTGGTGAGCCAATCAGAAAGCAAATCGGAATTGCCACGCATGGACGCGAGCATTTCCAGCGATCCGTCGTCGACAACTCCGCGTTCAAACTTCTTCACAGAAGGCAGCAACTCAGAGTGCATGGCTGTGTAAAGTTCGATGGGAAGCTTTCGCTCTTCGGACAAGATCCCCATGGCCACCAATTCTGCCCTCACCCGACCCAATGCTGGCAAGGGATTCGTAGGAAAACAGGATGAGATAATCGAAGGTTCAATCGATTCCCAAAGACAGTCGCAGGGCTGGCTTGCCTCAGTGCTGTCCCGCCGAGGCGGCTGGTGGTCCGGACGATCCTCGCACGAGGCAGGCGCAGAGTCGCAAACCCAGATGCCGCCGTCTGCTTCAACGGCGATGGCACGCAACAACAGGCCGTCACGGAGTCTTCGAAGGTCCCAGCCATCATCTGCTGACATGGAGTAGGGGTTGTCTCCTAGCTGCTTGGCGATGCTCATCGTTGCATCCCACACCAACCATAAGCCCGCCTCACTCTGCGATTCGCCATCAGACGTGAGATACTGAATGTAGACCCACGAAAGCGAATCGAGTCCATCCAGCAAGGTATCCGGAATCGCCACAGACAATGAGGCAATGGCTTGTTCGGTGCGGGGCGATCGAGACTTCGAATGAAGGTCCTGGACATTGACCAAGCGGATCTCACCCATCTGGCCATTCTGGACGGAGTCGGCCAGGAGTTCTTGAGCCCATGGACGACCTGAAAGCCCCGTCAACTCACCTTGGTCCGCTATCAGATTCAGCAACGTGAATAGGCCCAGTTGCTTCCCGTCCGGTTCATTGGAAGGCAGTGTGTTGCCCAGAAACAAGTTCACGGCTTTTGGAAGAATCGGCATGAAGCGAAACTGAGCCGCGAGCATGGCGTCGACCAGTGGGCACGAACTACCATCTTCGCTTACGAAGTTATCATCACTCTCCAAGTCTCTATAGTTTCGGCGTAAGAGCAAATCTTCGAAACTGATTTCAAGGAGCGGATAGATAGAAGGATCGTTGAATAGTATTTTTCGCGATCCATCGGCCCCATCTTTCTCGTAAGCAACTGAGACGACAGCATGGTGCTGCGTCCGAAGCTTTGCTCCGCCCAGCGAAGACGGAAGCGCGTGCTCGGGCATTCGATTGCGAACATAGATCGATTTGTTTTTCCGTGAGTCACCCTCTATTCCTGCGCGGATGACGCTGTCCGTTCCCGCAACTCCATGCATGCGACCCAAATCGACGCTCAGGATGGATGGAAACCCAGACAGCAGATAAGAACGCTGAAGCGAGTCGAGTTCGCGTTCCGGTGTCAGGTCCGCGCCCGGTCGATTCTGAAGGTCGATACAGTGAGTCGTGGCCGATGCCCCGATCTCTTCAAAGTAGTGTCGGAGTTGTTGGAAACTCAAGCCGGAAAGCGAAAAGTTGCTATCAGAGTCCCCTGTGACTCGGTTGGCGATCGCGGTGATCTCCGCGAGACCATGGAGTCCGTCGAGAAGATCGTGTAGGAAAACAGAAGCCATCCACGCCGCGCCTTGCGCGCAGAGACCTCCACCCACGTCAATCGCCTGTATGAAAGGAACGGACAGAAAGCATTCTTCGGCGTACTC
Source organism: Planctomycetota bacterium (assembly GCA_039189905.1). Taxonomy (GTDB): domain Bacteria; phylum Planctomycetota; class Planctomycetia; order Pirellulales; family Pirellulaceae; genus Rhodopirellula. The sequence continues at coordinate 2,089 of JBCCYK010000285.1, forward strand.
CTTGGAAAGGTCGCAAAGAAGAATCCAGTACCGCTCGAGCAAAGTCAAAGGAGGCTTGATGAGAGAGTCGCCAATTGCGTCGAGATTCTCACTCAGCTCTTTGCCGGGCCCCTCCTCATCCTCTGTTGGTTGAAAGCGCGTACGGACATGATTGACGAGTACGTCAAGGCGACGAACGTTCAGAAATCCGAGATGGCTACCGTCCGCCTCGGACGGGATGTACCCGCGGGCTGCAAATCTAGGCATCGAAACACCGAACAGTTCCGATTCACTACGACAAATGATTGAGGGGGCCAACCGAAATGCCTGAAGTGGGTTGTAGGTTACGAACTCTTGGTCGCGTGGCGACGTCAGCCAGCTTACCAGCATGTCCGCGCGTTCGAGCCGCTCCCGGCCAACCTCGTCTTGAATTTCGGTGCGTTCTATTGACGTGAATGAATCGATCGCCACCCCGGACTGCCCCTTCCAACCAATCTGCACTCGTCTTGCTGTGATGCGGGAGTATAGCGGCCTGCTTGGGGGGATCAAGCTGCTTTCAAGTCAAAGTTGAAGCCAGAATCCAGGTCGCGAACCGGGGGTCAGTAGAAACCCCGGTTTTTCTATGTCGGTATAAATTGTAGGTCTCTACGGACGGGCTACGAGCTGGTTACCGATGATTCTCACATCATCGATGATGGGAACGGTTTGTTCGTTGCCGTTGAGCTGAACGAATTGGATGAGGTCGTTGGGCTTGGTACGTCCAAAGCAGGTTTCCGCGAACGTGTTATCCGCAATCAACACGTCACCAGTGCGGATCGCTTCGTACCACAGGTTCATGTTCATGTTGAGTTTGATCGCGGGTCCCCCGATGCCTTCGAAGTGATTCTTAACGACGGCGACATGGCTGGTCTGCACCAACACTCCCTGGGCCCGCGTGTCGATCAGTCGGTTGTTGCGGACGACGACTCGGCTTCCAGCGTGATCCACGTTCCCGATGATCGATCCGACCTCAAGGGATGGGGGAACCTCCGTCAGTTCGAGCTTATGTTGCTTCGATGAATCTTTCTTGCTGCTGGCGGCCAACTTGGTTTTCGCGATCACGTTGTAGTCGCGATCGACTTGAATCAGTCGCTGACCTTTGAGTCCCCAGCGTCTGACGCTTGTTTTGCGGTCGACCGGGCGAACAATCACTTGGCCGAGGCCGCGGATGAGTTCCGTGACACGCCAGTAGTTTCCTTTGACCGTGATCTTGTCGTCGCCGTTGGGACCCAGCTCGTTGTCTTCGATCAAAATGTCGCCGCCATTGGCATTGATGTGGATCCCGTCCGAGGAGACCGCAAAAACGGATGGCTCCTCGTCCGGTAGATCGAAGCGAACGCGTTGGATATGCAGGCCGCGATTCATTTCACCTGCGATCCCCATGCCCGGAATATTACGCAGGACGACATCTTCAATGGTGACGTCTTCAAGCTCATCTTTGTTATCCAGGTGAATGGCATTCCCCTGATTGTTTTCATGCAAGAGCCACACGTGGGTGGTGGCAGGCGTGAAAGGGTAGTGGTTGTCGCCCATTGCCGTGGTCGCGATGTAGCTGCCGTCGACATAGCGAAAGTGGTTATACGGCAGGTCGCTTCGATTGGCGAAGAACTCGGAATAGTCTTCACGGGCGATACGCCATTGGTCCGCCGCGTTCTTCATGGCGGCCCCGACCGTGATCAAGGGTGGTGGTTCATCGCCGTACTGTTCATAAAGAATCGTTTGGTGTTCCGGCAAGACATCCATGCGGAAACCAGCGGGCGAATCGTCAGGGGTGATGCGTGCGATGGATGTGATCAGCCCGCTGCCCTCGATGGTCCCGTTGCGGAGGAGCACGCGTTTGCTTTCGCGAATGGTGATGCCACGTGACTGACGCAAGACTTTGAGGGTGCATCCATTGAGGTCGACCACGCAGTCTTCCAGATCCGCCAACATCACGTGTGTGGCATAAACGGGTTCTCCCTTGTCAAACAAGCCTTCGATCGGCGGGGATTCCAGTTCAATGAAGGCGTCCTTGGGAAACACGATACGACCGCTATCCGCTTTGGCTGCACGCTTCAGGTGATCGCGTAGGAAGTCGTAGGCGTTGCCGGATGGTGGCTTAGGGATGTGGTACGTGCCCCTCTTTGCGCGTGGTTTCAACACAACGACATGCACGCCGTTCGGGTCCATGAATCCCGACTGCATCACTTGCAAATCAACACTGGTCGCTTCACTTGCCGCGGGGGAAGTGGGTGGCAACTCGGTCGATTCCAAGAACGTTTCGAACCCTTCGGCATGCACTTCGCGATCCGCGATGCTTGCGAGTTGCACTTGGCGGATCGCATTCAGATCGGGTTCTGCTTCTCGGGTTGGACGAGAGATTTCGCTGGTCGTCGCAGTGCCCGATGAACGCGAAGCCGGATCTGTCTCAGCAGACGCGCGCGGCGGCGACATCATCGATGAGGTTGCGATCGCGATGCCGAGCGTTGTTAAGAGAGCAGTTCGACCTTGTGCGAATCGAACGAAGGTTCGTTGGCTCACGACCATGGGACTTCTATCGGAGGCGGAATCGGGTTCCCAGCGGAACGCGAATATCCCACCGGTCATGCCGCAAACGCGGCGCCTTTGCCAGGTAGCCTAGTCAAGCGAATCACGATCGTCGCCTTTTCTGACGATAGCGGTTTGGGTTGTCTGCCTTCCCCGTGATCTCATAGAGAAAGCGACTTGGGTCGGTAGGGCGGGGTTTTCCCCACTTGCGTCTTGTGAGGGCAAGTGAAAGCGTCAACTGTTCTTGTGCTCGTGTCATACCGACGTAACAGAGCCGCCTCTCTTCGGCGATATCTTCTTCGGAACCGGATTTGACACTTCGGGAATGCGGGAGCAGGTTTTCCTCCATCCCGACCATGTACACGACGGGGAACTCGAGGCCTTTGGCGGCATGCATGGTGAGCAGCCAGACCGAGTTGCGTTGTGCCAGCTTGTCTTTCTCGCTCCCCATCTCCTTGCCCGATAAGGCAATGTCAGCAAGGAACCCCGAGAGATTGGTCGGGTCTTTTCGGTCGGCGTAGGCAGCCATCGCGTTTCCGACTTCACTCAGGCTGGACATGCGGGCGTCGCGTTCCTCGGGTTTATCGTAGAGCCGCGCGATTTCATCGCCGTATGCGGTTCGTGATAGGAGCGTTTCGTAACCCGCGTTCACGCCTTCGCCGGTGATTCGTTGCGTGACGTCTCGATGCAGCGTTTGTAGCGACTCGATGCCGCGGAGTGCTGCCGGTGGGAGCTCCGTTTGTTCAGTCGGGTCCGTCATGATCCGCCAAACCGAAACCCCTCTTTGCACGGCCCGATCGACGAGGTGTTTGACCGTTTTGTTGCTCAGTCCCCGTGCGGGTGTGTTGATCACACGTAGAAGGGAGACTTCATCGTCGGGTTGATCGATCCATTTGAGGAACGCGATCAGATCGCGAACTTCACGACGATCAAAAAACGACTGGCTGCCGAGCATCACATAGGGAACGTCGGCGCGTCGCAATTCCGTTTCGAATAAACGGGGTTGTTCGTTGGTGCGAAACAGGATGGCGATGTCACGCGGCTGAACATGTTCGTTGTCGATCAAGTGACGGATCTCGCGAACGACGCTTTCTGATTCTTGGATCTCGTCTTTGTGTTGTTGGATACGAGGACGTTTGCCACGCGGCCGCGATGGTTTCAGGATCTTGTCATGCCGTTCCGTGTTGAATGCGATCAAACGATTTGCCATTTCTAGGATCGCGCCGACGCTGCGATAGTTGTCTTCCAGCCAGACGACTTTGGCGTCGGGCCAATCGTCGCGAAACGACAGGATATGAGTGACGTCCGCACCGCGCCAGGCATAGATCGATTGGTCGTCGTCGCCGACCACACAGAGGTTGCGGTGATCCTGGACCAGTCGTTTGGTGATGCGGTATTGGCTTCCGTTTGTGTCCTGGTACTCATCAACCAGGACATGGTCAAAACGCTTGGCTTCGGTTTGTCGGATTTCTTCGTGTTCGGCCAAGAGCGTTTCGGTGTGCAGTAAGAGATCGTCAAAGTCCATCGCGGCACGAGCCTGGAGGCCACTCTGGTACCGTCGGTAAGCAGAAGCCGCCAAATGCTCTCGGTCGGTCGAGGCGATGCTGCCCGCGTCGGCCGGTTTGACGGACTGGCTCTTCCATCCGCTGATGATGGCCAGCATGTCGGATGGCTTGAGCGCCGTGCCCGGGAGTTTGAGTTCGCGTAGCACGCCGCGCGCGAGTGATTCTTGGTCGCTGCGATCGTAGATCGAGAACTTGCTTGGGAAACCGATCGAGGGCGCGTGGCGTCGCAGGATTCCCACGCAGTGGGCGTGGAAGGTGCAAATGGTCGGACGCGGTGGCTTGGATTGGCCGCGTTTGGGGCGTGTTTTCCGATCACCCAGCAATTCGCCGATGCGATCCTGCATCTCGGCGGCGGCTTTGTTGGTGAATGTCACGGCCAGGATGCGGTCGGCCGCGGTGCCGTGCCGGATCAGGTTGGCAATCCGGAACGTGACAACCCGTGTTTTCCCAGTGCCCGCGCCTGCGAGGACCAGCATCGGGCCTGAAAGCGTGCGTACCGCGTCCGCTTGCGGGGGATTGAGCCCCGAGATGTCGAGTGAGACCAAGGAAGACGCTTAGAGAGAGGTTCAGGCAGCGTCGACGTTGACCCGACGGCCTTTCTGATCGAACCGGACGTGCCCGTCGACCAGGGCGAAAAGCGTGTAATCGTTCCCCATTCCAACCCCGGCCCCAGGTTTGAACTTGGTTCCCACCTGGCGAACGATGATGCTGCCTGCCGTCACCGATTGTCCACCGAAGCGTTTCACGCCACGTCGCTGTGCGTTGGAATCGCGACCGTTGCGGCTGCTACCTTGTCCCTTCTTGTGTGCCATCGGTGGGTTTCTGACTTTGGAAAACGGGAGAAACTGACTTCAAACGGGCCGCAGAGATTAGCGAAAGATCCAGCGGTAATCAAGTCGTTTGCCGAGCCCGTATTGCTCCAAGATGTAGCCCTGCTCTTCCTGGTTTTCGTAGGCTGGGACGCCAAATCGGGTGCGATCTTCCGTCTGCGCCATCGCATCCCCGGGGCGGTAGAAATTGAGCGAGAGCGCCTTGCGGCGGTAGGCGGAATCGGGTTCCAGCCCGTCCTGCTCAAACGCGTTGGTCAAGCCAAACACATTGATCGAAAAGAAGTCTAAATCGGGTTCCACATCCACCCAGGTCGCCAGCCCCCAGACGCCAGGCGCTTCCGGGTCGGTGCTGCGTGGGATCTTGATCTTGGAGATCTCGACCGAGTTGTTCAGGGGGGCGCTGATCTGCTCCCGGATCCCAATGCGTTCAGTCGTTGCCGGCAGAATTCGGTCGACGTGCGTCCGGTCGGTGTCGTGGTTTTGGAGATGGAATATCGGGAAAAATCGGCGAGAGGCGTAGCTCACCGATTCAATCCGGCGATAGATCGGGACCTTCGGGTCATCCACGGCAGGACGAAGGTCACCGCCACGATAGCGAACCCGGTAGACCATGTAGTGGACCAGCTTTCGCTGTAGGCGCCCGTCGGGGCGTGGCAGATCCAGGTAGATCTGACGCAGCGGTTTGAATGCGAATTCAAGGCAAAAGATTTCACGGCGGAGGATGACTTGCTTGAGCATCTCCTCCAGGGTTCGCGAACGTGGATCGAAATGCGGTCGGCCGTCAGGATGAGCTTCCGACTGCCATGCGATTTCTGGATGGGCCGTCATCAGGGCTTGAAGCGTCAGTGGACCGTCGAAAGTCTCCCGCGGGTCGGGAGCGGGGGGAATCACGGTGATGATTCCGGGGGCAAACTGGGTTTGCACTTGGACCGAGGGATCCGGTCGGTCACCAG
>JBCCYK010000286.1:0-7973 GCA_039189905.1 Planctomycetota bacterium
CCCGGATTCCAATGCCAAATCGCAGATGCTGTGCGACGTCGGTTCGTCGCACGTGCTGCCGAATGTCATCGTCCCCATGCAAATGTCGGAAACGACCAAACCGCTGCGTCCTAGTCGACGTTGTTCCACAGAAATCTCCGAATAGCAAAGCCAACGATTCTTTGAGTCAAGACCCAACGGCAAGTGTTGCCGCGTTGGTTACACTGGGCAAGACGGCACCCGTAGTGCTCGTTCCCTCCTTTCCCCACCGTTTCGTTTCCCACCCCCACCATGACGCGTATTCGTTTCCTTGCAACAACGGTCTGTTTGGCCAGTGAGAAGGGCAAGCACGCTGGGTCCACTTTCCCCGAGTCGCTCTGCTGGCTGTGGCGAGATTGGCAGTCGATGCAACCGTGACGAACGTGGATGTTCCCTTCGCGGTCAACTTCACGCACCGCCTCCGCCACACGCGCGATGTTGCGGGCGAGGACTTTGACGTCCTTGCCGACGTGCTCGCAGGTGAGTTGGAATCGCCCGGGGCGGCAACACGAACGCCGTCAAAAGTACTCCTTTGGTACGACAAGAGTCTGACGGGATTCTCCAGTGACAGCGGATGCTTCGTTGCTCGTTTGCACGCGCGGCTGCGTGATTGTGTTGGCCTGGATTTGAGGGGTGACCCTCATGCGATTGTCGGCGGCGAAGCTTGTAAGAACTCGGAATCGGAACTGCGTGCCCTGCTGGATTTGATCAACGATCATGATCTGGATCGCCGCAGCTACATCATCGTTGCCGGTGGGGGGGCTGTCCTCGATGTCGCGGGTTACGTTGCCGCGATCGCGCACCGAGGGATTCGGCTGGTACGGTTGCCGTCGACCACGCTGGCCCAAGGCGACTCCGGCGTCGGCGTCAAAAACGCGATCAATTACTTTGGCAAGAAGAATTGGATCGGGTCATTCGCGGTGCCTTGGGCGGTGATCAATGATGCGACCATCTTGGACACCCTTCCTGATCGCGACTTTCGCTCCGGTTTCACGGAGGCTGTGAAGGTCGCGCTACTCAAGGACGCGGACCTGTTTGCCACCTTGAGGCAACATGCCGAGGCGATTGCTGCACGAGATTCTCGCTGGTGTCATGAAGTGATCGCTCGATCATGTCGCTTGCACTTGGACCACATCACGTTGGGTGGGGATCCCTTTGAATCGCTTGAAGCCAGGCCACTTGATTTCGGTCACTGGTCCGCCCACAAACTGGAACCCATGACCAAGTATCGACTGCGTCACGGTGAGGCGGTTGGGATTGGCGTCGCACTCGACACACTGTATTCCTCCGCTGCCCTTGGGTTTCCAGATGAACTGGCTTTGGAGGTCTGTCGGGTCTTGCATCGAATCGGCACGCCACTTTGGTGTGACGCGCTTGGCGAACCAGATCGCGTCCTGCGTGGTTTAGAAGAATTTCGTCAGCATCTTGGCGGCCGCCTCACAATCACCATGCTTCGCGGTGTCGGTGACATGATCAACGTCCACGCGATCGATGAGGACATCATGAAGCAGTGCATTCTCCGTCTTCGTGGGATCGCGAGCGAATGGGGCCACGGCGCCGCAAGCTAGTGCTTTGTCGAGATTTAGTGTTGGGGTTCCCTAGATGAGCCGAAAGGCGTTAGCCCCGGTTATCGCGGTAGGAACCGGGGCTAACGCTAACCCTAGAATCAAAATTAGACGAAACTCTAGTCAGAGGCATTGGGTTTTCAAAACGACGCCTTCGCTGGCCTGACGCTATCGGTTAGTTGCCGGCTTTCACGAGAGGCACCAACCGTGCTTCGATCGGTTCTTCCGATGCCGGACGGGTTTGACGTTTGACGCGTCCATTCAGCAACCATCTAATCGGAGTGTGCCGGCAGAGTATCTGGTAGCTGATCAATAAGATCACAAACGTCACGCTGCAAACGATGAGAAACTTGAGAATGGGATTCATGTTCCAATCACGCACCCAGAACTGAACTGGGATGATCAACGGGATATGAACCAAATACATCCAATACGAAGCGTCCGAAAGGTAACGCATCGCTTTGTTTTGCTTGCCAAAGAAGGCCCGAAACAGGCCCATGAACCCAAAGCACATCAACCAAGCGTAGGCGGCCTGGCAAAAGGCTCCCAGCCAATGCGGGATCGGTTCTTGCGAGCGCCCAAGCGTCAAGCCGATTGGGAACAGCACGGCGGAGATCGCCAGCATGGCGGGCCAAAATTTCGTCAGCCGCGACTCATCGTCATGCGCATCGAAGTACAGGGCACCGAAGCCAAAGAAGACGGCGTAGTAGGCGAGTACGGAAAAGATGGGCACGATGCCAATCGAAGTGGCCGGGCCGAACACATTTCCTAGTTCCACCATCGAGCCCTGCAAGGCGGCTGTCGCGGGAATGCACCAAAGATAACGAACGGCAGAAGTCGTCAGCCGTTTCGCCGGCATGGGGCGACGCGTGTGTGACGCTAACCCAACGAGAACTGCAAATCCAAGAACCATCCAGCAGAGAAAGTAGAGAAACCACAGGTGTCCAAAGAGGGGGAATTCCTTGAGTGTCTTCCACGCGGATGCGCGTGTCTGACCCGGTGATTGCGCGGCTTGCGAGGCTACCGATTCTGGCCCCGCAGTGCCCATCGCTTCCTGGATCTGTTCTGCAATGATGTGGCGGCCCTTCTCGACGGTTTCCTGTTTGACGGGACGTTCAACCATTCCCGCAACCATCTTGGTGAGCCACCAGGCTGCTTGCGTGTTCTTAAGTGGCGTCGAGCCATCCTGGTTGACCGTCCCCAAAGGTGCCCCGGCGTCGATCAAAAGGGCCGCCGATTCAGCGGACCCAAAAAAGGCGGCCAAGTGCAGTGCCGTGTCGTTGCGTGAGTTGGCAATCTTCGGCGACGCTCCGCGTTCAAGCAGTTCCGCCACCAACTCAGGATGGTCGTGCAGCGCCGCGACCATCAGCAACGTGCTATTCCAAGTCGGATGCAAGCCATCCAGATCCGTTTCCGTGTTGATAGATCGCTTCAAGACCTCCAAGTCACCCGAGGCAGCCGCCGTCCAGGCATCGGTGGCTTTCCTTTGCGCTTGGTTACTGGCTTTCTCTTCGTTTGCATCGGCCATCCCAATGCCAATACTCACCGCCCACATCGCAGGAATCACGGTGAACATCCCCAGCACCAGTGGCATGAAAATCCGCTTGAAGCGATGCCATAGAAGTGGCCTCAAGCCTCTCTTGCGCCAAAGCATCGCGGTGAAGAAGCCGCTGATCAAAAAGAAGAGCTGCATCCGAAAGCCGTGAATGGCCGCAAGCAAAACCCCGAAACCGGGTGATGCCTGGGTGTCGTTCACCGCCCAGCCTTCGCCGATAGCGGGAATGAATGAAAGGGCACCGTGAAGGACGATGCCCAGCAGCATCGCAATCGCGCGCAGGGCATCTAGATCATGGCGCCGAGGGATAAAACCAGCAGAAGGGGTCGACTGCGACATAAGACTCGTCTGGCGATGAATGGATGCGACTCGAAGACTTCCGGTCACCTGATCATGGTATTCCAATCCGGGGCCCAAACGGTCTCCCGCTGGAGGCCCAAGACCAGTACTCCGTCGCAGCTCAGATTTCGATTACTGCCGTAGCGAAAGACGCCCAGTCTTTCGGCTTTCTTGCGGCGGCCCCAAACTCTTGGCGAGTTTCGCGACCGAAAACCAAGTTGGGGCGGAATACTGGGGCAGGCTCGTCTCGGACCAGGGTGGGGCGCAGAGCGATGACGAAGGGAACCGTCCTTTCCATTCCTTTCCAGCCCTTTCCCGACCACACCGACGCGAGATAAACTTGGGGACGGGCTTCCTACACGCTCCTGACTCTTTGATCGCTCCCCCATTTGGCCAGCCGACCGCTATGAACGTCGAGATGAAGCTGGCTCGGATCATCATCTCCGAGTTGACCGACAATCAGGTGATCTATCTGCAGGAAGTCGGTGGAGAGAGGCAGTTTCCGATCATGATCGGGATTTTTGAAGCCACCAATATTGATCGGCGGGTCAATGACACCTTCTTGAAGGTGCGACCGTTGACACACGACCTGATTGTTTCAGTCGCCGAGGCTTTGGATGCGACGGTCGAGAAGGTCGTGATCAGCGATCTATCCGATCATACGTATTATGCTCAGCTGCACGTGCGAACACCTTCGGGCGAAGTGCTCGAGATCGACTCGCGGCCGTCTGATGCGATCGCCGTCGCCGTCACGTTTCAGCCTCCCCTCCCGATCTTTGTCTCCGAGGAAGTTTTGGATGACGCGCTGAGTCCGCAAGATGATGGATGAAGCTCCAGAGACTTTCCCTCGCTCATACCCGATAGTCTGAATGTTGCAGTTTGAGGCGACGGCACCCGCAACTGATTGGTGCCGCGACTGCCAGCGTTCCGGAGAAACGGTCGGGCTCGTACCCACCATGGGAGCCTTGCACGAAGGGCACCTCTCTTTGGTTCGATTGGCCAAACAGAAGTGCGACCGCGTGGCTGTGACCATCTTCGTTAATCCGACGCAGTTTGCACCGGATGAGGATCTTGCGCGATACCCAAGAACCATCGACAAGGACTTGTCTCGGTTGCAGCAGCTTGGTGTGGATGCCGTGTTCATGCCTGAAACCAGCACGATGTATCCCGACGGTTTTGGCTCGTTTGTTGAGCCTGGTCCGATCGCCAAAAAGCTGGAGGGAGAGGCGCGACCGGAGCACTTTCGCGGTGTCACCACCATCGTCACCAAGCTCTTTCACGTCCTGCCTGCCGATGTCGCCGTGTTCGGGCAAAAGGACTACCAGCAGTGGAAGGTCATCGAGGCGATGGTGCGCGACCTTCATTTTTCCATCGAGCTGGTGGCGGCGGCGATTGTGCGGGAAACGGATGGGCTGGCGATGAGCAGTCGCAATGCGTACCTGAGCCATTCGGAACGTCATCGCGCGCTCAGCCTCTACCGAACTCTCCAGGAAACGAAACAGCGGGTGCGATCCGGCATCCAAGAGACCTCAACACTGCAAAAACTGATGCGATCGGACCTTTCCAATTGTGATGCGGTCGACTATGCGGTCATCGTGGACCGTGATTCGCTTCAACCGATTACGCTCGTGAATCAGCCTGCCGTCGTTTTGATCGCCGCACGCGTTGGCCGTACGCGTCTCATTGATAATCTTGTTCTTCTCCCGGCGGATTCCGCTTCATGATCCAACGAATTCTTGTCACCGGCGGCGCCGGATTTTTGGGCAGCCATTTGTGCGAACGGCTGGTCGCGGAGGGGCACGACGTTATCTGCGTTGACAACTTCTTCACCAGCCAGAAAAGCAACGTTTCGCACCTGCTGGATCACCCCAACTTCGAGTTGGTGCGGCACGATATCACGCTGCCATTGTTCCTCGAGGTGGACCAGATCTACAACATGGCGTGCCCCGCCGCGCCGGGTCATTATCAGTACAACCCGATCAAGACCATCAAGACCAGCGTGATGGGATCCATCAACATGCTGGGGCTGGCGAAACGCTGTGGGGCACGGATCCTGCAGGCAAGCACCAGTGAAGTGTACGGCGATCCGGAGTTGCATCCGCAGCCCGAGAGCTACCGCGGCAACGTGAATCCGATTGGTCCACGCGCGTGCTATGACGAAGGGAAACGTGTAGCCGAAACGCTGTTCATGGACTACCACCGCAGCAACCACGTGGACGTGCGAATCGTCCGGATTTTCAATACCTACGGCCCGCGCATGCATCCATTTGACGGACGCGTCGTGTCCAACTTCATTCGCCAGGCTTTGGTGGGTGATGACATCACCTTGTTCGGCGACGGTTCGCAGACGCGATCATTCTGTTATCGCGATGACCTCGTCGACGTCATCATTGCGATGATGAACCAGGACACTCTGGTGGGCCCCGTCAATATCGGGAATCCGGGTGAATTCACGATTAAAGAGCTGGCTGAAAAAGTCATCGAGCTTTCGGGCTCGAAAAGTGCCATCACGCACGCACCCCTTCCGGAGGACGACCCGACGCGTCGTCGTCCTGACATTGCACTTGCGAAGGAGAGGCTCGGCTGGTCCCCCCAAATCAAGCTCGAAGAGGGACTCGCGAAGACGATCGAATGGTTTCAAGGCATTCAACTGAGCGACTATCGGCCACCGACACCCAATTATGCTGAGTGATGTGGGCAAGCTCGCCCGAACAGTCTAGTGCTTCATCCATCTTAAAATCAAAATTAGACGAAGCACTAGGTGTCGCGGTTGGGAGACATCCCGTGTGTTCGATCTGATACCATTTTTGGCGTGTCACGAGCGATGGCCCCGGGCCAACGTCGTTTTCTGATTTTTTATATTCGCCCTGTTTCACGGCAAAAACGGCCAGCCACCGGTTCGGGCCCGCGTGCCATCACGATTTTTGGCCCATCCAGTGCATTTGTGTCCGAGTGCGAGCGATCCGTTGTGGGTCGCCTTTCTGGATAGCAATTGGAGTCAAAACATGGCACGCACAACAAAATGGTTGGCCGGTTCCGCCCTCGCACTCACATTGGTCGCGTTTGCGGGCACCCCTCGCGCCGAAGCTGGCAACGGTTTCAGTTTGCAGATCGGAGGCCTCGGAATCAGCAATGGTTACTACGGGGGATTTGGCACGCCGGTTGTGGCAGGCTACCGCGGATATGGTGTCCCCTATACCGGATCCGGTCTTTATCGATCGGGTTACCGATCGATCGGGAGTCCTCTCTACTACGGTCGCCCTGTCCCCTACGGATACGCGCCTCGCGTTCCGGTTTATCGAAACCCGTATGGCGCCGGCATCGGGCGTTTTGACTGCTATCGCGGTGGTTTCCCTCGCTGAACTGAGCGTCACGGAAACTGACCGTCATTGCAGCTCAGCTTGCGGACCGGAGGCGCCTTCTTGATGGAGCTTGCGGTCCGCTCTTGCTTGATGGCAATGGCAAGGCCACTAGCCAGAATGATGTTGTCTCGCGCACGATTGCCGTTGGCGAGGCAACGTGCATAACAATCTGGCTCTTTGCTCTCGATCGCGCCTGTGCTTCGGGAAAGATCAAGACGATTTCGCGGCGCATCTCCGAACGTTAAGTGGTACGCAGCCACGCTGGTGGTTTCTAGTGAAGTCAGATCTCACCGCCTAAAAAAAGTCGGATCAAACGGATTCAATTCGACCAAGTCTCGGCGATTGGCAGCGAACTTGCTCCTGGGGTGTGTGTCGAAGACAGCGGCGGTGGGGAGCCGAATGCACGTCGCGAAATGGACTCATTGTTCAGAGCTTAGATTGAGAGATGAAGGCTTCACCGTTACATCAAGTCGCGCTAACACTCGCAATCCTGTCATGGGGTACTCTGGCGGGGTGTCATTCCGATCCAGACCAAGAGATCCGCGTGTTCGGATTCTTGATGTCCGATGGTGAGCCAGTCGAGCATGGATACTTGGCACTCCTACCGCTCGACCATGGTGAACCAACGTTGTTGCAAACGGATGATGAGGGGCGTTTTGATGCCAAGTGCGCCTTGAGCGGGCACGTTCGACCTGGAAATTCGGAACGCTTTCAAGTTGCGTTTATCAGACCGTCTGATTCCAAAGAGATCCAACCGGAGTATCTCCGAGACGCGAAGCACGCCTATCGTGTGGAACCCGCCATCATCTATCTTAAAGGGAGTGAGCGGGACTTTGCACTGGAGTTGATCTCCGAGGAAGGAGCTAGCAATTCGGCAAGTGTCGCCGACGCCCGCTTCCACTGGAGACGTCGCGGCTGATCCGCCCTGGCTTGATCTGGCACACCTGATCAGGAAATCGATACGTCCCACCAATCGACACCCGTGCAACGTAGCAGAACCAATATCACCCTCCCGCGGCTTGCCGCGGGAGGGTCGGCCCGCGTCAGCGTGGCCGGGGAGGGCCAGTCGTAATAAGACAATCGGGTTCACGAGAGATCAAACCCGTGCCCTCCCCGAAATCTCGCTTCAGGCTC
>JBCCYK010000287.1:0-7853 GCA_039189905.1 Planctomycetota bacterium
CCGTCGTGTTGGTGATTCGCCACAACGACGAGGGGGCGTTCGGACTGGTGATCAATCGGGCGAGCCCCAAGAGATTCAGCGAAGTGATTGCCCTGAGCGACCCAACGTCACCTTCGGGTTCTGAATTGGTGATGGGATCGTTGAAAAACCTCGATGGACTACCCTCCAAGAATGACGATGCGGAGCAAACGGTGGCCGCCCATCGCGATCAGGTTTACCTGGGCGGTCCGGTGCCGGGGCCCATGTTGGTGCTTCACACACTTTCAGGAATTGGCGATCCCGTGGGGCGTGATGCCGATTCGGGTGCCGACAACGCCACGCATGGAACGAAGACGACCCTGCATGATCACCCTGCCGAACCCTGGGGAACCATGTCGATTCAGTGGGCGGATGTTCCTGCCTGGATCACGGCTGACGAGGACCACATGCGTTTGCTTCTTCGTCGCGAGGACGCCGATGTTCGCTATGTGGTTCATTACTCGGGCTGGGGACCGGGCCAATTGGATCAGGAGTTTGAGGCTGGCGGTTGGTTGATGACGCCGGCCGATCGTGCTGGCATCTTTGGTGATCCGGATACGATCTGGGAGTCCTTGGTGAAGCGATGTGGTCAAGCCATCATGGATGACATCACGCCGAATCTGAAACGGCCGCACGGTCAGTTTGATCCAGGCCTAAATTAACCCAGGCCAGGGCCTCGAAGAGGCTGCCATGGCATCCAGGCGAATGTGGGGCGAAGGCGGCGAACCCATTCGGTTCCCCTATCCCGGTTTTCCTTGGTCGAATATGCGGCGTTTCGCGATCGGTGACATTCACGGCTGCGGCAAAGCTCTGCGGACCCTTGTGACGGAAATCTCGCCGGATGCTGACGATCAACTCGTTTTTTTGGGGGACTACGTGGATCGTGGTCCGGACTCGCGAGATGTCGTCGATCAGATCCTCGAACTGCAGACCCGCGCTGAGGTGATCCCGCTGCGAGGGAATCATGAAATCATGCTGTTGGGCGTTGCGGCAGGCACCTGTGATCCCGACCTTTGGTTGCGCAGTGGAGGGCAGGCGACGCTGGCCAGTTATGGGGGATCGATTGATCGAATCCCGGCCGAGCACATCGCGTTTCTTGAAAGCACGCTCAGACTGCACGAATCCGAATCGGAGATTTTTGTCCACGCGATGTACCGCGAGGACCTGGAGATGCAGAAGCAGGCGGAAGAGACGCTCTTCTGGGAGCATCTGCCGGATCCCCTGCCCGGCCCGCATTTCAGCGGAAAAAGGGTCGTCCTAGGGCATACACCGCAGCCAGGGGGTGAAATCTTGCTGACACCGCACCTGGTCTGTTTGGATACTTACTGCTTTGGGGGTGGGTACCTCTCGGCGATGAACCTGGATGACCAGAGTGTCATTCAAGTCAATCGCCAGGGGCATGTGCGGCGTGTCCCGATCGCGTTCTTGTGGGCGGCCTTGGTCCGTCTTCGTGCCAAGTTTCTGACGGGACGGAGGGCAAACTGACAGTTGAAATTGAATCGACCTGACGGGCTGGTATAGTATCGGGTTCAGTCAGTGGTCCCATCCAGTGACACTGATCCCGCCCCAACCCCCCTCCTTCCGGCCGCATTCCGATTCGTTCGCAGTTTGTCAGTGATGACGTGCGGGCGATCGAACGCTGGCCCGCACTCCCCGGCCATTCGCATGAAGATTTCCCAGGCGATCTGTGCTCGCGATCGCGCGGCGCTTGCTCCGGTCTATGCCTTTCTCACGGCCCTTCTGAGCCTCGTCGTCGCAGACGATGTTTGGGCTCAGACGCTCGAAGACGCCAATGTGACCAAGGGCACGCTGACCCAGCCCGCCGCAGAGGATCCAACCATCCCAGTGAAGTCGATGCGTGCTGAGACGAGGACGCCCGGCTCGGACGAGTCATTGAGGGAGGAAGGCCTGTGGTTCGCTTTTCGAGCCACGCCCTGGCGTGATGTCCTGGATTGGATCGCCGATGAATCTGGATTGGCCCTGCATGTCAACGAAATCCCAACCGGCAGCTTTACCTACTCCGATCCAAGTTCGTTCACGCCCGAGGCAGCCATCGATCGAATCAATTTGTTCTTGTTGCCGGAGGGATTCACGTTGGTGCGCAGCGGCAGCCTGTTGTCACTGATCAACTTGGGTGACCCGCGCAGCATGCAGCAATTGGATGCGATCGCGGAATTGGTTTCGTTGGCAACTCTCTCCGAGCGTCCGTCGCACGAGGTCGTGAAGTGCTTGTTTCCTCTGGGTGATCTCACGGCGGATGAGGCCGTCAGCGAGTTGACGGGCTTGCAACTGATGACGGAGCCGGCGGTCTTCGCCAAAACGAATCAGATCATGATCACGGACACGGCCGCGAAGCTCCGTTCGGCCCAGAGCATCCTGGAGGCTTTCACCTCCGACACGCTCGACAATGGAACCGTTGTGAAAGGATTTACGCTGCAGCACGTCGACGCGGAGGATGTCTTGGCGGTTGCGCGACCGCACTTGGGGCTCGCGACCGGAGAAATGATCGGCATCGATGTCAGCATTTCCGCCGACGTGTTTGGAAAGAGCATCTTTGTCACCGGCATCGAAGACAAGGTCACGTTGATCGAAGGGCTTATCAAGGAGATCGATCGCCCTGGTGCCACGATGAGCACCACTTCAGCGGATGCGGTGTTGCAGAGTCACGCCGTCCCCGGCGGCAACCTGGATATGGTTTACGACGTGCTGCAGACGCTGCTGGCAGGTCAGTCCGTTCGCCTGTCGAAGGATCGGGAAGCGGACACGATCATTGCCCTCGCTTCGGCATCCGCCCAAGCCCACATAGCGGCGACCGTCGAGCAGCTGCAGGCGCAAGAGCCCGACTTCGAGGTGATTCCGCTGCAAAATGTCGATCCGTTCTACGCGATCGGATTGTTGCAAGAGATGCTCGACCTCCCGGATGCGCTGGACGATCCGGATGACGTGGACCCCGATGCCCCCAAGGTCGATGCGGATCCTGGCAGTATGCGACTCTATGTACGCGGACGGCCCAAGCAGATCGAGCAAATTCGAAACATGGTGGAAGGGTTGGATCAGCGGGTCGCAGGCCAATCCTCCGCCGATGTCCGCGTGGTTCCCATGTCCTCCCAAAGTGCTCAACAAACCTTGGAAGCGGCCGCGAAGTTTTGGAACGAACCCTCGCCGGTTGTGCTGTTTCGTACCTCAGGTGCAAAGGGACAGTTGAAGACGGAGCGTGTTGTCAGTGAGCCATCGCGATCGACGCGGCTGCCGCGCAAGAACGGGGATGCGGAACCTGCGAAGACGATCGAAGCCTCCAAGGCCCGAGAATCCGAGCCTGTTGCCCGGAAGCCATCGTCGCAGCTGTCACCCGCCACGCTGGACGAAGGCGCGAGGTTGCCCACCGTGGGCAATCCCTTCCGGCCCTCATGAGACAGGCCACAGTACGCATCGGCGGCGCGTGTCTTGACATCGAACCGAGCCCGAGAGAAGCCACCGATTCGCGTTCAGGTGACACCGCGAGGCGTCGTCATGCCAAGTGATGATTTGGACGCGCTGGGCCGGTTTGAAGAGCATCTGCGTGAGATCGCGGGGTCGACCGAGTCCCAACCGTCGCCGCCCATTGTGTTCTATTTGAAGTACACGAAGGCCGCTGACGCGATTCGCATGTTGGCCGAGTTGCTTGATGGCGGTGAGGCGGCACGCGAAGGCGAGGCCGGCACGCTCGTCAACGGCGCGGTCGGGTCGTACTCGGCCGGATCCTATCTTGGCAGCATTGTGACTTCGCGGCAGGGCACGATCACGATGATGGCCGGTTCCATCACCGTTGTGGCAGATCCCCGCTTGAATCGTTTGATCGCCCAAGGAACGGCGTCGGACATCGAGGTGATCGAGGGCTACCTCAAGATCGTCGATCGGGACAAGGGTCTGACGGAAGTGGAAACGGACGGGGCCTCCGCGGTGATCGAGCTTTTGCACACGCAGGCGTCCGAAGTGGCTGATGTGTTGCGTGACGCGTTTGCGGGTCAAGTTGTGGAATCATCCCAATCGACAAAGGCCGCTGGCAGTGCCAGTGAGAGTGCCGCAGCCGCCAAAGCAGCCGCGGCCGCAGCGGCGGCAGCCAAGGCCAAAGCCAAGTCCGATCGGCCAGGGGAAGGCGGTTCCAGTCGCGGCCAAGACGTCGACAACGAGCCGAAGATGACGATCGCGGTGCACGAGGCAAGCAATTCCTTGATCGTGACCGGTCCACCGCAGTTGTTCGCTCGCGCCAAACGACTTGCCGAGATGGTCGATCAGCGAGGCGAGCAAACGATTCAGATTCTTTCACCCTCCGATCCGCTGGTGGTCGAGTCGGCGTTACTCCGTTTGATGGGCGAAGAGCCCAGTGGTTCGCGCGGTGCGTCATCGCGCGGTGCGTCTCGTCCGAAACCGTCGCGATGATTGCCATGGCTCCGAATCCGATGATCTTTCGCACCTGCAAGTTTCCCCTGCCGTGGGCTCTGGTCGTTGTGACGATGCTGGTCGCGAACGCGTCCCCGCGCGTTTTCGGGCAAGCGGGCTTGCGGGAGGCCCTGGAACGCCTGGATCGCGATGGGGATGGTGAGATTGAACCCAAGGAAATCACGCCGCTCGCCAGGCCCTATCTGGAACGGATTGCGGAGGCGAGAAAAATCTCGCTGACAAGGCCCAACAGGATCGAAACTTGGCAGCAAGCCGCTCGCGTTTATCACGCGCTCGCCAACGGAGTTTCCGGGCGTCGTTATGAGATGGAAGAACCGGGAACCATCTTGCCATTTGGACCACGAGGCGATGAGGCCTACGTACCCGAGTTTGGGCTCGCTGAGATTAAGTACCCTTACACCGATGACGATTTGGACGAGGCGGATGACACGCTGCGTCGCTACGATCGGGACGACGATGGCACCATCGATCGACGTGAGGCGGAACGCGGTCGCTGGACCCACCGCGATCCTTTCGCAATGGATCTCAATCAGGACGATCGATTGTCGCGGCTCGAACTGGCTCAGCGTTATGCGCGTCGCCGCCTGTTGGAGGGGCAGTCAGACGAGTTGATTCAGAAGGCGCGACGTGTTGGCAACGGCATTCGACGCAGCGTTGATGACGATGACGACGATCGGAATGATTCGCAGTGGTGGCGTAGCGGTGGGAATCGCTATTGGCTCACCGCCTCGATCTTGAGCCGCTTTGATGCCAACCGGAACGGTCGGCTGGAGCGAGACGAAGCGGTGACGCTCGGAATCCCGGCCGGTCAGATGGACGCGGACCGGGATGGTGAGATCGCCCGGGACGAGTTGTTCGGCTATCTGTCTGACCTGCAGGACGACGCTTCTGGGGAACTCTCCGGACGTCTGCCCGGATGGTTCTTCGAAAGCGACGCCGACCGTGACGGGCAGGTCAGCCTCGCGGAGTACCTGCAAAACGGTTCGTTGCAGCAAGACATGGAACAGTTCGAGCAAATCGACATCAACGACGACGGGTTGTTAACCGCGTTGGAAGTCGCTGAATCCAAGTCTGTGATGGGCGGCGATTTCCGCAACGAGGATGCCGTGCTGCTACCTCCTGGCGAAACGGTGCTTTCGGAAATCGTCGTGGATGACGAGGTTTTGATCGCCGACTTGAACGTCCGCGTTTCGATCACGCATTCCAACACGGGGCACCTGGACGGTTTCTTGGAATGCCCCGACGGGACACGCATCGAACTGTTCACGGAGGTGGGTGGTTCCGGGAATCACTTTGAAAACACGGTCTTCAACGATCAGGCGGAGATCCCCATTGTGAAGGCCAAGCCTCCGTTTGAGGGCGAATTCATGCCGGAAGGCCTTCTGAAGCGACAGCCGAGTATGAATAGCCAGGTTGGAAAGCCTGCAAAAGGAGTCTGGCGGTTGGTGCTTCGTGGCACACGAAGTGACCGTTTCGGAATGCTGCATTCGTGGGGCCTGATCATTCGACCGCTCGAGCGTTGACGTTATCGATGGGTTGCGAGCCAGTGCTTCGGGGCGGGGGACTTCAAGCAAGAGCCTCTTTGGGGATGTCACTTGCGCTGGCGTTGGGGCTCGCACTGGTGTCGGCGACCCGAGGTGATTTGGCGGCTGCACCACCGTCCTCGCCTGATGGCGACGCCGCGCCAACGTCACGGGACCGTCCCAACATCGTGCTCTTGTTTGTGGACGACTTGGGATGGAATGACCTTGGCTTTCGAAACCCCAAGTTCGAGACACCGAACATCGATCAGTTGGCCGGCGAGAGCCTGGACCTGCAGCGTGCCTACGTGGCCAGTCCAACATGTAGTCCGAGTCGAGCGACCTTGTTGACCGGCAAACATCCGGCGCGGTTGCGTATGGTGCGTCACATTCCGACTGGGACCAAGAACGGCAAATACGGGTTCGACCGATTTGGTCGAACCAAAGAACCGTTTCATTGGCTCGATTCGGACCCTGCTCAGTTCCCCTGTCGCAACTGGTTGCCATTGGAGGAGACAACCTATGCCGAAGCGTTGAAAGAACTTGGCTACTACAGCCAGTTTGTTGGTAAATGGCACCTGGGTCATGAGCCTTTTCATCCGGTCCACCAGGGTTTTGATGCCCAGTTTGGGACGACTAACTTTGGACACCCCAAATCGTACGTCGCCCCGTTCTTTACCAACACGGATGAGTTGAGCGATGTCACGGAAGGCCATTTGACGGATGTGTTGACCGATCAATCGGTGCGGTTCATCAGAGACTATGACCAGGACCGGCCGTTCATGTTGTCGTTGTGGTACTCCGGCGTTCACAAGCCCGCCGTTGGGCGTGAGGACTTGGTGGGATACTTTCGACAGAAGGGATACGGAGAGACCGAGGCGATTTATGCCGCACAGGTGAAAGCGGTCGATGAATCAGTCGGTCGGATCCGGCAGGCACTCAAACGCAAGGGAATCGATCAGAACACGGTTGTCGTGTTTCTGTCGGACCAGGGGAGCTACTACTCGAACGATCCCCTTCGAGGCAACAAACGGGTCGACACCTTATGCGAGGGCGGCGCTCGAGTTCCGCTGCTGATTCACTATCCCGACGTGACCCAGCCGGGCGCCAAGTCGAATGTTCCCGTGCAATCAACGGATCTATTTGCAACGTTCATCGAGCTGGCAGGTGGGGATTCATCCAAGCACCCCGATCTCGATGGCATTTCGTTGATGCCTCTTGTTCGAGGTGAAGGAACGCTGGCGCGTGGCGAGCCTTTGATTGGCTACCGCGCCTATCAAGACCTGTATGCTTCCGTCCGTGAAGGCGATTGGAATCTGCTCGCGTATCGAAGCGGGCAGGTGGCCCTGTACGATGTGAACGCGGACGTCAGCGAAACGAATGATGTCGTCAATCGCTATCCGGACGTCGCTTCAGCGCTGAAAGAAAAGCTCATCCAGTGGGAAAAGCGGGTGGATGTCTCCGACTATTCCGGTGTTGAGTCCACCTTTCAACATCTATTCGGCGCAAGGCTTTTGCTGGAACGGGTTCAAAAGTTAAGTCCGACCGACGAACAATTACTTGAGTTCATGCGGTTGAGCCGCGCCCACAAAGCGCGGGTGATGATCCTGCGTGATTCAGTCGGAATTGATGCGGATCTGATCCGGCAACGCGACCACGCGTTTCGGTCCGTATCCAAAACAGACCTTCAAGGTGATGCCTTCTGGCTCGAAATGCAGCGGCGAACGGGAATCACCGAACAGCAACGCGATGCCTTCCGCGATCTGAAGGAATTAGCGAGGCAGTTTTCCGCCGATGTGAAGGCTCTGCTGACTGCCGATCAGATGGCCAAGTGGGCACAGACTCGCGCGAATAAGACTCCTCGGGATATCAAAG
>JBCCYK010000288.1:0-7804 GCA_039189905.1 Planctomycetota bacterium
ATCGACAACTTGCCGTCGGCCGCATCATCCCTGAGTTGCTGAACATCCATGACGAAGTGATAATCACATCGCCAAAATCAGCCAACACCGATTTCACAGTTTGGACAGCTACCCGGTGACTACTTGCGGTTCCCAGAGATCACCAAAAAGATGGGGCTCCCAGCTCAACTTCGAGATGTTGATCCCATCGAAGTCAGCATGAAGATGTTGGTTGCCAAAGAACGATTTCTCGTCGCATACAAAATCGAACTGCGAAAACCTGGGATCACGAAAGTCGGGCTTCAGCTTGTAAATGGCGGTCATGTTTGGGTTCTCACAGAATCGCGTGCTCGTCGCGGCTCCAAGATAGACGAGAACCAAGCGGGCCGCTCGTGGCAACAAGATGTTCAGCATGATCATCCATCGAGCCAGCGGATTCGAAGACAAGAGCGCGCTAGGCACGGCTGCTGAGTGAAAACGCCTCGCGAGGCATACTCCTGCTGGGCGTGTCAGGACTTGCGATGACGGTCGCCCCGTTCGATTCGGTGTAAGATTCTGCATGACACGCCGCGGCGCTCTGACCGAGGCGCGTGTCTGCGAGCCTACTCAGTTGGAAGCAGGAGTGGAAATGAACCGGGCGATCGCTTTCTCAATCATCGCAGTGCTAGTCTTGTCCGTGTTCGCCAGCGGGCAAGAGGGCAGAAGGCCTTCACCGCCGCAACCCAGTCAGGGCTACAACTGTGTTTTCATGGGACACAGCTTCTTCAACTTGGTAAAGGGACTGCCTACGCTGGCGAAAAAAGCGGGGCTAACACGGCACCGGCAACAGTTTGTGTTTTTGGGTGGACCCATGGGGACACCTGGATGGTTCTGGGACGTTGATGAGACTCGTTCGGAACTGCAGCGATTGCTGAAAAAAGGCGATGTCGATCTGCTTGGGATGACGTATTGCAGTTCGATTCCTGGTGCTCGTCACGAACCAAAGGTCGCCGTTGCGGACTACCGTCGGTGGGTGGATTTCGCATTGCGGCAAAATCCGAACACGCGGTTTTACATCGGCACTCCCTGGCCGACGTTTCCCGATGAACCCGATGAAGTCTACGCTTCAAACTACGAGAAGTGGCTGGTGAGGTTCATGCGATCATCGATGCGCTGCGTGAATCGTTTCCGAACACAGAGTTCTTTTGCATTCCCTATGGTCAAGGAGCGTTGGAACTGCGCCAGCGGTTTCGAGCCGGTGAACTTCCGGAGATCGAACTACTCAAGTCGACCAATCATCGCGCCCGTCCAAGACCCGGGGTGAGTGCGCCCGAACGCGGTTTTCCACAACAGGCGAGTCGCGGGGATGTCAACAAGAAGGCAATCTACTCGGATGCACTGGGGCATCCACAGCGAATGCTCAAGACACTGTCCCAGTTGGTTTGCCTGAAAGTGATCTACCAAGTCGATCTGGAAGCGTTCGACTACGACACAGGCTATGTGACCGATCTCAAAGCCATTGCAACCAAGGTTGCCGAGTCCGAAACGCAGAGGCACAGAGACCACAGAGTCCCGTGATCGCGTGCAACGCTCGGTCCATTGACTGCCTCATTCGCAAGATGTCCTCGGCAATGCGAAAGTGGAAAGTCCTGTACCATGGTCTCGACGGATGCGGTGAGGCTGGTGCGTTTCGGAAGGAGTAAGGCCTCTTTTTTCGGGTTTCATCAATACGGGAGTAACGATTGGCGAACAAATGGACGTTGCTTTTGCTGGTCTGGGGAGCGGCTGGTACATGGGCCCAAGGAGAGTCCCCGCACGTCCGAGGCTTTCAGGAGGACATCCTCCCACTCGTTCAATCGTTCTGCGTCGATTGCCATGGATCCGACGAAGCGGATGCGGAACTTGATCTGTCTGCGTCCGAAGAAGTCGTCGAGTTCCTGCTCAACGCTAGGCAATTTCAGAAGCAACACTCGCCGCATGTGGCCCACCTCAGCATCGTTGGTGACACCAAGCGAAAAGAAAGTGTCATTTGGATGGGCCCCGTTGGGGAAGCCTGGATGGAAGTCAACATTCCCATCTCGGGTGTTTACGCCTTTGGCGGACGGATCGGATACCTGGGTCCGGAGAAGCCATCGGAGTCCAGTCCAGTAGAAAAGCGATTGAATCAGCCAGACCCACTGGTACCGCGGATGAGGCTGCTGTTGGATGACACGGTTCTGGGAACGTTTGTTCCTGAGAATGTGGTGTTTGGAAGGGACTACGATACTGAGCCGCAGATGGCGATGTCGGCGCGCGGTGAGTCGTTTGCCCTGTGTCATTGCCGGTCGTGCCAATGGACACATCACAACGGGGCGCCATCTCGTGACGCCTTTCGAAACGCCGATGGCGAACCTGTAGGTCTCGATGCTCAATGCCGCAAACGTGCCCGTCCAGAGTTTCGGCGACAGCACGGGATCGCTAACGTTGAGCTGATCGGGACGGAGTCGGTGCGATCGTAACCATTCAGCCGTAGATGAAAGTGGAACGAGATCTTTGCTAGGTGTCGTTCAGTCCTGGCAGCTTCTTTGCCTCGAGATTGAACTCCGAGAGGGACGCATATTTCTGGCCACTCAGCTCCGAATGCGCGATCACCTTGATGTATCGTCCCGTCCCGGAGAGCTCGACACGCTGTTCATGAATACTCCCCGTCAATTGAAATCGTTGTCCCTCCGAAGCAAAGGTCAGCGTGTCGGAGATCTGAATCTCAACCTCGCCGATCATCCCGTTGCGACTACCATCTTGTCGGCACAGAAAGCCTGCGGAATGAAGGGCAAAGGATTCGCCCAAGTCGATAACAAACCAGTGGGGGTGAGAGGGGGTCTCCCCCGTGAAGTTTGTATGCCAGTGCGTCATGGCATCACCATCGATAATCTTGTCGACCGTTCGACCGTTGGATTTGGATTCGCTGCTTGCCTCAACGACCTTCCAATGCTGACGTTCTAACCAGTCGACGTTCTCGACTCGTTTCCCTTGCGTCCTCTGTTTTGCTCGAGCGCCGCTTGCGAAAGAGATCGCTTCGGACGGCGTGTGTGCCCGCTTGATCCAGTCGTTGAGCTGTTCGGCCACCTCCGGATGGCTGCCTGCTAGATCTTGAGTTTCCGAGGGATCATTCTCGAGGTCGTAGACTTCCAGAGGACCATTGGGATCATTGCTGACCTCGAGTCGAATCCCCTTCCAACGCCCCATGCGGATCGCCTGCTTTCCACCACGCTCATAGAATTCCCAATACAGGTAGTCATGTTGGGACTGAGAGCCCTTGGCGAGCAGGGTCGGAACGAGGGAGATCCCATCGAAGGACTCAGGAATGTCCAGGCCAGCCAGATCACACATCGTCGCTGGTAGATCCCAGAAGGCCGACGCGATCGATGATGTCTGTTCGGCTGGAATGTGCCCGGGCCACCACGCGATCATGGGAACGCGAATGCCCCCTTCGTAGAGGTCGCGTTTTCCACCGCGATAGATTCCGTTGGAGTCGAGGGCTTCGGGCGAGTGCCCCCCTTCGAAATGAGGCCCGTTGTCACTGGTGAAGAAAACCACCGTGTTGCTGTCGATCTTCAGGTCACGCAGTTTCTGGATGATCTTTCCAACCGACTGGTCCAAATAATCAATCATGCCAACAAACGTGGCTTTCGGATGGGTTTCCGCACGGTAGTGACCGCCCGGCGCGGGGGACTCTTCGCATCGGCCGATGTATTTGTTGCGATAAGCATCGGGGACCTGCAGATCAGCGTGCGGCTGCTGTAACGCAAGGTGCAGAAAAAAGGGAGCTTCTTGGTTCTCATCGATCCAGTTCAAAGACGCTTCCAGGAAGAGGTCGCCTGTGTAGACAGATCCTTCCTTGCCTTGGTTGTCGGGGTAACTGGCGAGGATCCCGTCCCGCCACAATTGCCGTGGATAGTAGCGGTGAGCCGCGCCATGGCTGGTGAAGCCCATGAAGTAGTCAAACCCTTTTCGGCTCGGAAGATTGCCATCGTTGCTGTTGCATGACAGGCCTGACTTGCCAATCATGGCGGTACGATAGCCCTGCGATTTCAGGCGGGACGCGATCGTGATATCCAAGGGGTCTTCCCGAAACTGAATCTGACCATTGAATCGCTGGAAGACGTGTCCCGTGTGCTGTCCGGTCAGCAGGCAGGCTCGCGAAGGCCCGCACACGGTGCAGCCTGCATAGAACTGCGTGAAACGCATGCCCTGTTGAGCCCTGGCATCCAGATGCGGCGTTTGAAACCGTGTCTGCCCCATGCAGCTCAAATCGTTGTATCCCAGATCGTCCGCCACGATGACGATGAAGTTGGGTGCGGTCTCGGCCGCGTCGATGTGACCGGTGTCGGCGCCCATGAAAAAAGCGAGCAGCAGCGCGATGATGCCTCGATCGTGTCGGCTTGGATACATCATGGTGCAAGTCTTGAAGCGGCTAGAGGAAGAGGCAGGGAATCGGATTGGATCCGCGTTGGTTGGATCGACTAAAGCAATTCACGCTCATCTACCAAGACACGAATGCTGTCGTGACCCGTGACATTGACATGGAGATCGAAGTACAGCGTTTTGCCGTCGCCACTGATGTGGATCGCATCAGGAGCAACTTGGCCGTCATCGGTCCAATTGACTTCCAGTCGCCTCCACGTCATCTCTTCGTAGTTGATTTCATCAATCCCGAAGACCTGGTCTGACTCCAACAGGGCCTCTCCTTCGATCACGACACCGAGGATCGGCTTCTGAAAAGACACTCGACCACTGATTCGCGGTCGAATCACATCCGCGTCGACTTCGGGAACGTATGCAAGGAGGTAACTGCTGATGACCTGGCCGGCGAACAGGGACCTTCGGGTTGTCATCGCCTCAGGCCACGACGCCCCTGGCAGCAGCAGATTGGTTTGAAAGCTCTGCTGGATGTGCTGATTGAGTTGCTCGGGAACCAGCAGTAAACGCGAATTGTTGGCCAGGTCAGAAAGCGGTTGTTGCGGTCCAGGCCTTGCGAGTTCGATCATCGATGAGGCGTCGTCGATGCCTATGGTCAGGGGCCAGATGTCCTCATAGCTCCGCACATCTAGGAGCGTGTCCCTTTCGTCAAGGCTGCTTCCCACGGATGCGGCGGAATGCCCCTCCATCAGCTCCAGCTCGCTCAAGTTCCCTTGCCGATCTCGTGCCTGCACAGCAACACAACCATCAAAAACGGATAGATCGAAGTCTCCTCCGTCTCGGGTGGTGATGCCGAAAGCGGTTCCCAGGTCACGAATCAGGGTTTCGCCCACGCGAACGCTTAGGTCACTGTCCTGGTCAGGCATGCGAGCCGTAATCTTGCCATGTCGCAGGTTGAGCGCATCGCCCCCGCTCCCCGAGAAGGTTGATGGCGATGCGATCGCAACAATGGCACCGCTATCCATGCGCAAACGGGCTGCGCCGGAAACGAGGTGATAGACACTCCCCCGATGAAGCGTTTGACCCATTCGGGGAACTTCGCCTTGATCGGACAGCCACTCCGCGTTGTCGGCGTAGGTGAGAGTGGCAAACGTTGCCACTGGAACGTCGGGAGCAACAGCCAATCGCATGCGATCCTCCGGCTGCCCTAGGAACCGAAACATCACAAGCAGCGATGCCGCCAAGGTCAGGAGTACCAGAAACTTTGGGGTGGAAACGCGTTTTCGAATGCTTGCCTCGCTTTCAACGGGTTCCGCATCCGAACTCGCGATGGCTTCCTTCGCGGCCTGCTCGGAGATCAACTGCCGACGAAAGTCTTCCGCGATAGCGGCGGATCGTTGTTGGAAGTCAATGAACAGACGACGCGCTTCACGATCTGCCGCGAGAACCCGTTCCAGGTCTTGAGTCTCGCGTTCATTCAAAGCCCCCTGCTGGTAGGCAGCCAGGAGTTTGAAGAAGTCATCTTGCTCCGTCTCATTCATCCCGGATTAGCCTCGACTGAGGTGCTGTTGCATGCAAACACGAAGTGACTTGTGAATCCTCGCGACCGCCTGATAGGCAGATTCGATTTTCCCTTTCATGAAGTCGGCGATCTCGCGGCTTGACCGATTTTCGAAATACTGCATCCGCAGGATCTGCCTGCTCCGTGGTGTCAAAGACTGGATGCAACGGGCCAACGCATCCGCGCGGTCCTGACGCCAATCATTGGGTTCGTGATCCCACTCGTCAGCCAAGGATCCCAGAACCTCCTCTCCCAACCCGACATACTTTCCATCTCGGCTTCGAACCACATCGATCGCTCGATTGCGGGCAACGCGACGAAGCCAATTCATCAGGTGCACGGTTGATTCAAATGTGTCCGACCTACCCACGGCTCTCACGCAGACTTCCTGATAGATGTCTTCCGCTGCGTGGTAATCACGCGTGATGGAAAAGATATAGGAGATCAGCGAGAACCGTGCGCTGACAAAGAATTTCGTCGTTTCTTCCACGGTCAACATCGGCACCCTCACGGAGGAATTACGTCCGATTCTCCGGATCTCGACAGACAAAACTTGGATTCTTTCGGATTTGGATCGCGCGATCGGAATCGGCCAGCAACGCACGTGTGCCTGCACATCCGCGTTGGCATGAGTCCCTGCGCGAGGGGGCCAAGTGACGGTTTCTCAAAAAATCCTGAAGTTGGCATGTCGAGATCTCGTCCGACGCAACGTCGTACTCTCCGGATTGGCAAAGGTTTCATCGCAGGGAGGTTTTTTTCAGTTCCTGCTGCCTGTGATGGATGGTCCATGTCAAAGACACGCGGCCAACACGTATTGGAAAGGTTCTCATGGAGAAGTTAATGAAGAGTAGCAAACGAAGCGGCGGTTTCACCTTGGTTGAGTTGCTGGTCGTCATCGCGATCATTGGTGTTTTGGTTGGTCTTCTACTCCCGGCGGTTCAAGCGGCTCGCGAGGCAGCCCGCCGGATGAGTTGCAGCAACAATTTCAAGCAAATCGGCTTGGCGATTCACAACTATCACTCTGCTTACAACCAGTTGCCGCAGCATGGCGCGGGGACGGGACAACGGGTGGGTGTCGGTGCGGGTCAGCAGTTTTGGAACAACAGCCAAGTTCGCAACCTGGAGCGTCTGAGCTTCCTCGTGCCGCTGACTCCTTTCATCGAGCAACAGGCTTTGTGGGAGCAGATTTCCAATCCAAACACCTTCAACACCAACGGGACCACCCGAACGCCACCCTGGCCGGCGATGGGCCCCACGCCGGAGCGTCAACAGTACGGTCCCTGGATGACCGAGGTGAACTCGTTCCGATGCCCGAGCGATCCCGGTGAAGGTTTGCCTTCCAACGGTCGAACCAACTATGCCGCCTGTCTGGGCGACTCCATCAACTGCTCGACTTTTGGAGCCAAGACGGCTTGGGTGATCAACAACAACAACTTCGCCCAGGAGATTCGCGCGTCAGGTCGCGGTGCCTTCGTTGCCAAGCAGGTGATGGAGTTTGCTGACATCTTGGACGGGCTGGCGAACACGATCGTCGCGGGAGAAATCACAACGGACCTCGGAGATCGGTCCGTTACGACGCGGATTGCCACCAACAATGATGGGCCCACGGTTTACAGTAACCCCTCCTTCTGCGAGCAGTTTATTGATCCGCAGCGTCCTCAATTCTGGCAACCCGGGGGAACACCGCGTGTGGGCGGAACCGCGTTTGGCCGTGGTTACCGTTGGGCCGACTTTGGGCCGATCTACTCGGGCATGTTCACCATTTTGCCGCCCAACAGCGAACTGTGCGGGATCAATCACTCAACCTTGTCCGGGCTCAGCCCGATCCCGGGCGACCTGACGCGGGTGCCCGGCGGTCAAGATCACGCCAAAGAGGTGGTGGCTTCC
>JBCCYK010000289.1:0-7727 GCA_039189905.1 Planctomycetota bacterium
AGGCTCCGCGACCGATTTTCGACGCGTGATCCCATCCGCTCGCCTGCAAGCGGAAGAGGCGGGAATGGGTGAATTGCGTCCCAATTGGCGCTAACAGAAAAACGCCTCCATCTCACACGTCCCGCGCTCGACAACCTTCGAAGTAAATCACCCTCCTAGCAGGAGGATCGAGCGCAGCGAGGGGAGGTAGAGATGAAGTGTTGACCTTTTTTCCACAATCGACATCGTGAAACTCAAAAAGTCTCAAGTTTACGCGTGGCCGCCAACTCATTGACCTTGTGATGCCATCGCCCCGTCGAGGACCATCCCGCGACGCGTGAACGCAGGATGCAACCGCGCGGCGACTACTCAGGATCGTCCAGGGAGGGACGCACAATATGGCACGCTTGGTGTTCGCGCTCGCTTGTTTTGGTCTCACCCTGGCAACCAACGCAGCGCATGCGTCAGACGCCATTCTGCTGAACTTCACCTCGCCGAACTGCGGGCCCTGCCAGGGCATGAAGCCGATTCTCGCCGAACTCACCAGCAGCGGCGTGCCCGTGCGATCCGTGGATGTGCAGCGCGAGCCACATCTTGCCCGCCGCTATGGGATTCGAAGCACGCCCACCTTCATCGTGATGCGTGGTGCGACCGAGGTCACACGTTTGGTCGGCGCGCAATCCATGGGTCAACTAAGACAAGCTTTGATCGCGGACAACCGCGGCCTGCAGACCAACACCAACAGCCGAATCGCGCATCCGGGATCGGATCCACAGACCCGCTTGGCACCGCTGCAAACGACCAATCAAATCTGGCAGCGTGGAGGCGGCATGGCGATGCGGCGCGAGCAAGAGGCGGAAGCGCTTCCGAGTCTCCAGATCGCCGACGCGATCCAACGTGCCCAAGCCGCGACAGTTCGCCTGCGCGTTCACGATGGCCACGGCTTTGGTGTCGGAACCGGGACCATCATCGACACGCATGGTGAAGAAGCCCTGGTCATGACCTGCGGTCACCTCTTTCGCGAGTCAGAAAAGAGTGGCCGTATCGAAGTCGATGTCTTCCACAGTGGCCAAGTCAAAACGGTCGATGGCGTGCTCATCGACTTTGACGCACGCGACCGCGATATCGCCTTGGTCGCCATTCGCCCGGGCCTCACCATCCAACCCATCCAAGTGATTCCGTCGGGCGAACGCGTCCGTGAAGGTCAGGTCGTCTTCAGCTTTGGATGCGATCGCGGTGCCGACCCGTCCCGTCGAGACACCCGCGTCACGGGCGTGGACAAATACAACCAACACCTGGGCATGTCGAATCTGGAAATCGCGGGCGCCCCGATTGACGGTCGCTCGGGTGGTGGGCTGTTCGATGAACGCGGTCGTTTGGTCGGCGTCTGCAACGCCGCCGACTATGACGATGACCTCGGCATCTACACCGGTCCCGGTTCCATTCACTGGCAGCTCGATCGCGTCGACTTGGCGAGGCTTTATCAGCCCGGGAACGCTCCGGCCGCATCGCAGATCGCGGCCGTGTCATCGCCAACTGCGAACCAGCTTCCAGCCGCCTCACCCCTTTCAAACAACCCCGTTTCGAACGCAGCACCTTCGCTGTCGGCGCCCCTCGATCCGGTGGCATTGAATGCGGCCACTCCCGGCAACAACGCGCTGGGATCGGCGAGCGGCGAGATGATTGTGATCCTACGCAACGGTGCCGGGTCCGCCGACGATCAGGTTGTCACCTTGCAAAACCCCGACGCGGAACTCGTCCGCCGCATCCAAGCCGCCATGCAGCGTTAGAACGCGGCCTCAGCTGGGGTTTCGGGGTCGCGGACTCGCACCCCATTTCGACCTGCCACAAGCACGCCAGAAGACTTTGGCGTCTTTCGCTGCGGCCCAATCGAAAACGCAGCGGCGCTCCGACTACACTGCGGTCGACCCAACTGCTCACATGAGGGGATCTCCCTCCCTCCCAAGCCACATTGCTGAAAAGCAATCCCCACGCGGAAGTGCCTTGCTGAGCTTCGCTTAACACCTCGGTGAGTCCCGTCCCATGAAAAACCCTTGTGCCGTGCTCCTCGCCACAATCGCTTGCCTGGCATCAACCGGCCCACCGAGAAGTCAGGCGGAGCACCCACCCTTGTGGTACTACGCGTATGTCAACCTCGCGGGTAACTCAACGGAGGGTGATGAAACCAACCACTCCGTCGACGAAATGATCAACACGGTCCTGCCAAGCTTGAACCAGCTGGGATACAAGGCGATCGTGCTTTCAAGCTATGACCTCGGTACCCTGACGCAACTTCGTAGCTCAGACAAGACCACCGTTCGCAACTTGCTCCGACTGCGTGACAAAGCCCAAAAGTGCGGGATCGAAATCATCCCGGAAGTGTTGACCGTCGGATCTTCCGGGCCCATTCTGCAGAATGGACCCGAGTTCGCCGAAGCGTTTCCTGTGAAAAACTGTGTCTACAAGGTGGAGGAAGGTCCCGACGGTTGTCTTCAAGCCGTTGTCAAGGACGAAACCAACGCGTATCCCAAAGGTTGTTTTCAGTCCAGCAATGACGAGTCCCTGTTTGAGGACTTCTACTTCTACAATGAACCTGTCGCTGGTCGGTTCTTGAAGCCCACTTTGGTTGTCGATCCATCAACCGCCAATGACGAAGACCAGTGCATCAACGAAGAACAGTCCCCAAATCAGGTGCTTCAGATCCAGTACTGCGATCAGGGCGATTGTGAATCGGATGATGAACCGAATTTGCAAGGTTGCGAGTTGGTGCTTGCCAGTGGGACGAAGTACCACCAGCTGTACTCGATTAATGTCAAATGCCGTCAACAGTACCGATTGTCTTTCCGCATTCGAACGCAAGGCCTGACACTTGCGGAGGATAGCGCCTACATCTACACCAACTTGAAGGTTAACGACATCAAGAAGAGTGTGAGCTACAACCTCCACCATGTTGGACTGCATCATCGCTCCGGTGCGCGACCCACCAAGACCGACGATTCCGGCGAGGATCAGTCATGCGACGTCGACGGTTTTGACAATAAGTACGAGGTTTATGAAGACCAGGAATGGACTCGTTATACGATTTCGATCAACACCTTCGATTATCAGAACGTGATGTTCGGCTTCGGCATGGGAGGCGTGACCGGTGGGACCTTGTGGATCGATGATGTGCAGCTGAAGCCGGCCACCGCATTCAACCTTTTGCGTCGGCCAAATCTCGCCAACGAGGAAGTGGACGGCTGCCTGGATCAAGACTGCGACGAACCCCATGCCGGTTTGCCCGTCTGTGTCCGCTTGGTGGAGGGTGAGAATGAATCTCGCGTGCTTCAGGAGGGCTTGGACTTCGATCTGTGGAAGGATCCTTGCATCAACGATGCTGGTGATTACCCGCATGAAGGGCCCTGTGTCCCAATCCAAATCCGACGCGAAAGTGGAATCCCCGTCGGCTCGGAGCTGTTGGTCAGCTACTACCACGCTCAGGCGGCCACGGGGGAAGCTCACCGCGTCTCCGTGAGTCTGAGACATCCCGAGGTCCATCGCATCTTTCGCGAACAGCTACAACTGATCCACGCGTGGATCAAGCCCACTCGCTGGCTCGTCAATCATGATGAGCTCTGGATGGCCGGGCACGACCCGATGGGAAGAGGCACAACGCCCCTGGAGTCTCTCGGCGATATCCTGGACAACTGTCTTCAGATCGTTGATTCTGTCAATGGCGAGGCAATCGTGGTCAGCGACATGTACGACCCCCATCACAACGCCTGTGTCGAACACCCGGAGGCCTCGTTCTATCCGTTCATCAAAGGGAGCTTCTGCGGGTCTTGGGCCTACCTGCCCGATGACGTTTCCATCTGGAACTGGAGTATGGGGGAGCAACGGATGGAAAAGGGTCGCGCTCTGATCCAGGCCTCCTTCAAACATTTCGATCGGCTCGGCCTGCCACAGATCGTGGGCGGATACTATGACGTCCCAAAGGATGCCTCTGACGCGCAAGCGGAGGCCAGGCAGCTCTTCGAGGTCGCGAAGCAAGAGGGAGACATCATCGGCCTGTGCTTCTACACCACCAAACGCGCCATACAGGACCTAGCGCCTTTCGCCGCCGCCGCGAGAGAGGTGTGGCCATCGTGTCCCGACTGATGTGAAGTCGCCCACGACGGCGTCGCACGGACGCCTACGACGTTGCGGGTACAAGCCCGCGGAGCAGTTTCTTGCTGGCCAAAACCGTGCGGGCCTTTTTGATCTGCGTGGGAATCGCGAGCGCGACCAGCGGAAACCGGACCGCTTCTTTCACCACCCGGGCGACGCCGCGTCCAAAGGAGACCTCATCGGTCAGCGTGCCCAAGGCGGGCTTCCCGGCGCCGGCGAAATGGTCGAGCATCCATTTGTTGCCCGATGGCAACACGGGATAGAGCTTCTGCATCAACCAAAGCACCTCCGCTTCACGTCGCGCGATCACGGTGTCGGCGGGTTCCGCTTTCGGCATCAAGACCCAGTTGACGTTGACATTCATATCACCCAGAGACTCGACGTGGTGGTACCAGTAACGCGGCAAGAAAACCATGTCGCCTTCGTCCAGGTCGAATTCATAGTGGCGTTTGTTATCGACCGCGTTGTTCTCAAAGATGCAGGTTTTTGAAAACGGCATGTTCAGAAGCGGCGTGTCAGGCGAAACGATCGTCCAGCGTTTCTTGCCCTTCAACTGCAAATTGAAGACATGCAGACTGTGGCCATCGTAATGCCACGGTGTCATGTGACCCGCCGGATTGAACCAGACACGAACGCAGTTATCACGCAAAAACGCCGTCTCAGGATCCAGCGTCGTTGACACGGCTTCGGGCACGTCGCACAGGTCCTGCAGCAGATCCGGCTTCACGTCGAACCACATCAAGCGCGCGGTCTTGGTGTCATCCTTGGCGATGCGATCACAAAGCAGCTCGCGAATCTGTTCGACCGAGCGCTCGGTCTTCACGATCCCCCGGAAGATCACCGGTTGTTCCGGTCGATAGTAATTCGACAGGAAGGAGGCAAGCTCCGACGCACCAACCTCGGGGATCGGGTCGGCTTGGGAAACGCGATTCATGGAGAAAGTAATGCGGATAAAGGACACAGACTCAGTTCAAGACCGTCGGGCCTCAGTTCAAGACCGCCGGGCCTCAGTTCAAGACCGCCGGGCCTCAGTTCAAGACCGCCGGGCCTCAGCTCAAAACCATCGGGCGGTGCGGTTTGCCCGACACCCGAGTATTCTACCTAGCGCGATCCGAATTCACCCAGCCCGATCACAAGATTCTTTCACGATCGTGCCTTTGTCGATCCGTGTTCCACCCTTCATCGCTCGCGAGCAGGCTCCTCCGTGTCCATCAGCACTTCACCCCGGCGTGTCTTGGTGACCGGCGCCACCGGCATGATCGGCTTGCCGATCGTCCGTCGCGCCGTTGGACGCGGGGATGACGTCACCGTGGTGGCACGGAAGTCATCCGACCTCAGCGTGCTTGACGGGCTCCGCGTCCGCACCGTCTACGCGGATCTGACGACGCCAGACCCCGCTGTCGCTGAGGCGGTGACCCAAAGTCACGTGGTGGTGCATACCGCGGCCCAGGTCGGGGACTGGGGACCGCAAAGCGATTATCGCCCCATCAATTACGATGCGGTTGAGCATCTCTTGACCGCGGCGACCCGGGCCAAAGACTTGCAGCGCTTTGTCCATCTCAGCGCCCTGGGCGTCTACCAGGCGACGCACCATTACGGGACCGATGAAACGACCCCGCCCGACATGGTTGGGTTCGACGGCTACACCAACACCAAAGCGCAAGCCGAGGAGTTGGTCAACACGTTCCATCAACGCGACGGCGTGCCCACCGTTATCGTCCGCCCCGGATTCACCTATGGAGCCGGCGACCGCCGTATCTTGCCTCGACTGATCCAGCGCTTTCGCAACGGCAGCGTTCGGCTCATCGGGCGAGGCGATCGCTATCTCAACAACACTTACATCGACAACGTGATCGAGGGACTCTTCCTGGCCATGGACGTCGACGCCGCGGTCGGCGAAACGTTCAACATGCGCGATAACCGCTTGGTCACACGACAGGAGTTTCTCTACGCCATCGCCGACTACCTGGACACACCGCGGCCCGGTCATGTCCCGGAATGGTTGGCCAGGGGCCTGCGTCCCCTGATCGAAAGTCACGCGCGTTGGAAAGGTGCCACCGAACCACCGTTGTTGACGGGGGCCGCGATGAAGTTCATGACACTCAACCTGGACTTTTCCATCGACAAGGCCAAGCAACTCTTGGGTTACAAGCCGCGCGTGGATTTCCGCGAAGGGATCGTGGCAGCACTGGACTGGGCCCTCGCGCATGAAACCGCGTCCACCGCCGGGTAGATCATGCGTTTGGTGGAACTAGCGGCATGGAAGGTCACCCTTCCCTTGAAACAGCGGATCCGTCACGCCTCGCATGATCGCGATGCGAGCACCAACGTCGTGGTTCGCTGCAGGACCGATAAGGGCGTGGCGGGATGGGGCGAAGGGGTTCCTCGACCCTACGTGACCGGCGAGACACCCGACTCTTGCCTGCAACGATTTGCGGAGGCCGACCTGGGCACCTTGGAAGGCGACCTCCGTGACTGGCCCGACGTGATTGCCGCCGTCGAAGCGATCGGCCTGAAAAACGACGCCCAGGACCTTCGCGGCTGCAGCAACAACGCCCTTCGTTGTGCGATCGAGTTAGCGGTCTTGGACGCGGCGGGTCAAACGTTGGAGGAACCGCTTTCCGTCGTCATCGATCACGTTCCCGAAGCCAAACAGGTGGAATACCAGCGACCCGAAATCCGTTACTCAACCACCATCACCGCGATGGATGCCTGGGCCCAGCGCAAGTCCGCCATCAAGATGCGCGTCTACGATTTTCGACAGTGCAAGATCAAAGTGGGCGTGCCGGATCAAGACGACATCGAGACCGTCGCGCGTCTTCGCAAGTGGCTCGGGCGGCGCTGCAACCTTCGCGTCGATGCCAACGAAGCCTGGGATGCCGACACCGCCATCCGACAGATCCGCCGGCTCGAACCCTTTCGGATCACCGCCGTTGAACAGCCCCTCCCTCATGAGGACATCGACCAACTCCCGGCCGTCCGTGCGGAAACACGGACGCCGATCATGCTCGACGAGTCATGCACCAGCGCGCACGACGTCACGCGTGCCATCGACGAAAAACTCGCTGAACTGCTGAACATTCGACTTTCCAAATGCGGCGGCTACATCGCCTGCCTGAGAATGGCGGCCCAAGCCCGAGCGGCCGGCCTGGGTTACCAGCTCGGTTGCCACCCCGGCGAATCACCCATCTTGTCCGCCGCCGGACGCCACTGGGCGTGTACCGTCGGCGGGACCTGGTATCTCGAGGGATCGTACGATCGTCATCTCTTGACGGAAATCTTGGCCGAGCCCGACATCACCTTCAGGTACGGTGGCCTTGCCCCTGCGATCAACCGACCTGGACTTGGAATCACCGTCAACGAAACCGCTCTCCTGAAACTCGCCTCCGATCCGATCGTTCGCACACTCGGTCCGCTGCGTCCTTAGGCATCCATCTCACTCGTCGCGCACCGTGGCGAGAATTCAGAGCGGTGGATTTTCGAAGGAGCGCGGTAGGGACGGCCGTCGCCGGCCGCCCCCCGCACAGATCCGTACGCGAGCGTTTAACTCATACGGCTCCTGCCTTGAGTCGGGCGCGGAACCGAACACTGGGGAAGGGATG
>JBCCYK010000290.1:0-7674 GCA_039189905.1 Planctomycetota bacterium
ATGCTGGGTCCATCGGTTTGCCTGCCAGATTAACACGGACGTGAAATCCGGCAGAAATGGCGCAAATCCTGTGCCGATCTCGTCTCGGAACACCGGCGATAAAGCATTATTGGCAAAATAGATGGCATTGGGCTAACGCCCCTCGGCTAATCCTAAAATCAAAATTAGATGGAGGGCTAATTCCGGTAGAAGACCCCGGCGCGAAAGGTTCTCTTTCGCGCTCTATATTCCGGTGAAACCAGAATTGACTATCTAGTCAGCGGAGCCTTCCGACTCTGAATTCCCTTCCGAGGCGGCACCGGCACTGACCGTTTCTTCCACGGGCGGTTCCGGAGTGCCACGCGATTCGCCTTGGAAATCGAGCCGCGTGACCTTGCCTTTCTCGTCCTTGTGAACACCGATCACAATCGTGTCCTTGCCTTCGAAAGTGCCACGAAGCAACTCTTCGCCGAGCGGATCTTCGATACGCTGCTCGATGGCACGACGCAGCGGCCGAGCACCGTAGTCCAGGTTGCTGCCTTTCTTGATCAAGAACTCCTTCGCCTCGTCTTGCAGATCGATCGTCAGGCCTCGTTCGAGAAGACGTTCTTTCACCTTGGACAATTCGAAGTCGATCACCAGTTTCAGATCTTTGGTCGTCAAATGACGGAAGATGATGGTGTCATCAAGTCGGTTCAAGAATTCCGGACGGAACACCCGTTCGACCTGGTCCATCACTCGGGTTTTCATCGAATCGTACGACGCGTCTCCATCGGGTTTCTGGAAACCGAACGCGGATTCATTCTTGATTGCTTCCGCACCCGCGTTGGTCGTCATGATCAAGATGGTGTTACGGAAGTCGACATTGCGACCGAAGGAATCCGTCAATCGGCCTTCTTCCATCACTTGCAACAGCATGTTGAAGACATCGGGATGGGCCTTCTCGATCTCGTCGAAAAGAACGACGGCATAAGGACGACGGCGAATCTTCTCGGTCAGCTGACCGCCTTCCTCATAGCCGACGAACCCGGGAGGGGCACCGATCAACCGGCTGACGTTGTGTTTCTCCATGTACTCCGACATGTCGATATGCACCAATGCTTCGGCATCGCCGAACATGTATTCCGCGAGCGCCTTCGCCAATAAGGTCTTACCCACACCGGTCGGCCCGGCAAAGATAAAGGAGCCCGTTGGCCGGCGAGGGTCTTTCAGGCCACTGCGGCTGCGACGGACAGCTTTGGCGATGGCGGAGACCGCAGCCTCTTGGCTGACGACCCGTTTGTGGAGTTCGTCCTCCATTTGCAGCAGACGCAACGAGTCCTCCGTCGACAAGCGTGTCAACGGGATGCCCGTCATCTTGCTGACGACCTCAGCGATGATTTCCTCGTCGACGACGCCATCGGTCTGCTGTGATTTCTCACGCCACTCTTGCGTGATCTGATCCTTCTTCTTCCGAAGCTTCTCGGCCTGATCACGCAGATTAGCGGCTTTCTCGAAGTCCTGGTTTGCAACCGCCTCTTCTTTTTCCTTGTTGAGGTTCTCGACCTCTTCGTCGATTTCCTTCAGGTCTGGCGGACGCGTCATGGTGCGTAGACGCACGCGAGCACCCGCTTCGTCGATCACATCGATTGCCTTGTCAGGCAAACAACGCGCCGTGATGTAGCGTTCGCTCATTTCCACCGCGGCGACGATCGCGTCGTCCGTGAACTGCACCCGGTGGTGCTCCTCGTAGCGCTCTCGCAGCCCCTTCAGGATCTCGATCGTTTCGTCCTTCCCGGTCGGCTCGACCATGATTTCTTGGAAACGACGTGCCAGCGCATTGTCTTTTTCGATGTACTTGCGGTACTCGTCCAGGGTCGTCGCCCCGATGCACTGGATTTCACCCCGTGCCAAAGCGGGCTTGAGCACATTGGCGGCATCGATGGCGCCCTCGGCACCGCCGGCACCCACCAACGTATGCAACTCGTCAATGAACAGAATGGTGTTCTTGACCCGTCGCACTTCGGTCATGACCGCTTTGATGCGTTCTTCAAATTGGCCGCGGTACTTGGTTCCGGCGACCATCATCGCCAAATCCAAGACGACAATCCTTTTCTCCGCGAGGATCTCCGGGACCTCGCCTGAGATCACGCGTTGTGCAAATCCTTCGATGATCGCGGTCTTGCCAACACCGGCTTCCCCGAGGAGCACCGGGTTGTTCTTGGTTCTCCGGCAGAGAATCTGGATCGCGCGTTCGATTTCGCGTTCCCGACCGATGACGGGGTCCAGCTCACTCTTGCGCGCCAACTCGGTCAAGTCACGACCAAAACTATCCAGAGCGGGGGTCTTGGATTTGCCTGATTTCCCCGAGCCGCCTCCACTGGATGCTGAATCGCCGTCACCGCTCCGTCCACCTCGCTCACCGACTTCGGCGCCTTCTAGCCCGTGGCCGAGCAAATTGAGCACTTCCTCGCGAACGTCGTCCAGCTTCAGCCCCAAGTTCATCAGTACTTGAGCGGCCACGCCCTCCTGCTCACGAAGCAGACCCAACAAGATGTGTTCGGTGCCGACATAGCTGTGGTTGAGGTTGCGTGCCTCTTCCATCGAATATTCGATCACCTTCTTGGCACGCGGTGTTTGTGGCAGCTTGCCCACCGTCACCATTTCTGGCCCCGATTGCACCAGTTTCTCCACCTCCAGGCGGATCTTGCGAAGGTCCACTTCGAGGTTTTTCAGCACGTTCGCCGCGACGCCGCTGCCTTCCTTCACCAGTCCCAACAGGATGTGTTCGGTGCCGATGTATTCGTGGTTGAACCGTTGAGCCTCTTGGTTGGCCAACTGCATGACCTTGCGAGCCCGGTCCGTAAATCGCTCGTACATATTTCTCTTCGTCCCTTTGAACTGATCGTTCCGAACCCACACGCGGTGATCACGCGGACTGCCAGTTGGGCGGTCAATCGCCGTCGGAAGTAGTCCAGCAAGCAAACGGTAGGCCATAAGGAGCCTTGTGGCCCATAATCAACGGTTACTCCCGCTCAAAATGGCCTTGGCACCCTCCGGTCGTACCGCCTAGCTCCCGCGATTGTCGCCGTCCTAAGGACACAACCGTGGTGACACCCTGGACGTCACCCTCCCGTACGTCCGACAGTTTATCGGATACAGCGATCAGACGACTAGCTGGGAATCGTGGCACCAAGCTCCGTGAGAAAAGAATTTTTTGCAGTGCCAGCGGGCTCGTTGAAGCTCGGAGTGGCACGTACGGGACCGTTCGTGAAGGAATCCTTCGATTTCGCTGCATCTCACAACGGGGAGCGGCCCGCGTTCGGCGAACGCGGCGACGATGGACGCCCTACTCGTTTGGGGGCCACCGTGAGCAGCACTGGCAGCCATGCCACACAAAACTGCGCTGACTCATTCATTCGGAAGAACCGCCACGCGATCGACGCCCCATTTTCTATGAAGTCACCCGGATTGTCTTGGACGGTTCGGTAAGGGCGTTACGGTTCCGTAGTCGCTCGTCCCACCGCCATTCGCGATCACCGGTTTTCTCACATTGCGAGTCTTTTCTCGCTTGGGAATGTCTGCCTTTGGGTTGGGGAGCGGAAGACACTTGGCCATTTGATGATTGCGTGACGGCCGCCGTGGCAACAGCGCTCCCGACCGTTTTGCGCTGGCGACATGATTCACGTCCAACATCTCACGAAAGCGTACGACGATCTGCGTCGAGGCAAGTTCTTGGCGGTCAACGGGATTTCCTTGAGCGTACGGCCCGGTGAGATTTTCGGATTACTGGGGCCCAATGGCGCGGGCAAGACGACTGTCCTGCGGATTCTTTCGACGGTGCTGCGTCCAACGTCAGGCATCGCGACGATCGATGGCCACGACGTGACGGAGGAGCCCGCACGCGTCCGCCGCCGCATTGGATTCGTCAGCAACAACACGGCGATCTATGAACGCATGACGGCCACCGAAATGGTGTCCTATTTCGGTCGCTTGCATGGCTTGTCTGGACGCCCGTTGGAACAACGAATCGACAACCTGTTCGATCAGTTGAGGATGAACGACTTTCGCGACGTCCAGGGCGGGAAGATGTCGACCGGCATGCGGCAGAAGGTTTCCATCGCGCGCGCCATGATCCACGATCCACCGGTGCTGATCTTTGACGAAGCCACTTTGGGGCTGGACGTCCTGGTCGCGCGAAATTTGCTCAACGTCATTCGTGATTTGCGGTCCGCCGGGAAGTGCTTGATCTTCTCAACCCACATCATGAGCGAGGTCGAGCGTCTTTGTGATCGCATTGCGATCATGCATCGCGGAAAGATCCTGGATACCGGAACGCTCGCGGAACTCACCGCACGCCATCAGCAACAGGATTTTGAAGAGTTGTTTTTTGACCTTCTCAGCCGCCATGAGCAGACGGCTGCGAATGGCCCGAGTGATGAGCTTCCTGACGCGACCGGGTTGCCAGCCACGAGCGTCAACGCGACGAAGTTCGACACAACGTCGGGAGTTCTCTCGTGAACCCGGACAACGAAATGTCGATGACGGCATCGGACAAACGCCGGGCCGCAAAAGCCGCTGATCGTCCCCGTGTGGCTGCGATCGGTCTGATCTACCTGCGGGAGATGCGCGATCAACTTCGTGACCGAAGAACAATCTTCACCATTGTCGTGCTGCCCATGCTGCTTTATCCCGTGGTGGGGATGCTGCTGTTGCAAGTCGCACAGTTCACACGCGTGCAACCGACCACGGTCTGTTTCGTGGGAACGGAATTTCTTGGTGACAAGTCCGTGACCGATGGCGTCGGTCCCCTGATCGAAGCTTCTGAACGTGAATCGTCAGAGAGCGGCCAAAACACATCTCCTTACCGTTTCGCGCAGGGGTTGGAGGTCGACCAATCCGTCTTGTCCATCCATGGCTATGAGTGGGCCGAACTCGAACGCAGCGGGGATCCGCGCGAGCAAGCTCAGCGATGGGTCAGCAATGGGGTTTTCGATTGTGTCGTGACGATCGATGGCGTCATCGGCGGTGGTCCATCTGCCGAGGCAGACACGGGTAGCAAGATCGATCTGTTTTTTCACGTTGCCTCCGACCCATCGTTGGTCGCGCGTGATCGCACGATGGTGGTTCTGAATCGATGGCGTGGAACCTGGGTGCGAACACGCTTGGCGACGGCGGGCGTCGACATGCAGGTGCTTGATCCATTTGCCATCGACACGATCGACGTGGCGC
Organism: Planctomycetota bacterium; assembly: GCA_039189905.1. Classification (GTDB taxonomy): domain Bacteria; phylum Planctomycetota; class Planctomycetia; order Pirellulales; family Pirellulaceae; genus Rhodopirellula. The sequence goes on from JBCCYK010000290.1 coordinate 5,191, forward strand.
CGGAGGAAACCAGGCAAGCGGCGTTCTGGAGTAAGCTCCTGCCCTTCATCATGCTGGTCTGGGCGATGACCGGCGCTTTCTACCCGGCAATCGACCTGGTCGCCGGCGAAAAGGAACGCGGCACCCTTGAGACCTTGCTTTGCAGCCCTGCACTGCGTGAAGAGATCGTTTGGGGAAAACTCGGCGCTGTCATGACGTTTAGCATGCTGACCGCTTTGCTCAATGCGATCAGCATGGTGGTCACCAGCTCCTCGGTGTTTCGACAGATCGCGATCGCTCCAGGGGCGAATCCCATGTCGGACGCCTTCTCAGGGCCACCCTTGCTGCCCATGCTCTGGCTCCTGGTCGCCCTGGTCCCGCTGTCGGCTCTGTTCAGCGCGCTGGCCCTCGCGGTCGCGGCGATGGCACGGAGCAGCAAGGAGGGTCAGTACTACCTGATGCCCTTGATGATGGTCACCTTGCCGTTGGTTCTCTTGCCGATGCTTCCGGGAATGACCCTCAACCTAGGAACGGGATTGATCCCGGTGACGGGCATGTTCCTGCTGGTTCGCACGCTGGTGGAAGGCCAATACTGGGAGGCCTGCTTGTATGCCCCGGCGGTCGCATTTGTAACCCTGCTCTGTCTGATGGCGGCAACTCGATGGGCCCGGCGCCAGTTTGAGTCCGAGGCAGTTCTGTTCGGTGACGGCGATCAGTGGGAGCTGGGGGCGTGGATGCGTCACTTGTGGCGGGATCGTGAACAGGCTGCGACTCCAAATGCGGCTTACGGATGTGGCGCGATCATCTTGGTTGCGTTGTTCTTTGCGAAGCTCATGGTGACGGAGATGCCCAGCAACTTCCGTGGTATTGCGAACTTGGTGCTTGCACCTCAGATCGGCTTGATTTTGGCGCCCACGCTCTTGATGGCGACGGTGATGACGACATCGCTTCGCAGCAGCCTGCGTTTGCGTTGGCCATCGTGGCGCGTTTGGCCGGTTGTGGCGGTCTTGTCGCTAGCGCTGCATCCATTCTATCTGTTGCTGGCTTCCTGGATCAGTCAGCTCTATCCGGTTTCTGCGGAAGCCACCGCCTCGATGAAGCCGTTTGCGGAAGCGATCTCGTCGGCTCCCCTGGCATCCGTCATTTTCTTGATGGCCTTGGTCCCAGCGCTCTGCGAGGAACTGGCATTTCGTGGCTTCATTTTTGGCGGTTTGGTTCGCAACAACAGTCCGTGGCGCGCTGTCCTGGTGACCGCGGTGATGTTCGGGGTCTCGCACGGCGTCTTGCAGCAATCGATTTCCGCGAGCTTCATGGGGGTTTTGTTGGGTTGGATCGCGCTTCGAACCGGGAGTGTGCTACCGGGTATCTGGATCCACCTCGTCAACAACGCGCTCTCCGTCTCGTTTGAGCGAGTCGCCAGTCTGGACAGCCCGCTTTTGGATCGCATCGTCACGACGACCGCCGCGGGGCCCAGTTACGCTCCCCTTTGGACCGCGATCTGCTTCGCGGTTTCTGGTTTGTGCGTTCTGCTGCTGATCCGTGTCAGCGGTGGCGCCTGCGAAGTGACCCCCGCCGATTCGGGTTTTGACCGGATCGTCGATGCTCCTGGCGCGACCGATCCCGCGCTGGCTACGTGAGGGGCCTGGACCACCAAGAAAGGCCTCAGGTCGTCGCGTCCGCCGGATGGATGTACGGCGCGCGATACGGTCGTTTCAGCTTGGCCGTTGCCGCATCATCGCCGACGATCGTGTGGGTCGCTGGATCGAACGCGAGACTTCGACCCAGCTCCATCGATGCGTTCGCCATGAAGCATGATGAGCTGCTGATATGGCCTTGTTCGATGTCGGCGATCGGTTTGCCGCGTTCGTCGATCGCATTCAGGAAATCGCGCATGTGCTGACGAATGGCGGAGGCGACGTGGAGTTCCAGTCGCCAATTCTTTTGGTCCGCTTGGTCCGTTGGATACCTCTCGAGCTCAACCAAGGGTTCACCACTGAGTGCTTTGCCGCCACCACGCGGGATGAACTCATACCGTTTGACACTCAGTTTCAAGGTTCCCTTGTCACCATAAATCACGCCCGCCCAGGGATAGTCAGGATCGGGAGCGGATCCCCAGGAGCGATGCGTCCAGACGACATCCAGGGCATCAAAGTCAAAGGTCGCTGTTTGCGTGTCCGTGATGTTTGCAGACGACTCGGTTTGCACCTTGATTCCGCCAGAGCTCGTGATGGTCTTGGGCCAACCCAGTCCAAGCTGCCAGCGGACCATGTCAAGCATGTGGACACACATGTCGCCCACGATCCCGTTCCCATATTCCATGAAAGCACGCCACTTCCGTGGGTGGACCCATTCATTGAAGGGACGCATGGGGGCAGGGCCGGTCCAGGACTCGTAGTCGAAATGGGCAGGCGGCTTAGCGGGTTTCGCCTTCATGTTTGCGCGCATGTGGTAGTAGCAGCAGATCTCTGCAAACGCCACGTTCCCTAGCAGCCCGGCATCGACGAC
>JBCCYK010000291.1:0-7399 GCA_039189905.1 Planctomycetota bacterium
CGATCGGATCGTAGACATGCGGACAATCAGGCGAGGATGGTAAGGCGTTGACGGCTCATATCCTTGCTGATCTCAATGACGCCGACGTTGGCCTCGTAAGCACGCGTGGCTTCCAACGCATCGACCATCTGGGAAGTCAAGTCGATGTTGGGATAGGCCACGTAGCCTTCCCAAGGCCCTTCTTTGATGGCCAGTGGGTGATCGGGTTGATAGCGGTGCAGCGGTTCGCTTTCGTCGATTTGGATTTCTTCCACTTCGACGCCCACGGATGTATCGGCGTTGCTTTCCATTGCCGTTCGAAAGATGACTTGTCGCGCCCGGTAAGGGCTCGCGTTCCCCTGTTCGTCAACCAACGTCGACATGTTCGCGATGTTGCCCGAGATCACATTCAGACGCGTCCGCTGAGCAACCAAGGCGGAGGTGCTGATGTCCATGGCGCTGTTCATGTCAACTCTCCATTAAGGCCGTGGGTGTTCAGGAGGGCACGTCTAGGCGCGTTCGGTGATGGCGGCACGCAAGAGTTCAAACTGGTTTCGCATGGTGGCGATTGCCAGATTGTGCATGTGCTTGTTCTTCGCAATCTTCGTCACTTGGGATTCCAGTGAAACGTCGCTTTCGTCGTGATAAACAATGGCTTCGCTGGCCGATCGAGGACCTACAAAGTCATCGTCCCGCGCGGAAGAGGTCACGCTGTCAGTGGGTCGATGGCTGTTGTTCCGATCTCCAAGCGACAAGGCAGCTCCCTGTCCTGGAAAGAGTTCCCAGTCGTCTCGTCCGGGGTCGCTTGGTCCGTGCTGTCGATCACGAATCGATTGAGCCAGTGCCTGTTGGAACGTGTCAACGTCCAGGTCGCGGGCTCGATAGTCGGGGGTGCTGAGATTCGCAATGTTGCCCGCAAGAACCTCATGGCGTTTCTCGGTGAAGACCGCCGTCTGCTCTAGCGCTTCGATGGTCGTGCTGCCGAAAACCTGCAACATGATCAGGCAGCCCGACGCAAGGCTTGTTGCGAGCCCGGCAATTTAATGGTCGCGGCCGCTCCCCCTTGCGGGCAGTTTTGCCATGAGATCTCAACCCCCATGGCCGCTGCCACCATGGGCAAGGAACAGGCACGCTCGCTCACATCGGAACCCGAATCGGCGATCTCAAGTTCCAGGTGGCTGCCCGTGTCGCATGCCGTGATCGTCAGGTCGCCTCCTTTGGGCATTTCGTCAAGCGACTGACGCACCAGGCTCTCGATCAGCGTCGTCAAGGACGGAGAGTCAACCGCACTGCGAAGGTTGGTGTCCACCTCCATTTCGAGGCATACGGGTGCCGGATGGGCCATCAGGAGTGGACCGGCGACCGATTCGACCAGAACTGCTAAAGCCGGCTGCGGCTGTTCACCGATCATTCGATGTGACATGGTACATTACCGTTCAAGGACACGTTCCGAGCTCGACCCGACCGAGAGTCGATCGAAAGAACCAAACCCATTGCCCGATACGCTTTCTCGCGACGAGGTCGCAAGATCAATTGCCATGTCCGACTTGGATGAACACCTTCTGCAGCACCTGGGTGGGCCCGAGAAGCTCCAAACCATCGTCGACGACATGTATTCCAGGGTCTTGAACGACCCGGAGTTGCGAGGTTTCTTTGCGGACACGGAGATGTCGCGTTTGCGGAAGATGCAACATCAATTTCTGCAGTCGGCCTTTGGCGGCGAGGTCGCGTATACGGGTGCCGAGTTGACGGCCGCACACGCCAATCGCGGCATCACCAGTCATCATTACGCATCGTTTTGTGGCCATTTTGCGGATGCCATGCAGACACATGGTCTCGATCCGGTTGTCATCGATCGCGCCTTGGGTCGTCTCGCCATCTTCAAGGATCGCGTGACCGGTGACGCCAACGTGGATGGATGAGGCGGCGTGAGGCCTGCCGCTTGGCCGCGCTCGCGGGGCTTCACACGGCATCACGACTCCGATGCCAGGTGGGCCTGATTCCTCTGGCGTTCGTGACGGCGTGCAGAAACAACACGCCAGCGAATGGATCTTCACTGGCATTCCGAGTCGCCGGCGTGTCGATGGAGCCCTCACTTTGGGGACCGCACACGTGGATTTCGTGTGCGCGTTGCAAGGTCCGGACGCGCGTGGCGTGGGAGTACACGACCGCGCGATCAGCAACGCTGCAATGCTGGCATTGTGGCTTCCTCTTCAGTGGCACGCCGCAGCCCGAGGAGCCTCGTCAGCCAGCCAAGATGATTCACGTCGTGCCGCGACCCCCGTCGCAAGTGGAACGCGGAGACCTGATCGTCATTCGCACAGCAACAGGTCGCTGCCATATCAAACGCGTGTTTGCCTTGGCTGGAGATGTTGTGCAGGCAACCTCGGGTGGGGACTTGCACGTGAAAGGTCGACCGATCGATGCGTTTGCTCTGGCGAACCCAACTCGCATTCCCGTGGATCTGGATGCGTTTCGCTCTGGTCATGGCACGGAAACTCACCCCAAGCCGGATGCCAACCCGACGCGGTGGCAATGTGAACGGGGAAGCTCTGGTCCAGTCACGACATGGCGTCGTGATCCCCTGACCAAGCGTTGGACGCACTGGAGTGCACCAACAACTGAAATCATGGGACCGATCGACTGGTTGGTGTACAAGCATCAAAACATCTATCGCGGCCAAGGTGCGAGTGCCGTGTTGGATGACTATCCCGGAAATGTGAACACGTCACGTCGCCTGTTTCGCGTGCCCACACTGGAGCTCGGTGGTGTTCCCAGGCACGCTCTGGCTCGGAACGGTTTGCTGGTGGCGTATTGGACACCCGCCGGAGTTCGCACCGAGGGTGATCTTGAGCTGCTGTCGCGGCCGATGTTGTCGGGCCAATCACGAAAATCCGAACCGCCGGTTAGCCCTGAGCATCCGATTGCAATTGGATGTGCCTCAGGAGCATCCATGCAAACAGGACCGATTGGTCCTTTGCGAGTGCAACGTCCGATTCACTATCGCATTGTCCCCGGGTTGCCGCAGGCAGCCCAAGTGGGACAGGTGCCTGATGCATGTCTCTATGTTTTGGGAGACAATGTGCCCCTGTCCAGCGATAGCCGCCAAAACGGACCGATCCACTACGGTGCCGTCGTGGGCGTGGTCGAGCAGTGGGATTCCGTGGCGACAGACGTGATGGCGGAAGTGATCCAACCGCCGCCCATCACCCGCGTGCCGTCGTAAACGACCGCTGCCTGTCCCGGTGCGATTGCCGATTGTGGCTCATCAAAGATCACACGAAACAGCGTCGTGTTCGTCGGATCGACCGTCACACGCGCCGCATGCGGAGGACTGTTGTATCGAAATTGCACCGATAGCCTGTCCGGCAGCGACTCCGGTGCAACAAGCCAATTGGCGTTTTCGGCATGCAGTCCATTCGCCCTCAAGGCGTCTGACTTTCCCAGTACGACCTGTCGTGTTTTGGTATCGATGCGGACGACGAAATACGGCTCGCCCAATGCGATACCCAGGCCTTTCCGTTGCCCAATCGTGAATGCTTCGTATCCGTCGTGCGTTCCAACCACGCGGCCATCGGTCAGGACAAATTCACCTGCGGTGTGGCCCACCAACTCAGGGCGATGTGATTTCACAAAGTCGCTGTGATGACCTTGCGTGACAAAGCAAATCTCTTGGCTATCTCGCTTTGTCGCCACATTCAAGCCGATGTCGCCGGCACGCTGGCGGATCTCTGGCTTCTCAAAATCGCCCACAGGCAGCAGCATGCGATCGAGTCGATGCGGCGCGATGCCGAAAAGGGCGTACGACTGATCCTTGTGACCGTCCAAGCCGCGATGCAGTTCAGGTCCCGAATTAGCTGAGACAAGGCGCGCGTAGTGGCCCGTCGCGACGAAGTCCGCTTGGACGTCATCAGCATAGTCGAACAAACGCCCAAACTTGATCCAGTGATTGCATTTCACACAGGGATTCGGCGTGCGGCCGTTGAGGTAGTCGTCCACGAAATAGTCGACGATCCGACGAAAGTCCTGTTGTAGATCCAGCGCATAGAAGGGAATCCCCAGCCTCGCCGCAACGCGTCTCGCGTCGGCAGCGTCCGTCGCACTGCAGCAACCCTGTTTGTGATCAGCGCGGCCACCCTGCATGGGTTCACGGTCCACAACGGGCAAGCCAGCTCTCGACGTGCCATGCCCGTCTGCGGATGGTTCCACACGGCACGCGGCAGCGGACTCTTCGCCATGGCGCATGAATACGCCGATCACTTCGTGCCCGGCTTGCAACAGCAAGTCCGCGGCCACGCTGGAATCGACGCCACCACTCATCGCGAGAACAACGCGGGCCATGTATAACGCACCTGCAAGGGTTCGAAAAAACTCGCGTGGAAAACGGTTTGGCTTCGTTCCCGAGGCCTTCGCAACACTTTCCACCCCCATCATCTTTCACATTCTCAATCGAGAGCCAAGACCCATGGATGCGGAACTCAACAGCCGTCGGAAAGCGATTGTCGTTCGCCTGAAACAACTGCAGGACTCTCTTTGACCACGCGGCGAAGAATGAACAGATCAAGCAGATCGAAGCCGAAATGAGTGAAGCCGGGTTCTGGGATGACAGCGAGTCCGCTCAGAAGACGGTGATGAAACTCAAGGGGCTGAAAGGCGTCGTTGGTCCTATGGACTCCTTGGCGGAGTCTGCAGGCGATCTGGAAGCGCTCTTCGAGATGGCTGAAGAAGACAGCACGGTGGAGGAGGAAGTTCGCGCTGAAGTGGATCGTTTGGAAGCGATCCTCGATGATTTGGAGCTGCGCGCGCTTCTGAATGGGCCGAACGATGACTCGGGCGCTCTGCTGACGATCAACGCACGTGATGGGGGGACCGATGCCAACGACTGGGCGGACATGATGCTGCGCATGTACTCCGCATGGGCGGTTGGGAATGAGTTCAAGATCGAATTGCTGGATCGTGCTGACAACGAAGAAGCGGGTATCAACAGCGCCACGATTGCCATCCGGGGCCCGATGGCCTATGGCTACCTGAAGGGCGAAGAAGGCATGCACCGCTTGGTTCGTATCAGCCCGTTCAACAGTGAAGGGAAACGGCAGACCAGCTTCGCGGCGGTGAGCGTGTCACCCGAGATGGATGATTCGATCGAGGTGAACATCGAGAAGAAAGACGTTCGCGAGGACACCTATCGCGCATCGGGCGCAGGTGGTCAGCACGTGAACAAGACCGACAGCGCCATTCGACTGACGCACATCCCGACAGGGGAAGTCGTTCAATGTCAGAATCAACGGAGCCAGCATCAGAACCGAGACACGGCCTGGAAAATGCTGCGTGCCAAACTCGCACGATTGGAAGAGGAACGCCGCGAAGCCGAGGAGGCGAAGAAGTACGAGACGCAGGCTCGGACCGGTTTCGGAAGCCAGATTCGAAACTACTTCTTGCATCCGGACCAACGTGTGAAAGATGCCCGTACCGGTCATTACGTGGGCAATTTCAACAGTGTTTTGGACGGGAGTGAGCTACAGGGTTTCCTCGATTCCTTCTTGCGATTGAAAGCCGGGAAGGCGACGCCGGAACAGTTGGCTGGAGGCGACGAATAGTACTTCGTTTTGATTTGTTCTTACGATTAGCCGCAGGGCGTTAGCCCCGGTTTTTCTATATGGTGCGGTTTTTCTATAAGGTGCCACCCACCAGGTTTTTCTATAAGGTGCCACCCACCATGTATTGACAAATTCGTAACGACGCCGTACTTTCTTGGCTAACGCTCAACAGGAGAGATTTGATGCCGCGGCCCCCACGTTCTGAACAGTTCGATCCTCACGAGGTCTCCGTCGTGCATGTCGTGCAGCGGTGCGTTCGGAGGGCGTTCTTGGCGGGGGTCGACCGCGAAACGGGAAAGGACTACTCGTTTCGCAAGGAGTGGATCCGAAAACGTATGGAAGCCCTGGCCTCGGTCTTTGCCGTCGATGTGCTCTCGTATGCGGTGATGAGCAATCACCTCCACCAGATTCTTCGCAATCGACCGGATACCTGCGCGCAGTGGTCCGATGAAGAAGCTGCGATTCGATGGTTGCGTGTCTTTCCAGGCCGAAGGCTCGAGGAGCACCTTGCCGAACCGACCGAGAACGACGTCAAGATGCTGGTCCAGGACAAAGAACGGTTGGCAGAGGTGCGCAAGCGTTTGTCCGATATTTCTTGGTTCATGCGTGCTCTGGCGGAGCCGATCGCCCGGATGGCCAACAAGCAGGACGAATGCACGGGACGTTTCTGGGAAGGTCGCTTCAAAGCGCAGCGTATTGTGGATGAAGCGGGTCTGCTTGCATGCAGCATGTACGTGGACCTCAATCCAGTCCGAGCGGCGATCACCGGTAGCCCCGAGGAATGTCCGCACACGAGCGCCTATGACCGTGCGAAGGCTCGTCGTGGTGAAAAGCTGTGCTCGGCCGCATTTGATCTCAGGACTGCCAAACAAGAAGATGCTGCGAAACAGATCCGTGAGACCCCTGTGGAAGCGTTGCGTGAACGACGCCAGGCGAAGCGACGGAACCCAACAGGCCGACACATCAAACGCGATGAATGGCTCAGCCCGCTGACATTCCAGGCCGGCAAACTGGCCACGGAACCGGAGATTCACACTGGAGGTGTTCGCAACAGTGAAAAGGGTTTCCTCAACATCGCGTGGCGGGAGTACTGGGAACTGTTGTGTTGGACGGCGAAGCAGTCGGCGGACGCGATGTCGAGCCCGGTTCCGAAGAGGTTGGCCAAAACGTTATCGGAAATCGGCATCGATGCGACGATGTGGCGTGATCTTGTTTGGAATTGGCAGAAGTACTTTGGCGGAAGCGCCTGCGTGGGGCGACCGCAATCGATGAAAGCTCACGCAGAGTCTTCTGGCCGGCACTATCACCGAGGACAAGTGAGCGTCGCGAGCTGCTTTGCCTAGACCGCGCTCAAACATCAAGTCTCAGCGCAAGAGAGTTGCATTCCCCGACGATGGGTATGGGCCGCCGATCGAGAATCAGAATGCGAGCGACCGTTTCTATTCGCGAGGTTTTCCGATCGCGAAGAGTTTGTTCTTGGTGCTGATGTAGATCGTCCCGTCCGCAGCGATCGGCGTGCTGTAGACGGCGGATCCCATGTTGATCTCTTCGATCGGTTCCACATTCTCGACACCAAACTCAAACACGCTGACGTCCCCGTCCTCGTCTCCGATGTAGACCTTGTCATCGGCAATCAAGGGGCTGCCCCAGCTCTGCGCGAACATGTCATAGGTGAAGTGGACGATGGGTTCGCCGCCTGGGGTGCCCTTGGCGTCCAAGCAATGCACTAGCCCAGAGAAATCTGCCATGTAGAGCACGTCGTCTTTAATGGCGACCGTGCCGCAACTGCGGTGCAGCTCTTCCTCGAAGTCGATCTCGCCGTC
>JBCCYK010000292.1:0-7393 GCA_039189905.1 Planctomycetota bacterium
ACGGTTCAGCTGTGTTCTCAGCACTCTGTGCGTAGGACTGGCCATGATTGGCTGCGATGCGGCCAGCCAGGTCGAAACCGCTTCGCTCATGCTTGACGGGTCACTTGGAGGGGCTCATCGCTTTCGCCAACTGCCCCGCCACGCATGAGCGAAGCGGTTTCGACCTGGCTGGCCGCATCGCAGCCAATCATGGCCACTCCCACGCACAGAGTGCTGAGAACACAGCTGAACCGCAGCGAAGGGAGCATTGAGCGAGTCTGAAATAGCATCAATGTCTTCAGTCTGCGTGCCGAATCGGATAGCCCAGCTTAGTTGACCTGGGATTCGCCCGAGTCATCCCGCGCATCAGCGCGAATCTCGACCGCGCCCGCATAAATCTCATGAGCGACCAGCGTCACCATGCCGAACATCAAGGGCAGCACGTAGTAGAGCACACGAAAGAGCAGGACCGACGCTAAAACCACGTCCCCCACACTATCTTTCAAGAGCGTCAATAGGATCAGTTCCAGCACGCCCAGTCCGCCTGGGACCTGAGAGATGATGGAGACCGTGATGGCGACCAAGTAGGCCGCCAGCACCGTCGCGAAGGGTACGGGCACATCTCCGGGTAAGACCAAGTAGAGAGCCGTGGCCGATATCACGAGATCGACCATCGCCACGGAAGCTTGCGTTGCCGCCAGGCCGATCGGAGGAGGGCGCAGCCTCAAACCACCCAGCGGAATGGGTTTGTGCCACACAAAGCAAACGAGCGCGTACACCGTGGCGACAAGCAGGAGGATCGCGCCCAGGGTGCGAGTGCCGACGGGAAGGTCAAACTTGGCTGGAAGTTCCACCGGAACCAGCACGAGTACCGTTCCGCCCAGGATGCACGTGCCAGACCAAAACGTGAGTGCCAACACGGACATCACGGCCAATATCTGGCGATGCGAGAGTCCAAAACGATGGTAAAAGCGGTAGCGAATCGGTGCCGCCGCCGCGAGTGTGCCCAGGTTGTTTCCCAACGTGAAGCCTAGAAACGAAACAAGCGAGATTTGACGCAGCGGTAACGGGCGGCAGACGTATCGCAGCGCGAGAATGTCGTAGCAGATCAACAAGCCGTAGTTGAGCGCGATCAAAAAGGCCGCAATCGCAATGTAGGTCGCAGGCACGCCTGTCAGACCTGCGACGAATTCTTCCCAGGAAATCTTGTTTGCTTCATTCCAAAGCAAGCGGATCGCCAGCGTGAACAAAACAAGCGCTAGCGTGGGGCCAACAAAGCGACGAAGTTTTTTTTGCAAAGAAGTGTTGGGGTGATACGCCACAAGCTAGCGGAACGACGGTCACGAAATCCGTCTGTGCTTCCCATGATTCACGTCGACGACCGAAATGGCCGGGTCACGACGCATGCTCGAGCAACATTAGACGGCCTAGGCGACCCCGGGAAGACGCCTCCAACACGGGCATCCTGCGAATGCACGCGACACGAAGCAGCTGTTCGGATGCAAGATCCGGGCTAAATCGCATCGCGATCGTCGTAGCGGATGTCTTGTAATTCCATCTCTTCCAAGCGACGACGATCTCTCTCGTCCCGCTCCTCCGGTGACAGATCGTCCAACTCACTTGACTCATCGCCGCCAAAGGATTCGTCCTCAACCTCGTTGTCCGATTCGGATTCTTCGGAGGCTTGCTCGCGTAACGCCGCGTCGGCCTCATCGGCGGGAGTCCGGGGCTCCAAGTTCGCGACATGCGTCCCGCCCGAATCAAACACGCTGCCCACACGTCCCGAATCGCGTTGCGTCCGTTGCATAACCCCCCCATAGGCCGCGTAGGATTCCAAGTCACAATCCGCGCAGAGACGACAACCGGCTGACGACGTTCCAAACAGCACCAACGCCATCAGAATCGCGAATTGGCGGGCTGAGGACGGGCGGTCGCCAGCTTGATCGGACATGAGATCACTCGTGCGAGAGCTTGATACTGTGAAACGACAATGCATCCGACGCCTGAGCGCCTGTAGCCGTGAGATCGACCGTCAAAAGCACTGCGGATGAGGCGAAATGGATAAAATTTGCGGATTACCGACCTCGATCCAAAGTTTTTCGTGAAAAAAAGCCCGATCGACTCAAGGTTCGCCTTCCTAGGACCGGTCTCCAGATGAGAGAAATGCCGAAGCCGCAAGGAATCGCGGCAACTCTCTTCTTCTGCCGCAAGGACGCGTTCGCATGCCTGAATTTTCGTTCATTTCCACCGTTTTTGTCGCTATCTGCCTTCCTTTCTTGGCCATGGCGAGCCTTCTGGCCAGCAAGCTGGCTTCGCCCACCGCGGCGCGACGCGCGGAGCGTCGCTTCCTGTCGATGCTGATCGTCATGACTCTGGTGACGGCCCACACCGTGGCTCATGCGGACGCGGCTTGGCTGATCCACACCGTCACGCTATCCATGATGGTGGTGGGGGCACTGTTGGTCCCCAGCCATTCGCTGGGGCCAGCGTCCGCTGGCACCAGTCCGTTCGCCGATCCACATTCGGTCTGAAGCCGTCGAGAGCATCGCGAACCCATCATCCCCACTCCTGTCAGGCAAGCCGACGGCTTGTTTCGACTCATCTTCATCGCCTTCGAGCACGACGCCTATGTCGCCGGCCCATTCCCGAGCCACGGTCGAAGTCACGCCTGGAGGCGCGGTCCGCGGTCGGGTACGACCGCCAGGCAGCAAGAGCCTGACCAACCGAGCGTTGATTTGCGCAGCGTTCGCGCGCGGTCGCAGCGAGCTACGTGGGGCTTTGGATAGCGAGGACACACGCGTGATGATCGCGGCGCTGCGTGAGGTTGGATTTGACATCAAAACTTCGGGTAGCCATCGGCACCTCAAGGTGGGTGGCGCGATGGGTCGGCATGCACCGGCGGGAGAGCAAGCGTTGTTCATCGCCAATAGCGGGACGAGCGTCCGTTTTCTGGCAGCGGCGTTGGCCGCTTTCGGTGGCCGTTACCGGCTCCATGGGGTCGAGCGCATGCATGCCCGCCCCATCGCCGATCTTGTGGACGCCATTGCTCCGCACTTGCAAGGAACCATCCGAGCTCTCTCTCCGCATGGGTGTCCGCCAGTGGAGATTGATTCTCGTGGCTACCGTGAACCCGGGGCGAGCATGGCGATCGAACTCTCCGTCGCAGGCAACGTCAGTAGCCAATACCTAAGCGGCCTCATGATGTCCGGCCCTATCCAAGCCACGCAAGCCAATGAATCCGCACCACGCTCGCTTCGGGTGGCCGTGGACGGTGATTTAGTATCGCTGCCCTACGTCGAGATGACCGCGGCCGTCATGCGTGATTTCGGCGTGTCCGTATCGATCGACGCAACGCAACCAAGCGGTCACTTGGTCTCGATCTGTGGCGCGTATCGGGGCTGTCAATACGCGATTGAGCCGGACGCATCCGCGGCCAGCTACTTTTGGGCAGCCGCCGCGATCACGGGCGGTCAGGTCACGGTCGCCGGATTAAACCGACGGTCACTCCAAGGAGACGTGCGCTTTGTCGATGTGCTTGAGAAAATGGGTTGCAAGGTGGAATGGAGCGACGAAGGCATCACGGTCAGCGGACGCGCGGAGCGTGGTATCGACGTCGACATGAACTCGATCAGTGACACAGTGCAAACGCTCTCCGTCGTTGCCTTGTTTGCCAGCCAGCCGACTCGCGTCCGAGGGGTGGCGCACAATCGGTTCAAAGAAACGGATCGTATCGGCGATCTAGCGCGCGAACTGCGGCGTTTGGGCGCTACGGTGGATGAGCACGAAGACGGCTTGACGATTCACCCACTGCCGGAAGCCCGCTTGGATTCGGAACGTGAGCCGACCAAGATCCAGACGTACCATGATCATCGAATGGCGATGTCGCTCGCGTTGGCTGGATTGCGGATGCGAGGCGTGCTCATCACGGACCCCTCGTGTACCGGGAAGACATACCCGAACTATTGGTACGATCTGGAAACATTGATCGGACGATCGCATCACTGGTCAAGTTCGGAAGATCGCCAGAACTTCGTTGGCGCGGCATCTGCTGGGGGCACGTCGTGAACTTACTGGTGACTTGCGATACCGCCGGCTGGCGAACGCCGAATCGGCTCCGACACTGTTTGGCGGAAGCCGGATTGATGCCCGACGCAGGCGACGGGCCTTGCGCCTTCAAGCGCGCCGAAGGACTCGGCCGTGGCCCACAGCCAGGCCACGACCATGAAGCCTATTTGGCGGCCAGGGTCATCGCGCACCATTCCAACGCTTTGTGCCGGCTAAACGAATTCCGCACGGACCTGGTGGATGTCTCCAAATCCCTGTCGCACCCACGTCTCTTTTGTCCCGCTGCGCGCGGTCTGCCCGCGACCACGCGAAAACTCCTGCTAGATGAAATTCATGCGCCCTATCGGGACGCGGTCCGCAAGGAGCTGAGCCAAATGCTGCTTCGCTATCCCTACGTGGTCCACCTTTCCATCCGTACTTTTCCCGCTCGGAAGCCAACGGGAGAGTGGATTCGCGGGGACGTCGGGCTCCGGTACGATCCCTCCTCGGGAGACGAGGTCGACTGGTGCCTCGATCTCATCGACGCGTTGGCGGAGCAGGCACCCGAGCTGAAGGTTCGCCGGAACCACCCTGGTCGTGGCACGAACGACTCATTGACGCGGACGATGCGAGACCACTTCGAGAATCTGCACTACCTGGGGATCGAGATCGTGCTCAACCGCGCTTGGATGGCTCGGCCCGTTCGCCGGCGCGAGGAATCGCTTCGGGCCCTTGGGCAAGCCATTGCGGCCCTGAGCCCGTCTGCGGCTGCAGCCGCGTGAGGCCCCGGCTTTCGAGCGCGCTCGACGCGCGAGAAGCCCAAAACGGCGACTCATTGTCGGGGCCGACCGGAGTTCAGCCCATCAAACCTTGTCGGTCGCAAGCGTCGTGACGTTGTCACGGTTTTCTTCGAACGGTGTGACGACCGTTGGCCGATGAATCTCCCATGCACCCGCATGAAGCGACGAAAGGTGCACTATTTCAAGGACGAAGCTGGTCTCCCCCTCCTCCAGCTTGCGAGTCCCCACCGTGCGAATCTCGACGCTAGGTATTCTGTTGGTCAGTGCTGGCATTCTCGCCGCACTGCCGTTTCGACGTTGGTCGTCCTTTGACAAGACAGGCCTGGATCAGACCGAAAAGTCCGTCGACGTTCTGGGAACGGCCTCATTTGCATCGCCGCGGCCCGGGATCTCTTCGCTCGTCTACGATCGATTCGAACCGCTGCCAGGTGAAGGTCCCATCAAGCCACCTGTGCGGCGGGTCAGCGCGTCGATCCAAACTTCCGCGGACACCGATTCCTCCTCGACGGTCTTAACCTGGAGACGCCATGCGCCGATCCCTTCCGCCGTGCCGGTAAGGCCCCGTCGCGACGTGACGTTGCCGCTGACCTACGAGGACCTGGCGGTTCCATTGGAGCCAACACACTACCGCGAGACTCCTTTCGATGCTCTCTCAACCGTGCACAATCGCTATGCAACGAAAGCCGTCACGAATGCGACAAGCGACCCTCCATTACACGCAAACGACGGTCCATCTCAGGACTGGCAACCAGCCGTTGCGATCCAGCAAGATGGCGCAACAGGAGAACGGGTCTCAAGTGAGAACGTTGCACGCGGTGCCCGACCTGCAAGTCGTCGAGAGCCAACTTCGAGACGTGGCAATGCGGTGAAAGAGTTGCCTCCCAGTGCCGTCCCGTCCGTCGCGGGTCAACCGTCTGGGGACTTGTTGCCGTCTTTACCACGGGCGACGACGGAGACGCGATTGCCGCCCGCCGGCCAAATCCGTCATTGGATTCGCCAACCCTAGCGACGTATTGATTTCCGATACCAAGGCCGTTGTGTTTAACCGCCTGCTAGCAGCCAGCGTTATTCGCGGCTGTGCCACTCGCAGAAATGCAAGCAAGCGTTCCATGTGGAACTTGCACCCCAGAAACTCCGAGCCATGTCAAGCTCAGTTTTCCGGGAAACCGATCTTGTTGTTCGAATCGCGTTTCACCTAGTTTCCCGTTGCCTGCAGGAAGGATGGGTCGCGAACGGCCCTTATCCGGTAGGCGACTCGACCGAGCGAACGGGTGCGGTCCGAGTGCAGTTTCCAGTCTTAGCGACAGCGGCGTGGCAAGAATCTTGAGCGTTGTGAATCAGAAAGGTGGCGTTGGCAAGACGACGACGTCCGTGAACCTGGCTTCCGCGCTTGCGCTCGCCGGTCAACGGACGCTGTTGATCGACATCGATCCACAATGCAACGCAACAACGGCGCTCGGTTTGGAGCCATCCGATGAACACGGTTTGCTATCCGAGCGAGTTCTACGCGAAACAACCGTGGGAACGAGCAGCGAAGGCCTGCATGCGATTCCCGGGAGCCGCCGCGTGCAAGATGCAGATCGGCTTGCCGATGCCGAGCCCGATTCACGATCGCAGGTAAGGGCCCAACTTGATTCGGTGACCTCCGATCACGACTTCATCCTGATTGATTGCCCGCCATCGGCAGGCTCATTCACAGAAACCGCGCTGACGGCGAGCACAGAAGTGCTCATCCCCATCCAATGCGAGTACTTTGCGATGGTGGGTGTCACGCAGTTGATTGAAACCATCAAGAAAGTCATGGGTGCCACGGACGGGCGTCTGACTTTCGGTGGCATCGTCCTGACGATGTATGACGAGAACCTCGAGTTGACCTCGGAAGTCGAGGACGAAGTACGCGACTTCTTTGGTGACATTGTTTTTGACAGCGTCGTGCCCCGGGATGTTTCGCTCAGCGAAGCCCCGAGCCACGGCCAGAGTATCTTTCAGTATGCGCCGCGCAGTCGCGGTGCGTTCGCCTATACCCAACTGTGCATGGAGGTGCTGCAGCGTGACTAGTGGAACCCAAACGCGGAATAGCGCAACATCTGGATCGGCACGCGGAGGTCGCAAAGACCGGCGTCTCGGTCAGGGCCTAGCAGCGTTGCTGGGAACCCCCGTCGATGAGAATGGCAACCCAATCGACGTCATCCCGAATGACGGGG
Organism: Planctomycetota bacterium; assembly: GCA_039189905.1. Taxonomy (GTDB): domain Bacteria; phylum Planctomycetota; class Planctomycetia; order Pirellulales; family Pirellulaceae; genus Rhodopirellula. The sequence goes on from JBCCYK010000292.1 coordinate 7,028, forward strand.
CCACCGCCAGCAACGCCGCCCTGCGCGCTGCGGATCCTTCGGTCCAATCGTTGGAACTGCCAGTCGATGCAATCGAACCGAACCCGTTCCAACCGCGGCGCGAGTTCAATCACGAAGAGATTGCTTCGCTGGCGGAATCACTGAAGAATCACCAGCAATTGCAGCCGGTTCTGGTTCGCCTGGTCGACGGCAAGTATCAACTGATCAGCGGCGAGCGACGTCTGCGCGCCACCATCCACGCCGGACTCAAGACAATCCGCGCGGAGTTGCGGGAGGCGGATGATCGGCTGGTGGCAGAACTCGCCATCATTGAGAACCTGCAACGCAAGGACCTCAATGCCATTGAAAAGGCATTGTCCTTCAAGC
>JBCCYK010000293.1:0-7352 GCA_039189905.1 Planctomycetota bacterium
TCCGCTACCTGGCAAATTGGCAGGATTCTTACAAAGGAATGCCGGCCAGCGTCTCGAGGCGCCTTCCCACTTCGACGTTGCTTTTTCTTGGTTACAGCCTCAGTGACTGGAATCTTCTGACGATTTGGGAGGGCGTTGTGGCTTCGTATCCCCAAGGCGGTGATGAAATTCGGTCCTTCGCCGTGATGAAGAACGTCAGCAATGAAGAACGCGACTTCCTTGCCAGGCGAAACATCAACCCGATTGAATGCGACCTGACCGAGTTCGCCGTTGCTTTGGCCAAGGAGTTTGACTTGGAAGTTCCGCAATTGGGAATCACGTCATCGGCGCCACTTGCTGATGGAGAGCGATCATGAGCGAAGTTTCTCCCATCCCCGAGACATCGTTTTCCGATGGCGAATCGGCCATCGACGCGACAGCGGACTGCCCCTACCGGCTATTCGACTATTACCGTTATCAGGATCGCGACATCTTCTTTGGGCGTGACGAAGAAGTCGCACAGATGGTCGGCGATATACTTTCGGCACGGTTACTGGTGCTGTTCGCGCCATCAGGTTCTGGCAAGAGTTCCTTGCTCCACGCTGGCGTCCGTCCCGAGTTGGAACGCAGGGGGTTCAAGACGGTTTTTTCACGCGTCGGAGACGACCCCGAGCAATCGATCGTCAAGGAATTGTGCCGACTTGATGATGCGTCGGATCCAGACGCGACCGACATACGGGCAGCGCTTAAAGATCGGACGGCACCCGTCGTCGTTTTCATCGACCAGTTCGAGGAGCTGTTCTTACAGTTCGAAAAGGAATCACCCGAGCGAGTTTCCTTTCCCTCCAACCTCGCCGACGTGCTTCTCGACCAGTCACTGCGTGTCTATTTCGTGCTGTCGTTGCGTGCGGATTACTTCGTCGCTCTGAATGAGTTCCGGCACGAGATTCCCGCCATTTTTCATAATAATGCGAATCTGGAACTGAGGCCTTTCGATCTCGATTCCGCACGGCAAGCCATCGTGGGACCGTCCACCAGAGAGGGAAGCCTTTTCTCGTGGCAGGATGGCCTGCCCCAGCAAGTGATCGAGGATCTCAAGCAGTTGCACGATAATCATCGCGTGCTACCGATCACGCTGCAAATCGTCTGTCACACGTTGTGGAGCAACTTGCCCCAGGGTCATGGTGAGATCAGCGAGTCGGACTACTCTGCCGCCGGTGGAGCAGAGGCGATTGTCCACCAGCGAATCTTCCGGTCACTCGAGGCGACACCGAGTTATGAGCGCCGGGCACTCTGCCTGACGCTTCGCGGACTTATCACGACCAAACAGACAAAACGTCTGCGGGCACAAACGCATCTGCAAAAAGAAGTCGGCAGTTGGCATGCACCCAAGCTGCAAAGGATCCTTGAACGTTTGCAGCGCGATCTCCTGATCGAACGCGATGTCCCGTTGCCCGACGTCGATGTCGATGACGTTGTGGCTAACGATTCCGAATAGGCATCGTCGTTTCGGGTCGTATAAGGGGAGCAGCTCACAGGATGGTGCATCACAATCAGGCATCAACGGCTTGAGGCTTCTTTGTTTGTCTTCTAGCCTTCTTGCTGGGTTGGGTATTCGGTTCTCTGGACGCGATGGGTTGCGAAGGCTAGCAGGAGTATCGTCATGACGGCTAGCACCGTCATGTGCATCGCGATCGAGTCGCTTCCCAAAATGGCTTGCGCGGGCGTCGTCGCTGTATCCCAATCTTTCCACTGGATCAGGATTCCCCGCAAGCGATAATTGATCGTGATCTGGTTGACCAACGCGGGGATGAAGGAAACGAAGTACTCGACGACCATCGTGTACGTCACGGCCGCGATCATCGTGCGGCGGTAAAACACGGCTCCAATCACCACGTAAAGGGCGGCGTGGGCGACGCATGAAAGCAACGCGAGCAAGCAAAGCACGGCCCACAGGTTCGATCCGATCTCCCAGCCGATGGCAACGCAACTCAAGGTCACCGCAGTGATGGCGGCACTGAGCGTCCACGTCACCGCTGTCAGGTACTTTCCGAGCAGCACGCTGATCCGGCCTTTGGAACGCATTGCCAGGTAAACCCATGTTTGGCCTTCCACCTCCGTGCTGATCGCGGGGGTGGCCCAGAGGAGTAAACCGAGCAAGCAAGTCACTTCCGGGATGAGGAAGTACATTGCCATCCCGAACCGTTCTTCCAGCAGCGCCGCTGTATACTCTTCTCCGAGTCGCAATCGTGCGATCATGCTCACCGCCGTGAGAATGCCGACGGGGAAGGCGACCAAGACAAACCACAGGGCGGAGCGGCCTACAGTGAAAGAGCGTCGCAGCTCGAAGAGCATCACATCCAACGGGATCGCCCATGTACTCATACGGTCTCCCCCCGATGCTGTTTCAGGAGCGATTCAAACAAGGCACTTAGATCGCCATCGGGAGAGCTGAGTTCTTCAATCCGGGATTCGTTCTCCGAGACCCAGGCTGGAAGAGCCCGATAGAGTTCCCCCGCATCGTTCACCGAGATTGCCAGCGACTCGCGGTCCCGTTTGAGTTCGAGAGAGTCGACCCAGCGCACTTCCGCGAGGCGGGAGAGCAGGTCGCGGACATCCGGCCCCTTCACCACAATCTTCATCGGCTGCCCCAGGAGCAGTTGATCGATTTCATCGGCGGTACCGGATGCAAGCAAACGTCCACCCTGAATCAGTAGGAAGGACATCGTGACCGATTCGATCTCTTGCAACACATGACTCGCGAAGATCAAGCCGCGTCCAGCCTGTGTCCAGTCTTGCAACACACGGGTCATGTCCGCCCGTCCAACGGGATCCAGACCGTTGTACGGTTCGTCGAGGATCAAGAGGTCCGGTTGATGGGCGATCGCTTGCGCGATCTTGGTTCTCTGGCGCATGCCCAGGGAATACGTGCCCATCGGTCGATTCATGGCCGCCGTCATGCCCACGGTGGCCAGGGCTGTGCGCGCGAGCGGATCACAATCGCGTCGGGGAAACCCATGCAGCCGGACTTGATAGGTCACCCATTCCAAGGCCGACACGTTTGGGTAGAGCACGTCCGATGCGGGGCACAGCCCGATGCGACGGAGCACGCTTCGATCGCGTCCCGGGTCCACACCGAACACTTGCACCTGCCCGAGGGTCGGACGCAGATGACCGATCAGCAGACTGATCAGGGTTGTCTTGCCCGACCCATTTGGACCGATCAACCCATATCCCGCCGTTGGAAGCGTGATGCACAAGTCATTCACGCCAATCACACGCCCATAGAGTTTGGTCACGCCGCTGAGTTCAATCATCGTTCAGACGCTCAGCCTCGCGAGGATTTGTTTCCGAACGATCCAAAAGCCCACGACGGTGATCCCAACCAAAATAGCGACGAATGGCCAAACACTTGCTTCGGTTGAATCCAAACCAAACACCCACGATTCGACCTTGCCGAGCGTGTGATAGGGAGAGAGCCACCGCCATTGATCGAGATCGATCTCGAATGTGTCGGGCTCAAAAAATGGGTCACGCCTTCGGCGCCGTCGCATGGGACCGCCATTGGCAATGGCGGCCGACGTGAAGGTGAGCAGGTTATACGCCACGAATCCCATGACCCAGGTCGCAAGCCAAGCGAACGTTGCGTATCGGCTTTCACTTGTTAACGAGGAATAGAACACGGCCAGCATGGTCGTTGGCACGATCAACACCACGGACGCACCGAGAATGCGCAGCGGGATGTCACACGTTTGGGTGACCACCGACAGATCTGGGGACAGCAAGACGCCCAGCAAGTACAGCAAGAGGGCCGGCACCGTGGCGATCGAAGCTAGGAAGAACCAGATCACGGCCGACTTGCCTAGGATGTACTGGCTTGGGCTCAGGGGACGTGAAAAATACATGAGATAGGCCTTGGTCCGGAGGTCGTAAGACACCAGCATCGGTGCAATCAGACCCACCAGGCCAACCATCGCAAAGAGTTGCGGCACCCGAAAATAAAGCAAGATAAGCGTCGACCAAACTTCGTGACGCGCTGCGTCGGGTTCGTCCCTGGCGACGAAGGCGAGGTCCGGACGGCCCAAGGGCCCGCGTAACGCGCCGACGATCAGGCGTCGTAATTCCTCCTCGGTTGAAGAATACTCGAACGCAAAGATGCCGAAAGCCGGGAAGAGAACCGGAAGCCAAGCGATCAACAGCAAGAACCGGAGCCACTTCCGTTTGAGCACCAGCGCGACGCCCGAGCGTGCGATCACCAAGGGCCGCAACCACCGCGCAGAACGAGCTCCGCTCCATCCGCGGTATCCCAGATCATGTATCGGCACAACACCAGCCTTTGAGTCGTGCTCTTGAGTGGATAGAAGGGAGTGGCATCAGTGCGTTTCGCTGCGAGTTTTTAGTTTTGAGAAGCGAGTGCGGCGTTTTCGGAGGCATCAACACGCCCCGTGGCCACTTCGTAGAAGATCTGCTCCAGCGAGTTGACGGCTGGTTTGACCGATCGGATCGCTGTTTCGGTTTGGCTGGCCCATTTCCAGATGTCGCCGACCTGTTCCGGGACCATGCCTTTCACGGTCAGCGATCGAGACCCTTCGTCCCACGTGCAAGCGTGATTCGCAGCTTCGATCGCGGCCTGAAACCTTGCGTGATCACCGACCACGCCAATGTGCAGGGTGGGCTCAATGGGTTTGCTGAGATGATCCAGCCGGTCCGAAACGCGCAATGTGCCGCCGACCAAGATCATGACGTGGTCACACACGGCGCGAACGTCCGGCAAGATGTGAGTCGACAGCACGATCGACTTTCCCTGGCGAGTCGCCAGGTGTTCGATGCGGCGCAACAAGGCTGCTCGCTGATCCGGGTCCAGACCCGTGGTCGGTTCATCCAAGATGAGTAAGGGTGGGTCGTGCACGATCGTCTGTGCAAACTTCAGCTTTTGCCGCATGCCGGTCGAATACGATTCGACCGCTCGATAACGTTCTTCACCGAACCCGGCGAAGTCCATCATCTCATGGCCGCGTCGCAATGCTTCGATGGAATCCATGCCCGACAGCTCCGCCATCAAGGCAACACACTCGATCCCGGACAGGCCCGCGATGTAGCAATCGTCTTCGGGGAGGTAGCCCACAACATCTCGAATGGCCCCCGCTTGCTGCGGCCATGCGTGCCCGAGCACGGAGCCGCTGCCACTCTGCGTCGATACCAAACCCAGGATGGCTTTGATCAGCGTGCTCTTGCCGGAACCGTTGGGTCCAAGAAGCCCCGTGATTCCGGCAGGGATCTCCAAGGACACATCCTGCAACGCGGCCACACTGCCGTAATGCTTGGACACGTTTGCGAGTTCGATGATGCGATTCAGAGTTCTCACCCGGTACGAAGCCGTTGAAATGGCAGCGGTGCTATCGTCGTGCTAATCATGGTTTAGGCTGGCGGATCGATGGCTCACGTAGGGCCATCAATCGACACGCCCCGCTTTCAGTCTTGCGGTTGCGCGTGGATTCGAAAACCCGCTGCGTTTCTTGGCACGAACTGCTGCCAATGTTTGAAACTTCTCGCTGATCGCCACCCAATTCACCTTCCCACGCGCAGCGAAGGGAGGGTCGAAATCGGGCATCAAGCGAGATTTCAGGGAGGTACCGGGTTTGATGTCTTGTGAACGCGATTGTTTTCTTGCGACAGGCCCTCCCCGGCCACGCTAACGCGGGCCGACCCTCCCGCGGCAAGCCGCGGGAGGGTGATTTTGGTTGGCTACTTTTCGGTGGGGGTGATTGGCGAGAAGTGTCCCATGTTTCAGGAAAATCGGCCCGTGCAGGACGAGATCCGCGACCGCAGGCTCTTGCCTCGGAGGGCCGTCACGGCAACTGCACCGCGATCTTCCGATCAGATGCGACGTCTGCAAGAAGTTCACGGAAGCGGGCGCATCCGGGAGCTGTTCCGAGCGTTGCCATAGAATCTGAATCAGGCGGCGGCATCCTTCCCTGTTGACGCCGGCCAGTCTCAGACGAACGAGCGAATGCAACAGCGAGCTGGCCAGATGAGGGTGGTTGCGGAATTGCCAGATCGGTTCTCGAAGCGATTCCGGCGATGTGGTTCCAACGATTTCCAAGTAGGCCTCCAATGTGGAGAGTCCAGGAACCTGTTCGGCGCGGCCATCGGGTGAGGCGGGGCATCAGATGCGCGGAGAAAACCGAGTTGTGTGATCGCATCATCATCCGCAATCGAACGGAGGAGGTCTGGGATACTCGCCTCTTGCTGTTGCGTGCGATGGACGAGAAGGAAGAACAGAGAACCTGAATCCCCACTGCTGAAGAGATAGACTCCAGGACTCACCACCCTGTCATGGATCCCACCCCGCATCACATAGTGGGCCGTGTGAGCTCGTCCTCATCTGAAAGTTGTTGGATGACAAGATCGACGTGATCGTCCGAGTCGCTTCGGGCAATCGCCGCCAGGGCGGCCATGCGAACCATGGGCAGGTCACTGCCCAGCGCGTCAACGAGCTGCCTCTTCGTTACGGTTTTCAGAATGGGAGTCTGCTGCAGGGCTTCCACCTGCTCCCAGCCTGGTGGCATCGCATTGGGGCTCAGGTCATCTGCGAGGCAATGCCAGGTCGTGCCGGGCCACGCGCAAAGCATCAAGAAAGCCAGCAACCTTCCGGTCAAGTCACCCGTTCGCATCGTATGCCCCTGGCATTTCGCGTTTCGGTTTCCCCCAGCCCATCAGGATACAGCAGACCGTCACCGCATCCGAACTTTTCGCCTGTCAGATACGAGCCGGCTCACTGACCGGCTGACCAGGGTTGCATGCCAACGACCTTCATTTGGTGCAGCGATACACGAATGCGGGCGGGAGATTGCGCCACGCGATGGGGCTGCGTTCGACTTGGGAAAACCGGCTCTGAAGCCGTTTGACGAACACCCCCGACGCGGGCATGACTCGGCTTTGGATGTAGGTGAAGGTTGCGAACTGGCCCCCAGGTCGCAGCATTTTCAGCGTCGCGTCCATGATTGCGTCTTGCAGCGAGACGGGAAACGTGGCCCAAGGAAGCCCGCAGACGAGGGCGTCAATGTGTGGCATCTGTCTCGATTCGCACAAGGATTCAATGTCGGCGGCGGAGCCCTCGATGACGTCGACATCAGGACATCGTTTCCGCGTGCTGGCGGCGAGGTCCGGCGAAAACTCAACGGCAAAGAACTGGCTGTCATCGCGACGGTGCCGCTGGATGCCCTCGGTAAAGACGCCCGTGCCCGGCCCATATTCCACGATGTGACCGGCGTTGGCCCAATCAAACCAACCCATCATCACGCGCACGAGCGCGGGGCTGCTGGGCGCGATCGCCCCTACCCGGCCAGGACTGCTCAGAAAGTTTTTCAAAA
>JBCCYK010000294.1:0-7321 GCA_039189905.1 Planctomycetota bacterium
GATATCCCTGGCAGGCCCGCGTCCCCGCAGAGCCTGCTTCCGTTTCTCGCGGCGGTGGAAATTTATCGCAACGCTCTCTCACGGACCAATCACTCGGACACCACCGCCATGCCTCCGAAAATCCATCAGCCCTAGCGACCCACGAAATTCCCGGATGGACCGCAAAAGGTCTCAGTTTAACTGGCAACTTGAGAGCTCACCGATCAGGCCAGTCCGGCAAGGCAAACTTCTTCTTGACGTTGGCGGTGTGCTCGTCGTAGTGGCGTTCCATTTGCAGCAGCAAGGCACGAAGCGAAGGCCAGCGGGACCCAGGCGCCTTTTCATCCAGTTGGATCTGACCCAGCAAATGCGCGTGACGTCGACAGAAGTCATCGACCCGTTGCATCATGCGCGCCTCCTCCTTGCCAGACCAATCCGCGTGGCGAGCCTGATAGTCAGCGGGCATCTGTTTGGGATTCCAATCGACCACGGGAATCGACGAGTCGATCGCGTGGTAAATCTGAGAAAAGAAAAGCAACTGCCGACCCGCCATGTGCTCCGCATTCCAACGCGGCGTGTGCGAACCATTGCCAGGTCGAAAGTTCATTTGCTCGACCGAAAGCTCGCGAAACACATCTTGGGATCGTCGATTGGCGGCTTCCATTCGATCAAACAGTTCGCCGAGGTGCGAAGGTATCGGCGGCGGGGGATCCAACGACATCGGTTCACCAAACGCCGGCAAGCCGCACACCACCAGCAGAACAACCGCGGTGACAAAACCGGACTGAAGGCTCCGACCCGAGAAACACAGCTGCGGTCCGTAATCGTTCACTAGAATGCCTCGAAAATACCTTGGGAAGAATGGGCTGCAACGACGCAGGCGATTTCAGTTGGACGTCGTAACAGGCAAGAGTTCGATGCGATCGATGCCGACCATAAAACGGGGCTTTGCCTTGGCGTTGCGTCCCGTGATATCGACCGAGACATTCACGGGTTCCCCTTGCTTTAGCGGAACGCCCTTCCAGATGATGGGCTCGGCAATCGTCACACGTTCGGAATAAAGATCGCGTTGCTTCCTTACTTGGCCCTCCAAGGCCACCGAGACGGTGGCATAGTCATTGGCCGTCGTCATATGGATTGCAGCATCAAACAGCCCAGACTTCGGCGCTGGCACGCTCATGGTCAGCCTCTCACCAACTGCTGCGCCAGTCCACCAAAGCTGCGCATCGGCCGACCAGTGAGGCCCAAACCCGCGCATACCTTGTCGACGAACGGTCCCAACGGTGGCATGCACTTCTCCCAGTGTTTCGGCCTCCAACACCAAGGCGTCTGCACGGGCTTCCAGGATGGCACCCGAAGCGACTCCGGGAAGCGGCACCTGACTTGGCGACGTCAGATAACGAAAGAGGTCACAGACCTGTTGCTCCTTCAAAGCGGCAAGCTGACCTTCGGGCATCAACGACACCGGTGACAAAGCACGTTCTTCAATCTCATCTTGGTCAACTAAAACGCGATCCGTCGCCGTCTGCACCATGACCGCATCTTCGTTCTCAGAAGCGATGATCCCCGAAACGACACGGCCGTCATCCATGAGGAACGTCGTGACTTGATAGTCGCGCCCAATCAAAGCGTTAGGATCCAGGATGTTCTCGAGCCAATACTTCACGTCCGACCGATTGGCGCCGGTGATGGCGGGACCCACGTCACCTCCCTCCCCGAAAAGGCGATGGCACTTCCCGCAGTTCGCCTCATAGATCACTCTCCCCGAACTCGCGTTCGACTTCTCAAGTCGTGTCGATGTCAGCAACGCTTGATAACGTTCCATCATGCGTCTCTTCTGAGAGTTGCTGGACTCAATGCGACCCCAGACGGAAGCGAGACGGGACCGCAAGTCCTCCCCCTCGCCGTCTGGCGCGTCGGAGGCGTTGCGTCCATGGGTCAGCATCTGGCGGACAATCATGGCTGGCACCGACGGGGGCGACACCACCTTCGATTCCATTGCTTCAAGCAACTTCAATGACCAATCGGGGCGTGTCACGAGCGTTCCTAAAACCGAGGTTTGGACGTCCTGCGAAAAGCCAGGAAAATGCTTGATCAGCGAGTCCGCGATCTCCGGGTTTGGAAAGACCGCGATTCCAGAAACGGCTTCCTTCAAGAGCACCTCCGCGTCCCATGCGTTGTTTTCAATTGCTTGTAGGACGATGGTTGGCAACTCTGGATCCTGGATCGAAAAGAGCGTTTCCATGGCCAGCAGTCGTTGTCCAGTGGGTCGTTGGGCGTCCATCAATCGATCACGAAAAAAGGGCGCCACCGAGTCGTCGCCGAACACAACCGAGAGCTCGCGCAATTTCGCAATCTGATCGGGAGTCGCGATCGACAACAACTGTTTCCTTGTAGCCGGCCAAGCCGGTGGCATCGCGACCCTCCCACGCTCACGCGTCGCCCGCAGCAGTTGATCGACGATGGACGTCGACAAACCACCGAATTCACTCATCGCAGCCATTTCAACCAGTCGATTGCGGCCCGATTCACTTTCGGCCAACGATCGCAAGGCATGCTCACGTAGGGTTTGCCAACGTGGTCCCGTCAAACGACGAAGCGCCACCATCGGGTTGTCGGCGATCGCCGGCTGCAAGGCATACCAGAACAACTGCGGAAGATTGCGATCTTGGGTTAACATTGCCTGACGATTCACACTTGTCAGCAGTGGAAGCCGATCCGCCGGGGCGATCCTCATGGCCAGTGAAACCAGGTATCGGAGCGTCCGCAGGTCAGTTTCCGCACGGGCGAGATCTCCAATCGCGCTGGAAGCATCGGCCGACAAACGCGTCCGATGTTTTCCGACCGAAGCGGCATCCCCCAACAGCTGCAATGCCCAACCTCGTAGTCGCGGATCTGAGTCCGACAGCAAGTCGATCAAATCAGGTTCGGCAAGCACTCCGGTGCAGTAGCCCGTCCATAACCACGACAAACGGTCGGCTGGAACCGAATCGGTGCCGAGTCCCTTGACCACACGCTCTCGCGCCGCGACCAAATCCAAGTCACCAAGCACGGCTCGCTCATGCAACACACGCCTCGCTTGGCGTCGCAGCATCCCATTCCGATCCGTAACCCTGCCCAGCAAATCAGCATCGTTTGCAGTCGACAGATCCGGTTTCTCACCTAGCAGCTCACCGTATCGAATGCGAAAGATCCGACCGTTGCTCCGATCCCAGATCTCAGAGTCTCGATTGTGGCAGGTTTGCGGGTCGTGCCAATCCGACGTGTAGACCGCCCCGTCCGGTCCCACCATGATCCCGACACCGATTTGATGGTGGTCGCGCGCAAGCGCGAAATCGGGTTGGTGCCAGCCAACATAACCCGAACCATCACGAACCACGCGTTCGCGTACGACACGATGGCCGTGCAAGTTATGGAAGAGGAGCGTTCCGTCATACTGCGCGGGAAATCTTCCTCCGTTGTAAATCGCCAGCCCACAGTGCGCGTGCCCCCCGCCCAACACCGACGTATCCAATTTGGCTGCAGGTCGAAGCTGTTTGTTGGCGCCCCAATAGGCGTGGTCGCGCAAGCTCCCGGTGTAGTGAGCGTGGTCCGCGATCGTCTGGATCTCTTCGTAGGTCGTCGCATCAAAGTGCTGACCCGCTTGCCGTTGATAACGCCCCCCTTGGATGATGTGATACAGGTGTGGGATCACGCAGGCCGACACGAACCAGTCGCCGAATTCGTTGTAGTCGACGCCCCATGGGTTGCTGGTGCCATGCGCAAACACCTCGAACTCATGGCGCGTGGGATGATAGCGCCAAACACCCGCGTTGAGTCGTTCTCGCTCCGTATCGGGTACACCGGGTTTTCCGACCTTCGAATGAGTGAACACGCCATGGCATCCATAGAGCCAGCCATCAGGACCCCAGGTGAAGCTGTTTAGGGTCTCATGCGTGTCTTGATACCCCCAGCCATCCAGCAACACCACAGCTTCTCCATCGGGTCTGTCATCGCCGTCAGCATCAGGAAAGAAAAGCAACTCAGGCGCCGCCCCCACCCAAACACCTCCGAATCCGACCTCAATCCCACTGGCCAGGTTGATGCCCTCCACAAAAACCTTCTTCGTTTCAAACGCCCCGTCACCATCGGCATCCTCCAGGATCAAGACTCGGTCGGCCCCCTGACCGTCGGGTGCCTTCGTTGGATAGGTGTGTCCTTCCACGACCCAGATGCGTCCCTTGGCATCAAAGCACATGGCGATCGGCTGTACCAACTCGGGTTCAGCCGCGATCACGTCCACGAAGAACCCCTCATCCGTCAGCATCTGATCCGCTGCAGCCTGCGGCTCTAACCCGGGCGCGTACTTCGACTGATCTCGTCCGTCCGTCCTGGCCCATCGCTCGGGCACGCGTCCCTTCTGTTTCGGCGTTTGCATATGAATCGCCAAACCCAGCTTGTTTGCGGATACCACGTCGGGACGCGTGTCCCCGTTGAGGTCCTGTACCAAGACGTCCACACCGACTCCCTGACCCACTCCGATCTCGTGTGGCACAAACTCGACGCCCTCTTCGCCACGCACGCACCGCAGCCAAAGCAACATCGGTTCCTGCAATCCCCCAGGGTCTTTGCCGTTGTGGGCGAACGGCCTCTTGCCCGTCACGATGTCGTCATGACCGTCACCGTCGATGTCCGCCATCGACACCGCATGCATCTGGCTGACAGCAATGCCGTACGGACTATCCTGCGAGGAACTGCCTAGGATCGTGTGCCGCTCAAACTCACCCGCTTTGTTTTCAAACCAAACCAGTCCGTAGCCGTGGGCATCGACGGACGTGATGATGTCCCCGTCACCGTCCGCGTCCAAGTCACGAACATGCACCTGAGCCCCCCCGCGAAAGTTGACGGGCTCCCCATCACTCACGGCATAGCCATGACGTCGCCACGGGGTTTCACGCCCCAGGTCTCCGGGGTTGGCCCACCAATGAGCGCGATCGAGGAGGTCCAGGTCACCATCGCCATCCACATCCCCCACACCAAGTCCGTGTGCAAAACGGCCACTGCACGCACCCGGACGAGTCACAGACCGGAATTCCCACAGCTCCGTCGCGTCATCGCGCGCGACGTAAAAGCCGTACTGCCCTTTGGAGCCGCAAACGATTTCCGGTAACCCACCGGGAATCAAGTCAACAAAGCCGGGCGACTCATTGTCCACCGCTCCGGTGAACTCACGAACGGGCCACGACTCCGGCTGGGCTTCCGCGCCCGGATTCCGATACCAAACCGCCGGATTGCCGGGGAAACCGATACACAGGATGTCGTTCAACCCGTCTCCATCCATGTCGGCAACATGCGAGAAAAACTGATCGCTATAACCAGCAACGGGAAACTCGCGCGGAGTTGTGAAGGCAAACGGTCGGTCAAACCGAGGCCCGAAGTAAATCAAGGGACCGGCAACCAGATCGATCACACCGTCGCCATTGACATCCCCGGCCGAAGCGCCCTCGGAGTGGAAACGCTCATGAAGCACACGCGTTTGCCAGCCCGGAACCTCACGGGCCAAGCCCGAGACGTCACTGGCATCGAGTCTCCAGCTGACGTGCAAGATCGTCAGCAAGCTGACCAGCAAGCTGAAACGCGCTCGATAACGGGTCCACGGAACAAAACAACGCATATCGAAAGAAAAACCATGGCGTGAGAAAGAGGGCGACGAACCGCCCGTCGCATCTCGAAAAGGCGGGATGGGGAGCGAAGCTGCCGGCTCACCCCTCCCCTAGCTTAACCGAGCTTGGGAAGCCGATCCAAAACCACACGCAACGCGTTGGCGACCGATTCCGCCCAGGATGCTTCCTGACCCCGCGCAACCACAAACGCAACAAACGCAAGGTAGATGACCAAGAGGACAAACGCTTTCCCACGCTTCATCTCCACCACCTGGCCACCGCGCTCGTCACGATGGCGTTTGCCCAAAAAATAAACAAAAAAGCCCACCACCGTGAGAAGCAACAACGAGAGCCGCAGTTCACCACTCTGCTCGGCAACCACGGGGTCCATCGAGATCGGCCCATGGATCAATGTGTACAAGAACAAAGGGAACCCAAGTGCAAAGCAGATGTCAAAGATGTTACTGCCCAAGGCATTCGCGACGGCGTCGTCATAGTCCCCGTCGCGCGCATCGCGGATCGACATCACTGTGTCGGGAACGCTGGTCGCCATGGAAGCAAAGATGACCGCCACAAACATGGACGGCATCCCCAGACCGGCGAATTCTTGGCCAAACAGCGTGTACGCCGGATGCGTTTCATTACCCGCGCCGGTCCCAAGCCACTCGCAGGCAACGACCAACAGATAACATGCCACGCCGATGATGCTGGTTGATACCAAGAGAAGGTACCATCCGTTCCAAGTCTCCTCGCGGATCATGTTGCGTTGCTTTTCACGGACGAACATTCCTTCCAGGTCCATCAAGGGACCTCCTGAGAGCCAATAGAACAGCTTGCCAACGGCACCCGCAGGCGTTTCATCCTCATCGCGCTCCGGTGCAAGCGATGGCTCATGCCCCAGCGTTGCGTCGTCAGAAGAACGCATGGTTGTCAGCATCAGAGTCAGATACGCCGCGTAGAGGACGATCAGAATCAGCCCTTGCCACCAATGAAGAGCCTCGCCGTTGATCAGCAAGATGAGAACGAACTCACAGGCGATCAAAGAGATCCCATCCCGCAAGAGGACTTTCGTTGAGACGTTGACCGAACTCACTCGGACGCTTGCAACCACGAACCCGACCACGCTGAGGATACAAGCCGCGGGGATGATCATCCCGTTGAACAAGGCACTCCCCGCTGTCGTCCCAAGCCCCACTGAAAAGCCATCGCGGTCATCCAGAACGAACAAGGCCAACAAGGTGGTGAAGAGCTCAGGCACGGAGGATGAAATCGCGTTGATCGTCCCACCGCGAACGCCATCGGACAGGTTTCGTCCGATGTACTCGCTGGCGATCTCAAAACCGTCGCATGCTCGCCAGATCAAAAGGCAGGTAAAAAAAATCAAGATCAGCGGGAGCGCAACGCCCATTCAATCGCCCCGGTGGTTTGCAGCAGTTCGCAACATCGTGTCATCACCCCGCGTCACCCCCACGCGATCCCATTGCCGGTCACTGGCCCATTGCCGGTCACTGGCGACGAAACCGTAAGACCATTCGACCGTGCGTTGACCCGCACACACAAGCGGCACGACGCGACCCAACCCTGATTCAAGCTGAAAGGCGGCGTTGGCCACCGTTGGACAAGGTAAAGACGACACATAAGCCTCGCCGTCCGAACGCGCGGCAGCCAATCCCGTGAAGGGTTCACCGGTCGCATGGAAC
>JBCCYK010000295.1:0-7311 GCA_039189905.1 Planctomycetota bacterium
ATTTGACTCGTAAAAAGGTATTTCTATTCGGACCAGAACGCTCGGAACTCTCGATTGAGCGACTGGAACACTACACCGGCACGCGAGCAGAAGACTTTCAGCGCTACGTGTTGCTGACCAACTACCAGATGCACATGGAAGCCTTTCGGAATCAGTTTCCCGATTGCGTGCAACCCACTCAGGCGGACGTGCAGATGCCCGCGCTGCATCATCAGCAGCCGGAAAACCGAGGCATCAGTATCGTCAACATCGGTGTTGGTCCATCCAACGCAAAGAACTTGACGGACCATTTGGCCGTTCTAAGACCCGATGCCATGTTGATGGTCGGTCATTGTGCTGGCGTGCGCAATCATCAAGAGATCGGTGACTTTGTTCTGGCTTCCGGTTACATGCGCGGCGACCACTTGCTGGACGAGTCCCTGCCACCATCGGTACCAATCACGCCCAGCTTCTTGATGAACCGACACCTGGCGAAAACGCTGGATGACTCAGGGCTGCCCTATCGAATCGGTGCTGTTTATACGACAGGCGATCGCAACTGGGAGCTCGCACTGCGACGCACCATGGTTGACCTGAGGGCCAGTCGCAGCATAGCCGTGGACATGGAATCGGCGACCGTAGCGGCGAACGGCTTTCGCTATCGCATCCCGAACGCAACCTTGCTGTGTG
The DNA here is from genome assembly GCA_039189905.1 of Planctomycetota bacterium. Taxonomy (GTDB): domain Bacteria; phylum Planctomycetota; class Planctomycetia; order Pirellulales; family Pirellulaceae; genus Rhodopirellula. The sequence goes on from JBCCYK010000295.1 coordinate 670, forward strand.
TTTCTGACAAACCACTGCACGGTCAGCCCAAGCTGCCGGGAGATGCACGCTCGTTCTATGAGGAAACGAAGAAACAGCATATCTCGATCGCCACCGCCGCGGTGGAGAAGATCAAGCAAGAGTATCCCGACGGACTCCCCACGAGCGATATTCGTGCCCCCGAAGAACCCCTGTTGGGCGGACCAGACGACTGATTCCGTTTTTTGGTTATTGGGAATCGCCCGAAACCGTCAATTTGCTGCTCAACAGAGCGAACGTTGCGGCCACATTCCTCTCGTCAACCTGTGATCAGTTGTTCGAAGAAGGCGCCTTCGTTGATGGTCGGGCGTTCGGGTCGGCCTTGATGACGATATGTTAAAAGCATGTTGTCCAAACCCATCAGATGCAGGATCGATGCGTGCAGATCCTGCACGTGCATACGCTGTTCGGTTGCTCGAAAACCCAATTCGTCGGTCGAACCGATCGTTTGCCCACCTTTCACGCCGCCGCCTGCCATCCACATGGTGAATCCCGACGGGTTGTGATCGCGGCCATCGCCTTTTTCGCTCATCGGAGTGCGGCCAAATTCGCCTCCCCAGACGACCAGCGTTTCCTCTAGCATCCCACGTTGCTTGAGGTCTTTCAGCAAACCGGCGACCGGCAAGTCCATGCTGCGGCACAGCCCCGGGTGTTTGGTTTCGATCTTATCGTGTGAATCCCACTTGCTGCCCGCACCGCTGTACAGCTGGATGAATCGCACCCCTCGTTCGGCCAAGCGTCGAGCCAGCAGGCACATCCGGCCATAGGCTTGGGTTTCCTTTTGGTCGACGCCGTACAGGGAAAGGGTGTCAGCTGTTTCATCGCTGAGGTCGATTGCCTCGGGTGCTTCGGCCTGCATGCGATAGGCCAGCTCATACCCCGCGATGCGAGCCTCCAGTTCGGTCTGTTCGGGGTGCTCCTGGGCATAGCCGCGATTGAGCCGATTGATGAAATCGAGCTTCGCCACTTGCCGCGACATCGAATAGCCTTCCGGGCCATTCAAGTGCGCAATCGGCTGACTGCCCTCGCTCAGTCGCGTGCCTTGATAAACGGCGGGCATGAAACCAGGGCCCCAGTTCCGCGGGCCGTTGACCACTTGGCCGTTGTTGTCTTGCATGACCACAAACGCGGGCAAACTTTCATTCTCCGTTCCCAAACCGTAGGTCACCCAGCTTCCCAGCGATGGTCGTCCACTCAAGATGCTACAGGTGTTCATTTGGCAGACACCCGCCGAGTGATTGATGCCATCGGCAACACAAGAACGGATCACGGCCAGATCGTCGGCACAGGACGCGATGTGGGGCAGCCAGTCGCTCACCCAAAGCCCACTTTCCCCGTGTTGCTTCCATTCCCGTTTGCACCCCAGCAGCGGCGAGTGCATCTCACCCATTGCCGTGATCACCTCTCCGAAACTCTGTGGGATGGGTTTTCCCGCCAGCTCATTGAGCAACGGCTTCGGGTCAAACAGATCCAAGTGACTGGGCCCTCCTTCCATGAACAGGAAGATCACCCGTTTCGCGATGGCTTGGTGATGGGGCGGCTTCGAACGAAGCCCGTCGCGACCGATGTGCGTTTCCGTCGCCGGTGATGCTGACTCTGCGCCTGCCTGCGTCGCATCCAGACCCGCCAGCGCCAAGGATCCAAAGCCCATCCCGCCGTCGCGCAGAAATCCTCGGCGTCCGGTAGACAGGAATGAGCTGCCCATCGCGGGATCAGTCGACATAGAGAAACCCGTTTGAATTTAAGAGGGCGTGCCCCAAATCACTCCAAGCCGCCTCACGCGGAGATTCCTGAATCACCTTCGCGCCCGAAGCGATCAAGTCCGGGCCTTTCTGCAAGCTGTTTCGCATCACACCGGGATCATCTTCGAACTGCCAGTATCCAATGGCGTCGGGAACGTCTTGTTCAACCGTGTAAAGGATCTCATTCTCAGCCAGCGCTCGCCCGACCAAACGGATGTCGTCGATAAGCCCATCGAACGGGCTGGCTTTGTTCCCCGCCACCCGTCCGATCGCAAAGACCGCGTCGTTGTCGAGCCCACCCTCAACGTCATGTTCGACCACGGCCGTTTCGAGCGGCGCATCGTCATTGGACAGATCTTTCAAATAGAACGTTGCGTTCCCGCGTGCTGTCTCGGTGGCCGGTCGGAAAGCAGCCGCAGCATAGTAAGGCGTATCTAAAGCGATATGTTGATCCGAGAAAAGCGCCGCTTCGCCGACGGAACCGTCGCGTCGTTTGCCAACCATGTGCAACACCAAGGTTTGCGGTTTGCGACGTGAGCCCTTGCCGGTCACACCGAACTTCCACCCTTGTTTTTCTTGCGAGGGTTCCCACTTGCCCGCCACCGTGCGTACCGCGCCCGTCTGGGCAACCGAGCGGACTTGAAAGAACGATTCGACCGTGAACTCCGCAACGTCGAATCGTTCGTCATCGGAAGCGAAGAGATTCAGCTCGGGTCCATCGACCGTCACACGCATGGCTTGACCATCCCGATAGGGAAGATCGGAGGTTTCGATTTCCATTGTCATCTGATCCGAATGACGTTCGGATGCGACTTGGACTTCTTGGGCACGTAAGAACGCCATGGCGCCATCGAGTTCGGTCGCGGACGGTTGGCGTCCAAGGACGAGTTGCCACGCCATCGAAATGCGATCCGTATCGGCCACTTGTGATCGACAGACTCTCTCGGCGAGCTCGCGACCGAAGCCCAGCATGAGGTCGCTGTGCAGCATCATCAAAGACTGGACGGCGGTTGTGGTGGTGTTGCGAGAGCTGTTGCTGCTGAAGAACTGAGGCTGATCGAAGCTCGCCAACAAAGCCACCGGTGAGTTCCGTTTGACACGCAGGTAGATCGAACGATAGGGGTCATCAGGCTGGACGCCGGGACCGCCCTTTGGATCTTTCAGTCGGCCGCTGACTGCGAGCAAAGAATCACGAATTTGTTCGGCGGTCAGCCGGCGTGTGTCTTGCCGCCAATAGAGTTTGTTTTGCGGGTCAATCGCCTGATACTGGTTGTGCTGTGGATTCTGCGTCGACTGTCGGTAGGTCGCGGACAGCACGATCCTCCGATGCAAGCGTTTGAGACTCCAGCCGTCGTCCCTTAGAGAAATGGCCAGCCAATCCAAGAGTTCGGGATGTGACGGTGGTCCCCCAAGCTGTCCAAAATCGCTCGCGTTCGATGCGAGGCCGCGACCAAAATGATGCTGCCAGATTCGATTGGCAATGACACGCGGCACCAGGACGTTTTCTTTGGAAGTGAGCCAACCCGCCAAAGCGGCGCGTCGCCCGGTCGTGCCGGCCCCGAGTCTCGCGGGAACCTCCATCGGTTCCGGATCCAAGAGCGAGGGTATCCCCGGCTCAACGGACGAATCGGGTCGATTGGGCCAGCGCGTTGGGGGTGCGTCTCCGCCGACATCCGTCACCGCCAGATACGTGGGCAATGGCCTTGGCTTGTTGGCTTCGAACGCACGGAGTTCTTTGCGAAGCTCTGTTAAACGTTCCTTCGGTTCGCCCTTGATGTAGTTGTCCAACCGATCGTACTCCGCCAACACTTGACGCTGGACCAGATAGGCCAGTTGATGATCGTGTGGCGCGCGTGAGGTGACAGGCTTGCGAGCAATGAGTTGCAGGTCCGCGGGAAAGCGATCGATCGCCACGTCACGATACTTATCCCTCACCGGTTGTTCGATCTCGGCGATCCGTTGTCGCAGTTCTTTTGCCTTTGCATTCCAAACCTCCATGGCACGCTGATGCTCGAAAGCAGCCTCTGCGTCGCACAGCACAGGTTCCACGGGCAAGATCGGCTCAAAGAAAGCACGCAGTCGCAGGTAATCCTTCTGCAGGAGCGGATCGAACTTGTGGTTGTGACACTTGGCGCACTGCAATCCCAGACCGAGAAAAACGTCCGCCGTCGTGTCCGTGATGTCTTCGATGATGGTGTTCCATTGGGTTCGAGCATCACGAATATTCCACTCGTAGACCCAGTGACGCAGGTAACCCAGGCCCACCTGCGCCGCGAGGTCATCCGGGTACAGTTCGTCGGCCGCAATCTGTTCACGCACAAATTGATCGTAGGGCTTGTCATCGTTGAACGACGCGATGACGTAATCCCGGTATCGCCATGCGTTCGGTCGATAACCATCGGCACGATAGCCATCGCTGTCGGCGTAGCGGACGAGGTCAAGCCATTGCCGGGCGACATGCTCGCCATACGCCTTGGAATCGAGCAAACGATCGACCAAGGTTTCATAGGCATCGGGATCTGGATCGTCGATGAACGCCTGGACTTCCTGTGGTGTCGGCGGCAGGCCGGTCAAACCAAGAGTCACGCGTCGGATGAGGGTGCGTCGCGTCGCGTTGCCGGTCGGCTGTAACTGTGCCTCTTCCAATCGCCGCCAAATGAAGCGATCGATTTCATTGATCGGCCAAGCTACGGGCATGAAATGGGAGTGCGGGACCTCAACCTCGTTCAGCGCCGCGATCGCCCACCAGGCACGGTCACTTTCGCTGAAACGATAGGTCCGACGAATGGGGGCATCCGGGTCGGCCCCCGGCCAAGGCATGCCCATCCGCACCCAATTCGTGATCACTTCAATTTCATCATCGGAGAGCTTCCCGCTGGGCGGCATTTCCAAGCCCTCGTACCGAACGGCTTGGACCAAGAGACTCGCGTTGGGATCACTCGGAACGGCAGCGGGCTGTTCCGAATCGCCACCCAGCAGGATCGCGGCCCGACCGTCGACGCGTAGCCCGGCTTCTTGGGCCTCTGGTCCATGACATTCGTAACAGTGTTCGACCAAGAGCGGCCGGACATGGTTTTCGAAGTAGAGAAGTTCTTCCGATGTGTCGTCCGCCGTCGCGGTCGACCGTCCCGCCAGCACGAGAGAGCCGGCAAGTAAAGCCGCAAACATCCACGAGCGTGATCGCGGTGTCAATGGAGACGTTCTCATTGAAGAAGACGGTCGGGGAGGGACTTGGTTCGTGAGCCTGGTTGGCTTGCAGCCAGGAGAAGCACGCGATCTCGCGTGCCAGCCCAACACGCGGCTGTCATAGCATTTTGATTCTAACGTCTCGGAATCGCGCCCGCAGACAACATCCCTAGTCGAATGCCGGGACAAGCGCCTTCGCATACACGAAAGAAGCCGACCGGCGGCTGCCCATCGGCTTCTACTAAGCGTTACTGAATTCGGCGACACACGCAGGTGTCCAGCCGCGATCAATATCGGTAATGGTCAGGCTTGTAAGGTCCTTCCACGGGCACGCCGATGTACTCGGCTTGTTCGTCGGAAAGGGTGGTCAGCTTGACGCCCAGTTGGTCCAGGTGAAGCCGCGCGACTTCCTCGTCCAGCTTCTTGGGAAGCATGTAGACCTTGGTTTCATAGTCTTCACTGTTCTCCCAAAGCTCCAGCTGAGCGAGGACCTGGTTGGTGAACGAAGTGCTCATCACGAAGCTGGGGTGACCGGTGGCACAACCCAGATTCACCAACCGTCCCTTGGCGAGCACGATGATGCTCCGCCCGGTCTCGTTGAAGGTGTAACGATCAACCGCACCGATGTCGGCAGGTTTGATCTCGTCCTTGGTCGCCTTGCCTTCGGCAACCTGAGCTTCTAACCAAGCGATATCGATCTCGGTATCGAAGTGGCCGATATTGCACAGGATGGCATCATTGGCCATGTCGACCATGTGGTCGCCCAAGATGATGTCCTTGTTACCGGTGGTGGTAACGAAGAGACGCCCCTCTTTGGCGGCATTTTCCATCGTGGTGACTTCGAAACCTTCCATCGCCGCTTGCAACGCATTGATGGGGTCGATTTCCGTTACGATCACGCGACAGCCATATCGTTGCAGGCTGTGGGCACAGCCCTTGCCGACATCGCCATAACCACAAACAACGGCAACCTTGCCAGCGAGCATGACATCGGTCGCTCGCTTGACACCGTCGGCGAGAGATTCGCGACAGCCGTAGAGATTGTCGAATTTGCTCTTCGTTGCCGAGTCATTGACGTTGATCGCGGGGACCTGCAATGCACCGGTGCGATTGAGCACTTCCAGTCGATGAATACCAGCCGTGGTCTCCTCGCTGATCCCGCGAATGTCCGTGAGCAGCTCGGGGAACTTCTCGTGAACCATCGCGGTCAGGTCACCGCCATCGTCGAGAATCATATTCAAGGGCTGGCCCGAGGCGAAATGGAGCGTCTGTTCGATACACCAATCAAACTCCTCCTCGCTCATGCCCTTCCATGCATAGACGGGGATGCCGCGAGCAGCGATGGCGGCCGCAGCGTGGTCCTGGGTGCTGAAGATATTGCAGCTACTCCAGGTGACCTCGGCGCCCAGTTCGACAAGCGTTTCGATCAAGACCGCGGTCTGGACGGTCATGTGAAGGCAGCCAGCGATGCGGGCACCGGTCAGCGGCTTGGTCTCGCCATACTTGGCACGCAAGGCCATCAGACCCGGCATTTCATTTTCAGCGATGGAAATCTCTTTTCGGCCGAACTCGGCCAGGGAAATGTCTTTGACCTTATACGGAAGTTTTTCGGTAGCAATTTCAGGCACTTGTAAGATCCTTTGTCAATGAAGGGAGACAGAAACTTCCACGGCCTGCTTATCCGAAGCGTCAGAGG
>JBCCYK010000296.1:0-7297 GCA_039189905.1 Planctomycetota bacterium
ACAAGTCACCTGTTCTCGGAGAGTCATCCTCGGGCGAGGATTTATTCTCGCGGTGCTCACCCCCTCACAGAACCAGATTGTGATGACTAAGGCCAACGCTTGCAAGCAAGCTTTACCGGCGTGTTGCTAGCATTCTTGTCGTGACATCGAATGCCAAAAATGTTTGCTCGAGGTGCTTGATCCGCTCGCAAGCCGCGGTAGTCTCCCGCTCAACGCGCGCCGCATGAAGTCCACGCGGACGGCGCGCGGTCAAATCTAAGAAGGAGCTTTTTCGTTCCCATGGTGGGTGGTCGTCCCGCATGCGTCACGTTCTGCGTTGAACCACGCGGGGAGTTACGAACACGGAGGAGAGGCAATGAGTCAGTTCTCGAAAGTCGGCAGCCAGGAACAGCAACTGAAATGGGCTTGGATTTGGTTCCGCAAACTGGCTCAGTTCCATTCCCGGGCCGAGAACGCCGCCTGGCAATACACCGCGGACGACGTGATCGCGTATCTGCGGAGCCGTCGAGATCAGGGTGTGCCCGCATGGAAACGAATGCGCATCATCGAAGGGCTGATGGACTTCCGCCATCACGTCCAGCAACAATCGGTCGATGAACTGCGGCCATTGCAACGCAAGATGCGCGAGATCATTGCCATCGAGCGCGTGCGGGACCAAGGCCCATGCGTGATCGATGATGCGCCGGGGAGGATTGACCCGCGTGAACCGGACGCAGTTCAGGCCTTGCGAAAAGCGGTCCGTGCAGAAGGACTGCAATTCAGCACCGAGAAAGCCTACGTGAAGAAGCTGAAGGCGTTCATGGCAGAGCGTCACTTGAGCTGTCTCGCGGACTTCGATTCCATTACAGACCGCGACGTGGAAGATCATCTTTCGACCATGGCGGTCGATGGCAACGTGGCCGCCAGCACCCAGAACCAAGCCTTTCATGCATTGCTGAAGTTTTTCACGCTGGTCTTGAAACGCGACCTGGGACGCATTGAGGCGATTCGTGCAAACAAAGGAAACTTCATCCCTACCGTCTTGGATGAGCAAGAGGTCATCGGCGGCATGAGAGGTGTTTATCGCGTGATCGCGCTGTTGCTTTACGGTTGTGGCATGCGGATCAGCGAGGCCTTGAGTCTGCGTGTGAAAGACTTGGATTTCGCGAATCGACAGATTGAGATCCGTGATTCCAAGTTCGAGAAGAGTCGCTTGGTTCCCATGCCGGATTCATTGGTCGCGGATTTGCAGCGTTGGGCCGACTCGCGTCGCGTGCTGCATGAGCACGATTTGTCGGAAGGAACGTCGTCGGTCTATTTGCCGTATGCGTTGTCCAGGAAGTATCCGGAAGCTCACCGTGATCTGAAGTGGCAGTTTCTTTTCGCTTCGCCGCGTTTAGCGCGTGACCCTCGGACGGGCCGACTGCATCGCCATCATTTGCACCGCGATTCATTTGCGCAACGGCTGCGTCAGGCGGTGATCGGATCAGGTTTGATGAAGCGGATCACGAGCCACACGTTTCGGCATTGCTTTGCATCGCATCATCTGTGGGCCGGGACAAACATCCGCGAGATCCAACGGTTGCTCGGTCACGCGGATTTGAAGACGACAGAGATTTACACGCACGTGCGCAACCCGAATGCAGAGGCTCCGCTGAGTCCCTTGGATCGGTTGTCGCAGACGAAGCGGAAGGTGATTGAGCAGAAGGAAATGGCGGCGTAGGAAGGCGGCGGTCGAAAGGCTCACGTGGACATAATTCGGGTGGGCTATAAAAAATCTTCTGGGACAGTCACGCTTGGATTCGCGAGCGACTTGGGGTCGATCAGAGGGGACGGGGGTTGTTGTGGTATGGTTTTGAGTTTGTTTGGGACTTTGGACGGATCCGCGGTCGCCCCCATGGACGGAGAGTTGACCAAGTTCCCGTTCGCTCCGCAGTCTCTTCGAACCAATGAGCAAGTCGAGGTATCGGCCAGGCCGAGAGGATTCTTGGTGACGGCTCGCTCAACTGGTTCCAGAATCCAATCGAAGCCTCACCTCCGTCCAAAGCAAGCTGGACGAAGCGGTGGAACTGCTCGAACGCTTGGTTGATCCATTCCCCGATGAGCCGAACCACACCTTCCAGATTCAATCCACCCGGCAAACCTGAACAAGGGTTCTCGATCTGCAAGAACCCATTGAGACATTCCACCTCCAGGAGCGACTGACGCATGCCAGACCGGGAAGTTTGCAACACTCGTCCAACCGGTTCATTCAAAACACTTTCTTGCCCAAGGCCTCTGCGTTTTGGTCCGCGAAACGCGGCGACGTGGCTCGCGTGCTTGCTGCTAACCGTCGCGCAGGCTTTGCCTTCCCTTGCAAATCGCCCCAATGTGGTCTTGATTGTCGCCGACGATCTCGGTTGGTCGGATTTGAGTTGCTACGGGCATCCGTGGCACCGAACACCCGAGATCGACGGCATCGCGCGTGCCGGCGTACGCTTCACTCACGCCTACGCGCCCGCCCCGATTTGCAGTGCGTCACGGGCATCCATCTTGACGGGAAAAGTTGAACGACTACCAAGAAACGATTCCGAGAGACGTCCCAAACCGCCAAAAGAGAATCTTGTACGCCGCGTTCGTGGAAACACTGGATTATCACGTGGGACAGATTTTGGGTTCGATTGATCGATCAGGCAGCACCAATGACACACCTGTGATTGGTTATGACCTGTTGCCCACGCTTGCCGACATTGCGCGTGATCAGGACGAAGTCCGCTTGCCCAAGGATTTGGATGGCATGTCCCTCACGCCGACCCTCGGTCTCGTTCCTGGTGAGTCACGAGAACAACGACGCACGAAGCCATTGCTTTGGCACTTCCCGTACTGTCACCCTGAACGAGATTATAGCAACGCCTTGTCCACCATCGGCGTCAACGATTTTGCGGTCTCGCAGACGCAACCGATGTCCGCGATTCGATTCACTGAAGCGACGTCTTATGCAAGAGCTGAATCTAAGAAAAGCGCGATTCGCAACGCCGCGTTCGTCAGCCCGGTGAATCCACCGCTTTGACGATACGATGGGTGAAGTCTGGGAACGCGGCACGAACGCGCGTCCAGTTCGGAATCGCGGGGTTGCCACCGGGATCTTCCGAGTACATCTCGCCTGCCTGCGTCACGCACTGAGCGAAGGCCTCGATCGCGACTTCTTCGCCATGACGGTCATAGCTCAAGGAATTGACGCGTGCATCGGCGGCGTACTGTCGGATCGCATCCTGAGCGGTCCGCAAGAATGCCGCTCGAAGCGTCACGAAGGTCGAATGGCTCAGCACAATGCCTTGACTGGCAATCGTGCGATAGATCGTTGTCAGGATATCCAACGCCATTTTGATCAAGCCTTTACGACTATCGTCGACCGCTAACTCTTGGTGCTTGTGCTCATAGAGCCTTGCCAGATCAACTTGGCACACACGCTTGAGCGAGGTGTTGCGATAGACCTCCGCCAAAGTCCCGACCTCCAAACCCCAATCGCTGGCGACGCGATTGGAACGCGCCAGGTTGCGGGTCAAGGAAAACTCGCCCGACAAAGGGTAGCGAAAATTGCCCAGAAAGCGGACGAAGCGATTGTCCGGAAAACACTGCATCATCGCGCGTAGCAACGGTACGACCAGCAGACGGACCACGCGGCCGTGCATGCGATCCGTGACGCGGGCGTAGTACGCCTTGCAGAACTCAAAGTCCAGGCTGGGATGGACCATCGGCAAACAAAGCCGCGCCAGCAGCTTGCGGTCGTAGTCCACGATGTCACAGTCGTGCAGCACAAAGGTGCTGACATCGGGATCGTCCAACAAATAGCCGAAGGCCGTCCAAACACTGCGTCCTTTCCCGGGCGTGGCCACCGAAATGCCCGCATCGATCAACTCGTCGTACAACGATTGGACGGCAGGACCGTCGGTCCACAAAACGCGTGCACGGGAACCCAGAGGCGCAACCTTGCGGCACGTTTCTTCGTAATCGCTCCGCTCGGGCGCGACTCCCAAACTGACCACGATCGAGCCGACGTAATCCGCCGCAATCAGTTCGCTGACGATCCGATCAAAAGGCTCCGCTCGCATGTCGCCCGCGGTGACCGGCAAGACCAACCCGATTTTGTTTTGCACGGCACTCTCACGCAGCATTCGTTCCAGATCGTCCAGCGAGGCGCTTCGCAGGTCGTGAATCGTCGTGATGTGATCGTGTTGGTAGAAGTCAGGCATATCCGTCCCGGGTTGAAGTCCTCGTCAGGTCCGGATTGTGCGGGTTTTGCGTGCATTTCGCAACGCCGGGAGAACGAGGGAAACAAATTCACCCGCTGTCGAGAAGTTTTAGGGCCATTTCAACGGGTTGCCCTACATTTGCGTAGCTTTCGGTTCGGCTGCATCACCCATCGCGCGAGCGTGATGCAGCAAGGATTCCGTTCCTTTGCCAGACGTCTCATGTTTGTCTCTGACCTCATCCCGATCAGCGTGGCCACGCTGTCGCCTGACGCGACCGTTGGCACCGACCTGTTCTGCCGTGTCGAAAGCACGGACGAGGTGAAGCTCTACCGCGGCGGTGATTATCCGCTCAAACCCTCGGACATCGAGCAGCTTCGAACACGTGGCGTCAACCAACTGTTCATTGCACCGGAGTCACGCGAGGCGTATCAAGACTACCTGCGTGAACTGACGTCCAACGACGAGATCGATGTCGATGTGGCCGCGCGAACGACCGCCTTGAATGAAGTCGTTCTGAGTGTCTTGCAAGGAACCTTTGACGGCCGCGATTCGGGGCAAGCCGTCGACGTGGCAACAGAACTCGGCGGGATGGCCGCCGATGTGGTCACCCGCGATGACTTCGCCGCGGTCGACCTGTTCAAGGTTCTCAACCACGACTACGCCACCTTCACACACAGTGCCAACGTGGCCTACTACGCCGGGATGCTGGCGTCCGAATTGGGACACGATCGTGATACCGTGCAGAAGATCATCACCGGCGGTTTGGTTCACGACCTCGGCAAGCTGCAAATCCCCGATAGCATCCTGTGCAAACCAGGGCGTTTGACTGACGAAGAGTTTGATGCCATTCGTATGCATCCCATCACGGGCTTTCGTCAGTTGGCACACCGTGACGACCTCACCGCCGGCCAATTGATGATGGTTTATCAACACCACGAACGGGTTGATGGCACCGGATACCCAGTTGGGGTCGACGAACATGAAATCCACCCGTGGGCCAAGATCTGCGCGGTTGTTGACGTCTACGAGGCCGTGACCAGCCAACGTCCCTATCGCAAACCCATGCCCCGCACGCGCGCGCTGGAGATTCTTCAAAAGGACATTGGAACCGCATTCGACCCTGAGGCAGTGCAATGCTGGACTTCGATTATTCAAAGCACTACGCCGAAGTAGTTCAACAAACCAAGTTTTCGATCGACATGCCTGAGGAGTGGAGTGAGTTCTTCACCGCCTCGGGAGTCGTTCATTCCAACTACGACGAGAAACGCTGCGCCCAGCGAAAGCGCGTTCGCACGACGGGGCTCGCGATCTTTGAAAACACGCTCCCATTTTTGATGCGTGTCCGCAAAGATCCGGTTGGCATCTACACGAAGGACTTCTCGAAGCTTGGCTGTGGCTTCCTGAGCCCGATCGAAATGTATCCCGAAGAACGCGTGCGTCTGCTGTTCCCCGCGTTTTGGTTGACCGTCAAGATCAGCCGAACCCAGAAACGAGTGGATGGTTGCTTTCTGGTTGGCGCGGAACTCATCTGCCGCCGCTCACCGTCCCGCGATGCCTTTCAAGTCGACAGGGGACTTGTGGGCGTCTAGGCGAAATAACCGGTCGCTAACGCGATTCGGCTGAAATGCCGACTGTCATGGCAATGGGACGGCGCACGCCTAGTGTGCTCTGAAACCGAGATGCAAAGTCGCTCGTTCGGCTGCAATATCCGGGCTAGGTCACTTCCTTCGACCAGAGGTGACCGCGATCGATCCGTTCGAACTTCAGTTCGCGCAGTTGGCCGAGCAAGCCCACCTCTGTCTCGTTCACCGACGTTTCCACCGTGAACACGCGCTGGTTCGAAAGCGTCTGGACAATCGACGCGACCAAAAACTTTGCCTCCGGCGTCAGGAGCCCGTCCTGGACCGGCGCAACCGGGGGCACCGGCGCCATGGGTGCCGTTTCCGTCGCCTCCACATCCGACAACAAATCGAACGAGAGGATGCCCAGCGAGCCTTCCATGACTTGTGACTCCGGGTCACTTCGCCACAAATCGACCGTGGCCAAACACGTTCGCTGCAAGTGATCGACCAAATCAAATCGTTGAATGTCGATGTGCGCCATGGCAGTGGCAACGCGATGGTCATGCGGGACCACTAAGGTGCAGTCGACGCGAGTGGTCCGTCGGAACTGCATCAGGTCGCGACTGACAGGTGGACGATAGGTTGGCGTGCTGACCTGCATGCGATCGTTGGACATCGTCACTTGATAGCCGTGACGCGACATCAGCGATGCCACACGGGCGTCAGATACGGGGACGCCGACACCATGACCAATCGGCGGCAGCCCTGTGTAGCCGTTGTGCAAATCGCGTACAGATCCCACCACGATCCTCTTCGCACCACGCTCGATCATGATGGCTTCGCAAGCAGCCAAGAGGTCATCACAGGCAGCCACACCTCCCTCGTCCGCCAAACAAATGGCCGGAACAATCGCGGTGGCATCGCTATCAGGAACCAGCGGGAGTTGATGATGGCACCAGGCCACAATGGCCCCATCGTTCTCAGCGACGAGCAGATCCTGGGGTTCAAAGAACAGTCGTGAAAGAATCGCGCGTTCCAAAACAGCGACGCTCACGGGCGGCGACTGGCCGCTGGATTGCCAGTGCTGCAACCAAACATCCAGCAGCGTTGGCAAGTCGACATTGCGAAAGGGGCGGATCGTGGTCATAGGGGTGGTTCTAACCGGTCCGACCCACCACCGCCATCACGATTCTTCGACGCGAAGACCGCACACGGGTGTCTCATGGCAAAAGGGATCAGCCATCACCGGGCGGAGAGGAACGCGGCTCCCGCGGTCGCGCGCCGCCCGGACGCTGGCGCTGATCGTTAAACGGCCCGCCCTCGCGTGGGAACCCGTTTTCGGGTGGAAACGGTCGGCCGGCGCCCGGCCTTGGCGGTCGTGGAGAATCCGCGTTCTCGCCGATCGCGCGATCACCAGCCCGCGGTGGGTTGCGATTCGGCTGGAATCGGCCTCGCTCACCCGCCGCTGGTCCCAAGCCACCTCGCGGGCCGCCCAAACCGGGTAGCGGCGGCTGTCCACTTTCG
>JBCCYK010000297.1:0-7248 GCA_039189905.1 Planctomycetota bacterium
CTGGCTGGTTCCGCTTGTCTGCGTGGCGGCCGGATGGGGACGCCGTCCGTGCGCAACGTGCTCTTGATCGAGACCTTGTTGCTGTCGCTGATTTTTGGTTGGTTTTATTGTGGCCAGCTGGTCTGGGCAGCGTGGTTGACGGACGCGAACACCGTGTATTGGTCCAACGGGATGCCAATCCTGCTTGCGCTGACTGCTGGCGTGGCATGGCGATGCCGAGGCTTGGGACGCTTTCACCGCCCGGTCACCGTTGGGGCTTTGCTGATGCTGGCGCTGGGCTACCTCCTCCTGCCCTTGATGCGTCCCGTGATCCATCCTTTGCAGTTGAGCGCGTCCTCACAATGGAAGGGACGCGTTTGCATGCAGTCGACCTCTAGCAGCTGTGCCCCAGCCGCCGCCGCCACCCTGCTTGCAGAGAAGGGGTTGGTCTCGAAAGCTGATGCCACGGGGATGGAAGCACGCCTGGCAGGCCTGTGCCTCAGCAGCAACCAGGGCACGGTCGCGTTGGGCCTTTATCGTGGTCTGGCCATGGAGGCGACACGCGGCGGATATCAGGCCCAGGTTGCGGATACCAATCCAAGGCTTTGGATTGGACAGCAACAGCTTCCCAATGTTGCGCTGGTTCGATTCGAGGCTCGCGACGACGACTCGAGATTCCGTCAGTTCATTGGACGCTCTGACCGGGGGCATGCGGTGTGCGTTCTTGGACGCACTGATGGCGGACGGTGGTTGATCGGCGATCCAGCGATTGGCGTTATCACCTGGAGCGATGAAGAGTTCGATAAGCGTTTCCTAGGCGACGCGATCTATCTCGCTTCCTCGGGCAACAATTGACCAAGAAAGACCAACAGCGCGTCGCGCTGGTGCGACGCTCCGCTGAGAAGCGTCGAGGTCCCACTTACTGAGTCTGTTCTTTCACGGCGGGATCGGAAACGATCCCATAGAACTCCGGTTGTCGATCCGCGAAGCGGTCGATGGAGTGTCTGCCGACGGTGCGTTCGATTCGTTTCAAGCGTGCTTTGTTGGGGTCGGCTTCGCCCAAAAGCAGCGTTTCCTTGTCGTCATGCGAGTGGGCAAGTTCAATACCGTCCGGACCACAGATACTACTGTTGCCGCAAAAGTCAAAACCACGTTCGTGCCCAACCCGGTTGGCGGCCACGAAGTAGAGGTGATTCTCCATGCTCCGTGCGGGCGGAACGATGGCAGCCGTGCGAACGGCCTCGGCGGGCCAATTGGTCCCGAGCGCAATCACGTCCGTTCCGTCCAATGCGAGCGCCCGCATCGGTTCTGGGAACGAGCAGTCGTAGCAAATGGCCAGGCCAACGCGACACGATTCTGGGAGACTCGTACGCTGTGACTGATAGGGTTCCCTCCCGCGATCCACGAACCGGTCCACTCCCAAGTTTGGCAAGTGCACTTTGTCATAACGAGCGATCATATGGCCCTGGTCGAATAGAAGGGCACTGTTGGTCAACCGAATCTCGTCAAGCCCTTGCTGAGACGTGACGGGGGCACCATCGGTCTGCACGGTGATCAAAGAGGATTGCACGAGGCTGCCCAGTGTGACGGTCAATCCCAATTGCTTGGAGGCCTTGGCGATCGCACGGATCGGCTGTGCATCGACCTCGACAGCGTGTTCGAGTGCCTCCTGGCGGCTTTCAAAACAGTACCCCGTGAGCATGCATTCGGGAAAAACGACAAGTTGAGCCCCCTCTGCGGCCGCTTTGGAAAGCCAGTCCAGGACGCGGTCGGTGTTGTGGTCGACGTTGCCAATTTTCACATCGGTCTGGACGCAGGCGATCAACATCGTACAACCATGTTAGAGGAGGGTTCTGCGGGAATTCGGCTGTCGACGGAAAATTGCCGAATACACCGCATTGGGACCTGGGCAGTTTAGGGAAGCGGCGGAACAGCGTCACCAGCGTCACCGCTGCCTTCGCGTTTTCATTGGCCAAGGGCCTAATACGCGACGCTGCCAACGCGAATAGCCAAGCCATCCAGGGACACGAGCGACCATGTCAAACGTAACAGAAATGAACTCGGAATCGGGTGCAAGCGACAACTCAGCGGCCTTGGATACGCAGCCGCAGACCCGCGTTCCATCCAAGAAGTATATGTACGACCTTTTCGTCATCGGCACCGGCCCCGGCGGCGAGGGTGCTGCGATGCAGGCGGCAAAGGGCGGTTGGCGTGTGGGTGTGGCCGAACGATATCGTCAGATCGGGGGTGGCTGCACGCATTGGGGCACGATTCCGAGCAAGGCCTTGCGTTACGCGATCACCAGCACCAGCCGCGCGATGAAGAACCCCGTGTTTCGAGAGATGGGGTGTGGACTGTCGCCATCGATGGAGCAACTCAACCGGGGTACGCAAACCATCATTGGTCGGCAGGTGACGATGCGACAGTCGTTTTACGATCGAAACGATGTCCCGGTCCATCGCGGCCAAGCGCGTTTTGTCGATGAGCACACGATCGAGTTGGATGGAGGGGAACGTGTGACGGCGGGCGCTTTTGTCGTAGCGACGGGGTCACGCCCCTATCAGCCGACGGGGGTCGATTTCGATCACCCCCGGATTTTCGATAGCGACACGATCTTGTCCATGAAGGACAAACCGGGCTCGATCACGGTCTACGGTGCGGGTGTGATTGGAACGGAGTACGCGTCGATGTTCCGTGGGTTGGGGATCAAAGTCAATTTGATCAACACCCGGCACCAACTGCTGGAGTTCTTAGATGACGAGATCATCGATGCGCTTTCGTATCACCTTCGAGACCAAGGCGTGATCATTCGTCACAACGAATCAATGGAGAGAATCGAAGGCTTGGACGATGGGGTTATCCTGCACTTGAAGAGCGGCAAACGTTTGAAGACGGAAGCGTTTCTTTGGGCCAACGGACGTCAGGGCAACACAGAGGACCTCGGTCTGGAGAATCTGCCAATTGAACCCAATAAACGCGGGCAGATCATTGTCGACGAGCACTTCCAGACGTGCGTCCCCCACATCTATGCGGTGGGCGACGTCATCGGGGTTCCTTCCTTGGCCAGTGCCGCGTACACGCAGGGTCGCGCTGCAGGCAGCCACATGCTCGGGGTGGCGGATGGGAATCTTCGCTTGCACGACATCCCGACGGGCATCTACACCAGCCCCGAGATCAGCAGCGTTGGCAGCACAGAGAAAGAGCTGACCGAAAAGTGCGTGCCCTACGAAGTCGGGCAAGCTCAGTTCCGTTCCCTCGCTCGCGCTCAGATCACGGGTGAGACCGTGGGGATGTTGAAGTTGCTGTTCCATCGTGAAAGCCTCCAGATTCTGGGCGTCCACTGCTTTGGTGCCAACGCATCGGAGATCGTGCACATCGGACAGGCCATCATGAACCAGCCGGGTGAACACAACACGATCAATTACTTTGTTGAAACCACCTTCAACTACCCAACGATGGCGGAGGCGTATCGCGTCGCCGCGCTCAACGGGATCAATCGACTGTTCTGATGCGTGAGGACGGCACAGGCTTGGCGCAGGCGCGTACGGACCTCGCGCTCGCGAGAACCGATTTGGCCAACGAACGCACGTTCCTCGCCTACCTACGTACCTCGCTCATGCTGGTGGGCAGTGGTGTCACGGTGATGAAGATCTATGCCGGCGATGTCGCTTGGTACGCCGTTGGCATCGCATTGATCGTTTGCGGCTTGTTGTTCTTGCTCGGTGGCGCTGCTCGATTCGCACGCATGCGGCGGAATCTTCGTCGTGATGGTCAAGCCTGACCGGCGTCTCGATCAACGCGATCTGCAAACAGCTGAAACAAGCGAAACCCTTCGTCGATGAACTCGCGTATCTGAACCGGCGGCAGCATATGCGGTTTGATGTAGACAAACCAGTTGCGTTCGGCTTCTAAACGAAGTCCTTCCCGGGACTCAAACTCCGTCAACAACTTCGCATCAAAGAAGCGACGCGTTCCCTCATCGTCAACACTCTTGAGAACGAACAGCTCCGAAAATCTCGGGTGACTCTCGAAGTCGATGTCTTGCATTCCCAGTTTCGCGCCCACACGATCAAAAAAACCCTCCGGCCGCATTTGGAAGGGCGGCAAAGCGACCTGATCGGAGGAGATGGCGAGGACGGAATGGGTGTGATGCGTTTGATTCTTGCCAGATCCCGTGGTGTATGCGTAGTCGAAGGCGTGCATGGACGCGATTTCGGTTTCGGCTTGCATGAGGTTGGTAAGCTTCTTGGAATGCCCTGTCTGAAAGAAACCAAGCGGATTGAGTTCCTCCTGCAGCCGCGTGTCTCCATCGACTCGAAACTCCATTCCGAGATCCTTGGCCTTTTCGCTCAGTTCCTCTCGCCGCACTTGTGCCCGCTTTCGTGACACAATGACAGCGGTGCCGACGAGGACGGACACCCCGATGACGCCGGCAATGACCATGATGACGATCAACATCCCACCTCACTCTCAAGGCAGCTTCTTGACTTCGCTCAAACACCGGTAAAAGGCACTTGGGCGCGAAAATCGAATCCCAAAGCGGCGACCAAGCGGACTGTCCCTCGTTCGCCCCTTCGGAGGTTTTACCATTTGTTACCAAGGTCCTGAAGCAAGGCTAACATGATGAACCCCGGCACCCGATTCCTAGTCTTGATGGGAGGGCGACGTAGGCGGCTTCTGCCACTAGCTTCGTCTGCGAGGTCGTTGGTTGTCAGTGAAGAGTATTCCGAATGCGATTGAGCCTCACGAACATTGAGGGAGCCGGCGATCAAATCGAACCGGCATTCACCAATTCACCGCAATATCACTGTGGTCCGCTGAGCAAATCACTGGGATGCCGTGTCACGCTCAAGGTTGAGACACAAAACCCCGTGCGTAGCTTTAAAGGGCGTGGTTCTCAGATCGCGGTAGGGAATGCAGTCAAAAATGGCGCGCACGCCGTGGTGTGCGCGAGCGCCGGGAATCTTGGGCAGGCGGTGGCTTACTGTGCCCGTTCCCACGGCATCGATTCGGTTGTCTACGTTTCGAACCAAGCCAACCGACTCAAGCGAGAACGAATCTCCGAATTGGGAGCATCGCTGCGTCTGGTGGACGGGGACATCGAAGTCGCCCGTGCAAAGGCGCAAGCATTCTCAAGGACGGATGGAGTTTGCCTGATCGAAGACAGCGAAAACATCGCGACCTGTGAAGGGGCTGCAACCATCGGACTCGAGTTGATCGCCGACGGAACGCCAGCACTCGATGCCGTTCTCGTTTCACTCGGCGGCGGCGCCCTGGCCACTGGAATTGGACACGTGATGAAGCACAAGTGTCCCTCGACGGAAGTGCTCTGCGTCCAGCCTCAAAAAGCGCCCGCGATGACTTTGTCTTGGCGTGCCAAACGGGTCGTCACGACGGAAACCATCGACACGATCGCCGATGGTGTTGCGGGACGCTTCCCGATCCAAGCGGTCCTTGACGACTTGCTGGAGGTGGCTGACGACGCACTTCTGGTGGGCGAAGAAAGCATCCGCAACGGGATGCAACTCCTCTACTCACCGCCGGCCTAATCGTAGAACCTTCGGCTGCGTTAGGAGTCGCCGCGATTTTGGAGGACCAAGCACGTTTTGCCGACAAGCACGTCGCTCTGATCATCTGCGGCAGCAACATCGACCATCGCGATTTCAAACGCTGGGTGATCGACGCAAGAGAGCTTTCCGACCCGAGTACGTGAGGACTGCGCCGCGTATTGTTCGCCGATTGCTTAGCCGCGCGACCAAGTCCAAATGCAATCCGACAGGCTCGCCCGAGTCATTCCTCGTTGAACCGATCAGGCGGTACCTCTCGCAACTGTTTGAGGAACAACGTGCTTGCACGTCGTTGGCGAATCGCCGTGTCTTCTCCTTTCAATGAACCTTGCACCTCCACAGATTCTTCACGGCACTCCAAGTAGACCGGGCGGCGTGTGCTATCCAGACTGTTATTGCCGAACGTGCTCTGCTGTATGAAGCCTGCAACCTCATTTTCGGAAGGCTTGGACGCGTAGACTTCCTTTGGCTTTGAATGTATCTCCGGAAGCTCATTTGCCAATCTCCAAGAACGTCCTCGCGTACAATGAGCCAGTACGTATTTTTCATTTGCTTCAAACAAAACGATTGCGTCTTCTGAGGTCTTAGGGAACATCGCAATCCGTGACTCGACAAACACACACCAGGCAATCACGCGGAATGACCCGAGCGACCTCATTTGATTTCCCACGATCGCCTTGGCGATCTCAATGGACTCGATTCTGGGGCCTTCCGGACGTACTTCGGTCCAGTCAATCGAATTCCTTTCGGATGAATGATAGACAACAGGAGTCGTCAATAGCTCTTGGGACTTTGCTTTGTTCATATGCTGAAACGAGGCAACGGCAATGAAAGCAATCAAGTGCGTTCGGATGTCAATCATTCTGAACTTACTGGATTGGGGAATTTGCAGAAGTCGCTCTTGTGGCTTTCGAACCATTCTTCTGCCTGTTGAATCCTGGTTGGCGTGAACCAGTCAGGGTTCGTGCAGGAATTCCAGCACGAGCTAACAATCGCATTCTTGAAACACGAAGCAAAGTCAGTGCAAGTGCCACTACAGACATAAGCTTCCATCTCTCGCGTCAATGAGTTCGCGCACTTGTCCTTCTTGCCACGTCTGTGACATGTCTGCAAAGCGTGCGTAAGCTCATGCACGAGGATCTCTTCCAATGCGTCGACGTCCGGCAAGTCGCCATCTTTGTTCGTGCAGATTGTTAATGTCCCAGGCTTACCCTTGCCCCCGCCGCTATAGAAGCCCCCATATCCGCTTGGGCAACACTTGCAGCTTATGCTTGGCATGGGGCAACCGTCCCCAAACTTCCTCATGTATTCCGCGAGCCTTTCATTCTCGGTGAAGAGCAGTTGCACGTCGATATCATCACTACATTTCTTGGATGCCTTCGGTGGGATCTTGGGCATCTCCTCTGGCTTAAACTTTTTCTTCTTGTCTCGGATCTTCTGGCACTCCGCGACTGGGTCCCAATCCAAAGCGACGAATCCAAACGCATCCAACTTCGACACAGCAATCCTCAGGACGTACGTGTTTACCCCGTCAACATACCTGACCGGATCCCTTCCGAGGAACCTTCCGGCAGATGGGTCGTACATTCTGGCTCGGAAGTGGTAGAGACCGAGGGTCGCGTCCCATTCGCGGCCCGTGTACGTGTAGCGGTTGTTGTCCATCGAACTGCTGCGGACCGTGCCCAAGGCGTCCGTGATCGTC
>JBCCYK010000298.1:0-7210 GCA_039189905.1 Planctomycetota bacterium
CGCGACCTGTTCAAACTCAAAAGGGGCATGCCTGTTCCTTTGCACCATTGTTTATGTGATCACATAACTCGAGCAGAAAACCCACTCTCGGTTGGAACGAAATCATCAACTTCCGCCTCGCCAAGTTTTTCTGCTTGAGTTTGCTAATAAGAATGATTCTCAATTGTGTAGCGGTCGCAAGGGGTATGACGCCGATTTCGCCACTTTCCCGGTCGGCTAGACCATGAATTGCGCCGTTGTGGGGTCTTGGCACCGATGTCCTCTAAGTCTCTTCAAGCAAACAACTTATGCACTCGCCTGAATGTCCAGGGCCCAAATCAGGTTCCCCAAAACGCCGATAATGGCAAATAAGGTTCCCTTAATTGGTTTTTACGAAAACCGCGTGAATCTGGGGCATTTATCGCCTGGGAAGGGAATCGCACGTCGTACGACGAGCCGCTAGCGAAGCGTCTTCCCATTTGGCGAGATTGGGATCGAATCAACAAGATCGATCGCGACGGGGACTTGGTGGGGCGCCAGGAGCCGGCGACAGGCCTTCATCGCACTCAGAATGATGCCCTCGGAATCACCCACAAACTCGCACGCGGTGACGACCTCTGCCGCGACCACTTGACCCGAGAAAGCATTTTGCTTCGCGTACGCGCGTGCCATCTCAATGCCATCCACGGATAGCAAGGCGGCTTCAACGATATGAGGCAACACCTTCTTGCCGCCGACATTGATGTCACCGCCTCGCCTGCCTTGGAAGGTCACGCGATCGCCCTGCAGGGCGACCAAGTCGTCGGAATCAATCCACTGCCCGATCGCGGCGTCGTTCGGGGAAATGAGCAGCGTGTCGTGTTCGGAAATAGCGAGCCGGACACCTCCTGGACAGTGTTCCAGGTAGCTGCTGGGAAACCCCGCCAATTTATCTTGCACGGCGAACCCGACGCCGGCCTCCGTCGACGCATAAATCTGAGTCACCCTGGCCTCCGGGAACTGTTGAGCCAACCGGTCCAGCAGTCCTTGATCACAGATCTCACCGCCCAGGGTGATCTGACGGAGCTTGAAATCGTCGCACTGATCGCTCATCAACAGCATGCGCCACAGCGAGGCTGTCGCTGACAGCGCGTTGCAGCCACTTCGCACCAATGTCTTGATTCGCTCGCCGAAACCCTGCTCGTCCTCGGTTATCACGAGTGTCGAGGCAGACAACAAGGCTTGCAAAAAGACCTGAACCCCGGCGAAGCTTCCAAGCGAATACAGGGAACCCCAGCGAAACTGGTTTCCGGTGGTGACATCGGTTTTGCAGGTTCGCGTGAGAGACGCCAGCGTGTGATTGGCAAGCTTGGCTTCCCCCGTGGTGCCTGAAGTCGGGATCACCCATTCCGTCTCGATCGTGTGCGATGGATCGCGCTGGCAGTCCTGGGTATTGGCAAGTTGGTCGTCAGCCCGTCCGAACGCAGCGGGGGAAGGCGCGTCGATCCAAGTCGTCGCCAGCATCTCCCGGCGACCTGGGTTCCTTAGCCGCACGATGGATTCAATACCTGACGCTTGGAGCAAACTGCGAAGCCGGTCAACATGCTGTCCACTGGGCAAGAGCAAGACTCGCCGCGCTCGGCCATCGAGCGCCAGCATGAGGCTGACAAATTCAAGATGATCGTCAGCGAAGATCGCCATCGCTTGATCCTCCACGCAAGCAAAGGCTTCGTGCGTGAAACGATGCCAAGCCACGAGGTCTCTCGCGTACAGGCATCCTCCATTTGACAACTGCCAGAGAAGGCGTCCCTTCGGGAGGGTCTCGATCGTGCGAATCAGGCTGGACGCCACGCTCAGTTCTGAAAATGACTTTCGTAGATGTTCGTGAGTTCACCCAATGTTTTGGGATACACCGGCGTCTCCAGTGCGGCAAACGGGTCTTCTCCTAGCTCGCGTTCCAATCGCGCGACAAGAATCGCGAAATCGAGGGAATCGAGGCCCGATTGAAGAAGTGGCGTTTCTTCTGCCAAAGTCGCGTCGAGCGTCTTGCCACTCTCAGTCGCGATCCGCTGCATCATCGCAACGATCGTTTCTCTCATGTTGATCATGAAGGCTGTTTCAACTGTAAAGTGGCAGGCACGCGGTTGGATACTTCGATCGGTATCGTCCGCGGCATCGTAAACGGACTCAAGGGGTAGCGCTGTAGCAGCGATTCGCGAGCTGTACTCCCCATCGAGACGCGGTGCAGCGTTGCATGCCTGCCGCGGCCGAGACACGGCAATCTACTCAGAGTCCAGCCAATGACCGAAATGGAAATCGCGACCGAATAGGCGATAGTTCGTATAGAGGTCTCCCACCATGGGTTCGTCTCGATAGGCCGTGATCTGCACGCACGAAGCCAAGGGATTGGGCTTCGCTGTAAAACAGACCTTTCGCGCGTAGGGTAATTGCTCAAACGCTTCCAGATCCGCCTGCGTGACGCCCTCACGATCGGTGTGTATGAGGGCCACTTTCGACAGGTCGACGCGCTGAACGCGTCGCGTCCATTTTTCGTACGCTTCGCGCTCCGAAGCATAGTGAAGGAAGTGAATCTCAACATCGTCGATCTGCCCAAGCGGGTAGGCCTGGTGAGACGTGTCGAACGACAATTTGGTCGACAAGTAGCGGGGTAAGTCACTTGCAAAGCGGAGGTAGTCCTTGGCCCGAAAGAACAAGCCAACCGTCGGGGTGCGGTAGGGAATCTTCAGCAGTTGGTACGGGAGTCCTCCCAGACAATTGCGAGCGATGATACAGAAGTCACGACGTTGACACTGTTGGAGACGGCGAAGGAACTGCGCCTCTTGATACCCAGCGGCGACGCGAAAGCCCTTGGTCCAGAAGCGTTTCGCCGCGTTCCGGAACAAACCGTGGTTACTTGCCCCGGCCCGACGCTCAACCATCGACCGACTCACGCGACTCTGCGTGTTGAGATCCGAATTCAGGCATCGTGGCATGGCCTTCCGCCGAGACACCAGCGCGTGAAAACACCGTGACGAGCGTTGCCAGAAGGATACGAACGTCAAGCCACAGAGACTGATTCTCAACGTACCACACATCCAACTCAAATCGTTCTTCCCAACTAACCGCGTTGCGGCCGTTGACCTGAGCCCAACCCGTGATTCCAGGCCGAACCTCATGCCGCCGCGCTTGCCGTTCGGTATAGCGATCCAAGTATTCCATCAGCAAAGGCCGCGGACCAACCAGGCTCATTTCTCCTCTGAGCACGTTGATCACCTCTGGGAGTTCGTCCAGGCTGCTGGCCCTCAAAAATCGCCCAAAACCAGTCAGTCGGATCTCGTCGGAGCACAAGTCTCCCTTCGAATCTCGTTGGTCCGTCATCGACCGAAACTTGATCAAATGGAATGGCTTGCCATGAAGCCCGGGACGCCGCTGACGAAAGAAAATGGGGCTGCCAAGTCGAATGCGAACCAGCAACGCCACGATCGCGAGCAGGGGCAAGAGCAGGACCAGCATCACGGATGCGGCAATCCAATCGAATGCCTGTTTCGCCACTTCTCAATCAACCTCAGCACGCACCGGCAGGGCACTCTGATAGGCCCCATCCAGCTCACTCCAAATGCGTGCTGGAAGAAAATCTGATCGCACACGATCACGGGCATTGTTGCCATAAAGGACGCGTCGTGGTTGATCCGAACCCAACTCGCAGATCGCCTTCGCGAAGGCTTTCCTATCGTGGAGCGGCACAAGCAATCCAGTTTGGTCGTGGACGATGGCGTCCCGGATTCCCGTCGTATCGTAACCAATCGCCGGGATGCCGGCCGCCGCGGACTCCAAGACGACCGTTGGAAATCCCTCTCGGTAGCTGGGCAGAACTAAGAAATCAAAGATCGGATACCAGTGTTCCGGGCTAGCAACATTGCCTTGCAAATGGAACCAATCCATGGCCTCACACTCACCGCGAACGTCAAGGGGTACGGGATCGCTCTCATCCCACTCTCCTAGCACCACAACATGCAGCGGCAGACCCGCCTCTCGTGCGGAGCGACATGCGTCAATCAGGTCTGCAATACCTTTGTCGCGCGTGAGCCTGCCGACGAAACCGGCCACCACGGCCCCGTGTGGCAGTCCCAAGTCTCTGCGCTGTTTCTCAGCGTCAACAAGACCACGTCCATTTCGATACCGATTGACGTTGATGCCGTTGAAGCTGCCGTTGCAAAGCACTTGAAGCTTGTTTGACCTAGCAAGATTATCCGCGATCGCCACACTTCGTACGCTCTCGCTGACACAGAAAATACGGTTCGCCAAGCGACACGTCAGACGCTCGACTGAACGCAACAGCAGTTTTCGCTTACCAATCGCCGTTTCGTACCGCAAACCGTGGAGAGTGTAAAATCGTCGACGATGGAGTGAACCAGCCGCGGCAAGCATACCAACAAGTCCCCCTTTGGGTGTGTGGGCATGCACCAAGTCGAATCGATTGCGAATAAAAAAGCACATCAAACGCAGAATCGAAATCGCATCACGAACGAGACTGACCCCGCGGAACATGTCGACTTCAACAACACGGATAGGTAGATCCCGTCGCAGACCGTCTAGTTGGGGTCCCGGCGACGACACAACCGTGACCTGGTAACCCTCGCTTATCAACCATCTCAGCTGGTCCATCATCAACACCGTCAGTGTCATCGGGACTGACACGACAATGCACAGCCTCCGATTCGGCTTACAAGCTGATCCGTCGCGTTCCATGGAGAGCGCTATCAGGATGAGCGTTGAGCGAGAGTCTGGTAGTGCAACGCCCGTCGTTCGTTGAGGACACTGACGCGAAACTTTCCGGCTAGCGCAAGGTGATGCTCAACGACGTTGCCAAGTCTGTGGTTCATCGAGAGAGTCGATTGGTTGCAATAAGCTAAGGCAATTTGGTCGCCAGGCGGTACCAGGAATTGAGGAGCCACCAATTCCGGGATGCCACCAACGGTCGATGCGACAACCGGGCAGCCTCGTGACATCGCCTCGATCATCGCACGCGGCAAACCCTCCTGGATTGAGGCGTTTAGGAACAGCTCTGTCTCGTCGAGAAACTCAAAAACGCGTTTACCTGGCGAGAGTCTTCCGAGGAATTGAGTCTTGGCTTCGATACCAAGCGATTGGCTCAGCTGTTGCATCACCCCCAAGTACTTTCCATCTCCTGCCAAGCGGAGTTGCACATTCGCGCCACGGCGAATAAGTTCCGCCACGGCTCGCAAATGCGTTTCCGGGTCCTTGTAAAGGGCCTCGAAAGTCCCGATGAAGCCCAAACGAATGGGGGATTGGCTCGAGTCGGAGACACGTTGTTTCAGCGATGCTAGAGACACTTGCCGTGGGGCGGGGTCTCGTAACACGGACTCGTCGGGTAGTTCCACGGACGAGTAGTGCGTCGTGAAAGTATTCGGAGAGCAAGGATAGCGCTTCTGCAGTGATTCGGAGGTGACGTAGGCAGATGTGCACGCCAGTCTGCAGAGACGCCGAAGGTCATACCAGGCTTTATAACGCAACATCGGCCTAAGCTTGGATTGAACGCACCCAGGAGCGAGACTATCCCAGGGGTCCCCCACGACTTCCACTCCGTAAGCTTGGCCAAGCCCGTTCAAACGTTTCCCGCAGAGTGTGCCCAGAAAACCTGGCACCCTCAAGATGAACGCGTCCGCCCGATCGATTGCTTCGCAGATGGCGGTTCGTATGGACCTGCGGTTTTGGAACCAACCTGACACACCGTAGAAATCGGGCACAGGAGCAAACTGTACGCGGGGTCCACAAGCCTGCCGGTACGTGGGCGGAACCCGGGAAGCACTCGCGCAACGGCCCAAGACCAAAACCTCATCGAACCCCATCAGATAACGTTTCCAGAAAGTGTCGTATCCGAGGTTTTCCGAATAGAAACGACCCCCGTGACTTAAGAAGTGGGATTCAAGTGCCACCAACACACGCATTTTCGAGGCCAAATCGTGTGTCACGGGAACGGTCTGAATCGGTCACGGACCACGGCCAAACCCACTGGGCGGTAGCCGGCCTTCTGCGAGTCGGTCTTGAGAAGACTGGGGATCTGAAAACAGATCGCTCCCAAGAATAGAATTTGAAATTGCCAGAACGTGTTGAGCGTGCAATCAAATGTGAGGTTGGCGAACACGAGAAAGACGATGATCCAAGGTACCGCTGTACAAAACCCATCGACAAACCCATCGGGTTTCGTTGCCAATGCTTTCCTGCAGCGCAGCATCATCTGGGAAGTCCAATAGCCAAGCCAAATCAAGCCAACGAGGCCAAAACTGAGCAGCCAAGAAAGATATCCGTTGTGGGCGTAGGCCCCCCGTGCCGCAAACTGAGTTTCCCCAACTCCGAATAACAACGTTTGCGGGCCTCCGGAGGATCGCATGGAATAGATGATGTTGGCTTGCCGACCGGTCCCTCCCGACTCTACGTTCTCCGTATCGAGTTGTGCCGTTGTACGTTCCAACATGTCCGTGACCGCTGAACGATAGGTGGGCAATGACATGAACATCGCACCTGCAAGTGCGAGACAAATGATGACGATCAGGCGATGGCGCGAAAGCAGAATCATCGTCAGCGCGACCATTCCAAAGGCAAAGAACGCGCTGCGGCTCCCGGAAGCAATCATGGTGCCGAAGGTGACAACGCAGCAGCCAAGGGAGGCAAGCCTGATCCACGCGGACACACGCGAAGCAACGAAATGGCCCAAGAGGATGGTTGCCATTCCAAGATTCGTGCCTGCGGATCCAGGGCCCATGAACGGGCCGGTGGCACGATAGCGCAATATCTCTTGCTCCTCAGACTTGAGAACGTAAAACCAGTCCGCCCCTGGCAAACGTGCCCAGTCCGCGAGCGCCAAAGCGGCAGCGCCGGTCATGGCCAGGGCATAGGATCCAATCAAGAGGCTCGCATTTGATTTCGTTGAGATGGATGTGACCATCACCCAGCCGAAGGTGATTTTGACAGTCCATTTCAACAGGTTCCGCAACATCGAGGCACCCATTGTGCCACCAGACAAAACAAAGCCAGTTGCCTCGGCGGCAAAAACGATACTAGACAACGCAAGCAAACACCAAAGCGCCAAGCCAGCCGAAGCTTTCTGACCAAACACCAACCAAGCAAAGGCGGTGAACAAAATGAAGAGATCGTCGAATCCCGCGTTGAGTGGGAGACGACCGTAGGTCAAGCGGTGTGGATAGGTCATCAGAACGGGCCAGACCAAAAG
>JBCCYK010000299.1:0-7193 GCA_039189905.1 Planctomycetota bacterium
ACTTTCACGCTGGAACGTCCACGCGCCAGATCCGGTTCAATGACGCCATCACTCCAGATGATGATCCCGTGCCCTGAGGCACCCGCGGAGACGTTGTCCCGCATGCTCACCATGTGCCCAGACAACCAGAAACCGTCTCCGTCGACTCCGAAGTCCATTCGGTCCAAACGAAGGTCAGGGTCAATGGCGCCCTCGTCGTCGAGCGTGAACTGGGGGTTGACCGTCCGGATGGCGATGTTGCCGACCATCGAGCCAATCTCATCACCCACCTCGGTGTAGAAGGCGGCTCCTTGAACCCCATAGGCAACGTTGTTGATCATGTCGACGTTGCTGGAGTGGTTCACAAGGCCCCAGCCGGGACTTCCGTCAACGACGTTGCCTGAAACAACGGCCGGGGCACTGTTGGGATCAACACCGCCGCGGTGGAAGTGGACGGCATAGCGTCCTCTCACATTCGTGCGGTCACCAGTTGTTGTTGTGAAGACGACAGGAGCGCTTGTCTCGTTGCCGACCGCGTCTGGGAACTCGAACAGCACGTCGTCGAGCTCACGTGTCTTGTCAGTTCGTCCCAGGTCGCTGAACTCTGCGTTCTGAATGTTCACATCCAAGGTATGCATCAGCATGATGTGGCCACGCCGCGAAACCTCGGGGTTCTCTGAGGAAAACTGAACGTTACGCGTCTTGTTGGCGACAAAGACGTTCAGGTCCGACTTCGGTGGGACATGATCCAGTTGCAGCGGCTCCGTGAAGGAGACGGATGGCCCATCGATCGAGTTGATTGTCCGAACCTCATCGCTCGTGGATCCTTGCGTGCCTGTGATCACGATCTCGTCATCAAGCTTCCAGTTGACTGGCACGCTGTTCAAACGAATGGAAGTGGCGCCGGCACGGGGGAAATCGGCCAATGTGGCGCGGTGAGTGGTTTCTGCACCGTGAATCTCAGTCGAACCGTGTAGGACCGCTCCCCGGCTCAGTTGTTCGGGATCCCAAGTCGTGTCGATGGCTCCATCATCCGCAAAGACCACCTTTGCCGTGACATCGTTCGCGATGGGAGATGCCGCGGTCCCCATCTCGAAGCGACCTTGCGGGTGACTCACGATCGTGTCCACGCGGAGTTCCGTGTTCACGTCCGTGGCAAAACGCAGTGTCCCGTGAATCCCAATCGTCTTGAATTCCGTTGGAATGACAGAGTCGACCGTCAAGGTCATGCCCTCCGGGATCACGACCCTGGCGCCAGTCTGTGGCAGCACGCCACCGCTCCAGACCTGAGGGTTTGACCAGTCTCCTGATGCGATCACCGTATTGGTGGCTTGGTCAGGCGAGACCAAAGCCATTGCCGCCGCGTGCGTTCGATGGTCATGCATGGGATGCATCGAGCTGTGCATGGTCGACGATGCGTTCGGGGCCATCTGAACCATCGCATGCGATGAGTCCGAGTGTATGGCAGTTGCTTCGGGCAACATCGGCACGTCACCCGCAAGTAGCTGCCGATTCTCAAGGTTCTGAAGCAGCAATCGACGACGCTGACGTTTGCGTCTTTGGTAGTTCCCCTTAGCGTTTGAGCCTCGATTTTTTCTTGCGTTTCGACTGTTTCTCAGACTGGTCCACCGGCGTGACATGGGACGGCTCCTCGCGGATTCGCATAGCGGCGTGAAAAGGGAAAAGGCACTGGCGACAGTGCAGCTCAGGAACAGCCAACGGGCGAGATTGCGGCGCCACATCCCGCTGTTGCTTTCGCTTTTCATTCCTTGGCGAAGCCAAACCCGATTCTTACACCGAAGTCCCTTTTTTTGAAACTTCTCGCTGATCGCCACCACTGAAACGCATCCAAACCCATATCACCCTCCCGCGGCTTGCCGTGGGAGGGTGAATTGGATGGCGATCGGCCAGAAGTGCCCTTCTTTTCCAGATTCGACTCGAGAGTCATCGGGCAAATGGCATTCAGGCCCGTGAAACCCTGGGAAATGCCTGGTGGCCAGTCCCATAACATCGAGCATTCACCGCGTATAATTCTCCCTGCCCCATTGTCCCTCTCAGTGAGTTCTTTGTGTCCGAAGCTGCACCGACGCGAGCAAGCTTGTTGCTGCGGCTACGCGATCAGGCTGACGCGGAAGCCTGGTCCCAGTTTGTCGAGATCTATAGCCCGCTCATCTTTCGTTTCGCGCGGCGATGCCACTTGCAGGAGTCGGATGCGGCGGATTTGGTCCAAGAGGTGATGTTTGAGGTTGCCAAGTCCATCGCCAAGTTTGACTACGACCCCAAACTCGGTCGTTTTCGCAGCTGGTTGTATCGGGTGGCGAAGCGAACCATGTCACGCGTGCAACGGAAGCAGTCGCCCGAACCAAGAGGCGTGGGAGATACGGAATCCCTTCGGTTCCTTGCGTCTGTCGCCGATGACAACAACGCATTGGAGGAGCTGTGGGATCAGGAGTACCAACGTCAGTTGATTCACTGGGCGGCCGCGCAGATTCGGAATCAATTCCAAGAAGCCACTTGGCAAGCATTCTGGCTCACTGCAGTGGAAGAACAAGCGTCGCAAGTCGTTGCCGATCGATTGGGCCTCAGTGTTGGCTCCGTTTATGTGGCCAAGAGTCGCGTGATGAAACGAATCTCCGAGAAAATCCGTGAGATCGATGAATCGCACTGATGAGTGTCTAGACGACTGCGACCTCACGGATCTGATCTCCGGTGCGTTAACGGGTCCCGATGCCGAGCGAGCAACCGCCCATGTCGGTGCGTGTCCAAGGTGTCAACGAAGGATGGAGAATGCCACCCTCGCAAACCAACTCGCGACTCAACTTCCTTCCTTGAACGAAGCAAAGACCGAATCGGTTGTGTTGGACGACGTGATTGCGGAAGCAAAATCACTCCGTGTTCAGCGAGAATCGAGTTCCGTGGCCGCGGCCCAAGCCGAGACGATCACCCCCTTCAATACAGAGGTCTTCACCGAGGACGGCTATGAGTTGATCGAAACGATCGGCCAAGGTGGTATGGGAGTGGTCTACAAGGCACGTGAACGATCACTCGATCGTCTCGTGGCGATCAAGGTACTGGCGCCCACCGTCGCGAATGACTCCGCCGCGGGGCAACGGTTCCTGCGAGAGGCCCGCACAGCGGCATCGGTCGTCCACCCCAATATCATCACGATCCATGCGGTTTCTGATAAGCCTCCACTTCCGTATCTCGTGATGGAGTATGTGGAAGGTGTCTCGCTACAGCAACAACTGGATTCGGGCAGCCCCATCAGTTTTGCGAACACCATCCGCATCGGTCGGCAAATGGCGGCGGGTCTCGATGCGGCGCATCAGAACGGGCTCGTCCATCGCGACATCAAACCCGCAAACATCCTCCTCAACGCGAGGACGGGCAAGGTCTTGCTCAGTGACTTTGGCCTTGCACTGGCTACCGGTAGCTCCCGGTACACTTCCAGTGGCACCTTGGTGGGGACGGCAGCCTACGTGGCGCCAGAGACCCTGGAAGGCTCATCCTTGGCGGACCATCGCTCGGACCTTTATGGCCTGGGGGTCGTGCTTTACGCGATGTGCTCCGGTGACTCCCCCTTTCAAGCGGACACCTTGCTCGCAACGATTCGACGGGTTGCCGCTTCGGATCCTCCGCCCTTGATGGAGGTGCGACATGACGTACCGCCGTGGTTCTCCCATTTGGTCATGCGATTGCTCGACAAAGAACCGGACGCTCGCTTTCAGACGGCGGCTGAGGTTCATGTGGCGTTGGGCCAGGGACAAGACGTGTCCGGATCGGCATCCACCGGCACGCGCAGTGATCCACCTTCCACACCCGCATCGATCAAGTTGGACACGGGTGCGTCTGCATTAAACAGGCGCCGACGCAAACGTGACCGATCGACGGCTCACATGGTAATAGGAGTGGTGGGACTGCTTGTCGCGGCTGGACTCGTATTGGGCGTGAGCTTTCTGGTTTCGACCAACGGGTCCTCCGATCGCGTCGCGGGGACGAACGCCAACGCCGATCAAGCCGAGAGCGATTCCAGCTCACGGGAACGTTCTGCTGCAAAACCAGATCGTGATAGCCTTGCGAAGTCTCTGTACAAGGCATCGCCGCCCACTGAAAAGCTGGCCCTAGCTGGTCCACTTGGGCCAACCCGCGACGATCTCGCCCCCTTCGCCTGCTTCGCGTCCGACGGTAGCCGCCTCGGATCCTTTGCTGACCTCGAGGATGCCGTTGAAAACCAACCCGAAGGTGGCTGGATTGAGATCAGTGGGCACCTGCACGTGATCTCCACACCTGTTTTTGTCGAAGACTCGTATGTATCGATCAGGGCGGCTCAAGATGCCAAGCCTGTTTTCGTGTTCGATCCTGTTGCGGATCTCGATGATCCATTTGACGAAGAGTTCGATGACGAAGACGACTTCGATGACGATGATCCTGATGACGAGGCGATGCTCAATGTCGTGGGACATTTGGCGATGCGCGGCATCGAGATTCGCGTGGACACCGACGACTGGGAGCTACCGATCATCCGCGTGGAACCCGATGGCACGCTTGAATTGACGAAGTGCGTTCTCAGCAGCATGTCGCCTGGATGCTGTGTCGCGAGCCAAGCGGGCGTGACCCTGAATGAATGTCAGATTCATGCGTCCGCTTCCGCGGCAATTGAGTTGGAGGCTGCCGACGGTGTCACGAGCGTGCTGCGCGATTGTTGGGTATCCGGTTTGATCGGGATTGAACTGTCCGGCGAAGAACGCCAAACGCTGCTCTTGGATCACTGTGCCTTTGCCTGTGAACAGTCCATTCGCGTTTACGATGACCAAGAGGATGGGCCGCCAGCTGTGCGTTCTGACGCTTCCCTGTTCTTCAATTTCGAAAGCGTTGTCGGGTTTGACGACGAAGTGGAGTCAAGAGAACTCCGGTGGACGGGTTCTGGCAATGTTTACGCAGGAAGCGTGACAAGAATGGTGGATGAATCTGGTGGCGATGGTGGCTTTGCAAGATGGACTGTCCGGACTCGCGAATCAGACGCGCAGTACGCGAGATATCCCTTTCAGGAGGATCTAAACAGCGTCTTGCGCAGGTTTGACAACCCTTCGTTTCGCCTATCCGAAGTTGGGCTCCTGAGCGACCTTGTAGCGGGACCGAGGCGAGACGTGTTATCGTCGGAACCGCTCTCCGTCTCGAACCGAAATGATCAAGTTGACGATGTTCCCGGTCCATGAAGGTTCATCGAAAATCTCCTCGTCATCGCCTTCATCTACTCTCGAAGGCTTGAGAAAACGGGTCCACTGGGCCGTTCGGGCAGGGTTGCTTGCCATGAACGAAGCTTCATCAGCAAGGATGACGTCTCACTTGCTCGTTCGTGACTGAGGTCGTTGGATTCGCTGACATCCGATGTGATGTCATACAAGCGGACGAGTGACAAATCCCGATTGGCAACCAGCTTCCAGTGATCGTGGACCACCGCCCAAGATGCCCAGTGGTCGGGACGGTCTTTGCGTGGCGGCCACGCTCCTCCGATCTTCCAAAACAGCGGTTTGGTCCTCGCAGGAAGCGGCGTCCCGAGCAGCACGTTCCTGACACTCACCCCGTCAGGTTGATAGCGGTCCGGTAATTCTGCCCCAGCGATCTCGCAGAAAGTTGGAAGCAAATCAACGGCCGAGAGAAGCGACTGATCGTCTATCTCGCCTGCCGCGATCTTGCCAGGCCAACGCGCGATGAATGGAACGCCAATGCCGCCTTCAAACAAAGCGGCCTTGTAGCCACGTCGCCCACCCGTGACTCCCATCGACGCGCCCGTATTCCAACCGGCTCCTGTCGCCGTGTCATACTGAAGTGCCGGTTCTGATGGCTTGCTCGAACGTGCTGGCCCGTTATCCGAGCTGAAGATAACGAGTGTGTTCCCCGCAACCTCCAGGCGATCCAACGTATCCAAAAGCGTGCCGATACGGTCATCAGCATGGGATAAGACCGAAGCATAGATCTGGTCTTTGCGTTCCAGATCGCGAAACCGCCACTCGTACTTTGGCACGGTGTGAAACGGCGTATGTGGTTCATGCATCCAGACGTTGATGAAGAACGGCTGTTGGCGTCTGACGCTATCCGCCATGAAGCGTGATGCATTCTCCGCGTCCTCATACCACGGCATCTGTTCGCCAGAGCAATTGAACGCACCGTAGTCGTGATAGCCGTACGCCTCCGGCGTTGGCGAGTCCGGAATCATGTCATTAGCCAGATGCCACTTGCCATAGTGTGCCGTGCGATACCCGACTTGCTGGAGCATTCGAGGCAACAGCGGTGCGGCGGGGTTGAGCCAGTCCGGCATGTTTCGTTTGGCGTTGCTTGGTACCCACGCAAAGTGGCCATCAATGTTGTAACGAGCCGGAAACTGGCCCGTCATGACGGCGGCGCGACTGGGCGAGCAAACACCACTGGCGACCGTGAAACGCTGAAAGTCCGTGCCTTCACTTGCGAGACGATCAATGTTCGGTGTCTTGACGTAGGGGTGTCCGTGGCAGCTCAAATCCCCCCAGCCCCAGTCGTCTGCAAAGATGAAAAGGATGTTGGGCGGGTAGTCATTCGCCGTCGTGGATTGTGTGCATGCGCATGCGAACGCAATGCCGACGAGCAATGAGACGGGTATCTTCATGTTATTGAGGATGCAGGGAAACATGCGGTGAATCAACAGGCGGCTAAAGCCTGGACTCCAACGGTGAGGTGGTGCCATTCCGATCTCAACCTAGTCTAAATCAGCGACGTACTCGATCCTTTGGGTGGGTAAGATTGCGTCTGATTGAATCGCAATCTGAGCAAGGTCTTTGTCCGTCACACCCGAGATGGAGATGACTCGGTCGTCGCCCGGCAAGAGGCCTTTGAGTGTTTCACCCGATCGTTTTTTCCCGGTCGCGAAGAAAGCATCGCGGTAAATCGGGGCGACGCCTTCATTCGTGACACGCAAGTGCAGTTCATCCCCTTGGATTTCTGCGGCGGTGACACGAAAGCGGTAACCGGTTGCCATGCCGGCAGCCCTGATACGCTCGATCGTGCTGTAACGCGTTTGATCATTACCGATCATGTACGACAGGTGGAACTGCGAGGCTGCCTCCTCAAACGAAACGCCGTTGGGGCCCCTGCGAGCGAGCGCGTTACGTTGGTCGTTCTTGTTGTAATAGCTGAACTCCCCACCGCCTGGTCGGCGTTTCCAGCGATCAGACCCAAGG
>JBCCYK010000300.1:0-7115 GCA_039189905.1 Planctomycetota bacterium
AAGACTTGGCGTCTTTCGCTTCGGATGTAACCACAGATTGAGCTGCGGAGGAACACTTGCGTTCATTCCTAACCGATACCGCTTGTGTAGGAAGCAATTGATGGCACCCATCGACCTAGCCGACCGCGAGAAGCTTGATGAACTCGCGGCAAAACGCCGGCAGATCATCGGGACGCCGACTGCTCACGTGATGGCCGTCGACGACCACTTCCGCATCTTCGTAGAGACCGCCCGCATTGATCAGGTCGTCTTTGATTCCCGGAGAACCGGTGACGCGAACGCCGCGATACACTTGAGCACTGATTGGGATCCAGCCGCCGTGACAGACTGCTGCAATCGGCTTTTTGGCAGCATCAAAGTCACGGACCAGTTCCAAGACCTTGGCATCCCGCCGCAATTTGTCTGGCATGAAGCCGCCGGGCACCAATAGGCCATCAAACTGCTCGGCCTCGCAATCGGCAATCGCAACATCCGAAGTACACGGGTAACCATTCTTGCCGTTGTAGTCCTGATTGGCTTCTGGTCCTGCGACGACGACTTCGCATCCGGCCTCGATCAAGCGGTACTTTGGATACCAAAGCTCGAGGTCCTCGTAGATCTCACCCGTGAAAGCAAGGACACGGCATCCGTTCAGTGGAGCATCCGGGTTCGGTTGGCTCATCGTAGTTCCAAGAGGAAATGTCGTCTTGAGAGAGGCGTGGGGCAGGGCAGGGCGGCCCCTTGCAGCCGCTGCAGTCTACAGCGGCCGCGTCGTCAACACAGCGTTCGATCACAACGTTTGTAAAAACTCGCTGCGACGCATGATGAAATGGCGGAGCGATCCTTGGGTCACGTTGTCGGGGTCCGTTGCGACTTGGAACTCGTCACTTCGCCCGTAGCGTTTAGTCTCCTCGAGCACGTGTGGTTGAAGGAGTGCCCTCGAACGCACGATCAGTGGCTCGAGTGATTGCCAAGTCAGAGACTGTGTTGCGATGGTGTCGACCAGTGCCAGGTAGCGCTCACGCAGTTCTGGGATGGCGAGCAGCTTGCTGCGCAATGGGAAACGATTGTTGTCGATGCTGACCAACGGATCCAACTCAATGCCGCCGTGCGCTCCAGGCCCGCCGCGACCTGGCCCGCCGCGACCTGGGCCGCCACTTGGTCCACCACCCGGGCCACGGCCACCGGGCCCGCCGCCGCCGAAGAGGCCGTCGCCGGGGCCATCGAAATTGCGTCCACCCCGGCCTCCGGGAGGTCCAAAACCAAAGGCTTCGCGAAGGCTGTCGCCGACGGGATCGGAATCACGCGGCTCCGGTCCCCGCTGGGTGAACCGTCGATCATCCGATCCGCGACCGCCCGGGCCACCACCGCCTGGGCCACCAGGGCCTCTTCCACCAGGACCTCCACCGGAGCGGAACGCCTCATTCATGTCGTGGGGCATGAGATGGAACTTCCCGTCGGCATCCTTGAACAGGTTGTAGTCGCTCGCTCGCGTCCAGTAGCCATCCTGATTGACCAATGCCACATCCAATGCCAGGAACGCGAGCGCCTGGTCAATGTCCAAGATGGGTTCCAACTCGGAAATCAGGCGGTCCGACGGCGTTTCATTGAGGACGCGGCAGAGATTGACCAACGCTCGCCATGCTTTCTTTCCATCGTTGGACTTCATCTCAAAGCGTTCCTGGTAGGGTTCCAGATCCTCGCCGAGGTAACGCAGTCCCCCATCGGCCATCGGGTTGCCCGGGACCTTCCAGCGTGTTCCTTTGGAAGCCCCGTAATTTTCGTTGAGGAAGATTTTGTCGAACTGTTGGACATTCGTGTAAATGCCCCAACATTCCCCGTTGATCACGACGCGAACGAAGTTTGCACGTGGCGTCGGGAGGTACTGGTTGGCGATGTGCGAGTACAGCACGGTGCTCATCAGGGACGCGTCGCCGTTGGCGTTCAAAAGGTTCAGCGTCTTGTATCCGTGAAGTCGCTGCTCGGGGTCGACCGTGTCCATCGACACGTTCAGCGATCGCATGTAACCACTGGGAACATGGCCATAAGAAGACGCGCCTCGGAAGCGAATGCCGACGCCCTCGTAACGCTTGCCGTCAACCGTCATCACGGCGGGAACGTCAACATCCGTGTTCTTGAAGTCCTCCAGTTCTTTTTCCCAGTCATCACCATCGAACTCGAAGAAAACGGTGCGCAGCACCGTGGTGTCGTAGAGCGGGGCGTCCCCGAACGATTCGACCTCTTCCGGAGAAATCATCCGTCCGCTGGCTAGGCTTGACGCGTCATCCTGGTGGCCAAAGGGCGCGCCCGGAGGACCGAAGCCGGGTGGTCCAAAACCGCGTCCGCCGCCGCGTCGGTTTCCGGATGCTTGAAGCTCTTTCCGGGCCAGTTCGCGTTCTTCCTGATTCAACCAACCGTTTTCATCGGAGTCAAACTTCTTCAAGAGCTTGGTTTTGGATTGGTTGGGGCCGCCGCCAGGACCACCGCCGCTGGGTCCTCGGCCGGGAGGGCCAAAACCAAAGCCGCGTTCGCCCGAGGGGCGTTGGGCCATTGTCAATGCGACGGTGCTTGTCAGCCCAACGCAAACGATCAGAACAACAACGTTTTTAAGCATCACCAAGCCTTAGGGTTATGAGATGAGCTGAGAAGCGGATTCGGACGGGGAAATTTCAGAGTCGAAGCGATGCACTGGTCACCCCGTCGACGTTGCGAAGTTCATCGATAAATCGAATCGGGCTCGTGCTCGCAGAGAGTTGAACACGGTAGGTCAATTCCATCGCGGTGCCTTGTTTGCTTGTCGTCACGGACAGCAGCTCGAAGTGCGACACCGAGGACTTGATCGCATTGGTTGCTAGGGTTTCGGTGTCGCGATGGCTCGGGTCTGCGGGCTGAAGTTCGGGGTTGGAAGCGATGCGGAGGACCAACTTGGATTCTGTCCGAGACCAGTCCCCTTTCGAGCGGCCTGGCCGCACCAAAAAAGCAGCCGCGCCAATAATCAGAATCCCGATGACAGCGACCTCCAAGTTGTTTGCCCCGACGGCCATGCCAATCAAAACGGCAAAGATGACGAAAGCGATGTCATGCGTGTCTTCAATGGCGGTTCGGAAACGAACAATGGAAAGCGCTCCGACCAGGCCGAAGGCCCAGGCGACGTTCTGCCCGATCACCAATGGCAACAAGGCACACAAGATCGCCAACAGAACGAGGGTGGCGGGGAACGACGGCAGCAGTGCGTGGCGTGGTCGAACCAAACGATAAACACACGCGATCGCACAGCCGCAGAGGAACGCGACCGAAAGCTGCAGCGCCACTTGAAGCACGAAGCTGCGCTGTTCAAGTGAAATCGTTGATTGGAACCAATCCAGCAAGCAGGTGACTCGCACAAACGGAACGACGGAAGTGACCTCGTTTCGTCATGCGTCATTCGCTTCGCGATGGGGCCAAAATCGACAGAAAAGGACAATTCTCGACGATCGCCACCACGGAAACGCAGCCAAACCAAGATCACCCTCGGGCGGCTTGCCGTGGGAGGGTAAGTCGCGAGAAGACAATCACGTTGACAGAAGACATCCAACCCGTGCCCTCCCCGAAATCTCGCTTGAAGCTCGATTTCGACCCTCCCTTCGCTGCGCGTGGGAGGGTCAAGCTTGGTGGTGATCAGGGAGATTCGTCAAACAATGTGAACCTGACGATTAGAAGCCAAGCCTTTCTCGTGCCGACGCTTGCGCCTCGGCGAGCTGGCGATCCAACGTCGCGGATGAACCCTTGACGAGTTGGAGGGCTTCGCGGTGAAGGAGCAGCAAGTCAACCTGGTCAATCCATGGACCACGGAACCGTGCGGTGGTTTCCTCGCTCGTCGGTGATTGGAGCCGTGACAGCAACTCGTCCACGCTGCTTGCAGATGCTTGCAGCGCGGCGTTTGCCGCCTCGTGATCACCCTGTT
Organism: Planctomycetota bacterium; assembly: GCA_039189905.1. Taxonomy (GTDB): domain Bacteria; phylum Planctomycetota; class Planctomycetia; order Pirellulales; family Pirellulaceae; genus Rhodopirellula. The sequence continues at coordinate 3,923 of JBCCYK010000300.1, forward strand.
GGTGGTACAGCGACGCTTGAAGGGGTTTGAGCAATTGGGTCCCTCGCCAACCACGATCTTCCAGTGCCGCTTGCCAGTGTTCGAGAGCCGAGTCGAATTCGCCGTTCCGATAGGCCGCCAAACCAAGGACGTACCTCTGGACCCCGATCGGGGCGCGGAAGCTTCGGTCCCGGTTACCACCGAATCCGGGTGCGTTGCCGTTGATCGGTCCACCTTCGTTTCCGAGTGGTGGACCCGGGCCGTTTTGGGGCCGTCCGCGTGGAGGACCTGGGCCGAAGAAATCACGGGGTTCCACGCGCTCGCGACGTCGATCATCAGGTGGGCGACGGTTATCCGGAGCTCCTAGGAATCGCATGGCATCGGCGAAAGACGGCCAATCCGCCGCGCTCTGACGGTCACGCTCGAACGCGCGGGTGGATTGATCCAAAAGCAAGCCGGGATCGCGTCCGGGATTCGTGGCGATCAGCGCACTTCGCAGGATGTTCCAGGATGCGATGCCACCTTCCGGGATGGTTGCCCAAAGCGCATCCAAGGCGGACTGATAAGCCGCATGATTCCCGTTGAGCAGGAAGAGAGCCGGAAGACTCTCACCGCCCGGCCCATTGGCCGGCGCGCCCATCTCGACGGCCGTCGCAAAGTCGTCCGCGGCATGATTCCACAGATTCAATCGCAAGTGCAACTGCGCGCGTTGCAGATGCGTGAGGTAATAGTTGGGTTGCAGCGCGACTGCGCGGTCCATTTTTTCGAGAGCGTCACCGAAGTCCTCATTCTCCGTGTCGGTGTAGGCACGCGCGATCAGCTGCGTCGCATCCTTGAGGCTTTCTGCGAATCGCTCGACTTCCTGCTTGGCGTCTCGAGCTTCGGCCTCCGCCGCGATGGCTTGCTGCAGGGCGGCATCTTTGTCGTTTCGTTCCCCGATGGCGACGGACATCTGCCACAGGCTGCCGGTCAAACCGGCAATCAAGGCGGTCGCCACCAAGCCACTGGTGACGATCGCAGCACGATTGCGTCGCGTGAATTTCTGAATGAGGTAGAGCCGCGATGGCGGTCGCGCGATGACCGGCTTGTCGTGGAGATGATTTCGAAGGTCCGCAGCAAAGGCGGCGGCGGACTCATAGCGCCGGTTGCGGTTCTTGTCCATCGCCTTCAAGACGATCCAATCGAGATCACCTTCGAGACGTGATGGCAGTTGATTCGCATCTTCGCCGCGTGCTTTGGCGACACGGTTGAGATCGTCACCGAGACCCTTCAAGCGATCGCTGGGACGCGGCGGTTCTTCATCGCGAATGATTCGCCGAAGTTCGTCGAAGCCAGCGGTGCTCATACGATGCCGATCAAACGGCGTGATGCCGGCCAGGAGTTCGTACAACAGCACACCGAGGGAGTAAATGTCGCTGCGTGTGTCCGTATCCGAACCTGTCATCTCGGCTTGTTCGGGACTCATGTACAGCGGTGTTCCAATCATGGAATGGAACCGCGTGTAGATCGTGCTGTCTGTCAACTGCGTGCCGATCGCTTTCGCGACGCCAAAGTCAATGACCTTCGCAACGGGTTCCCCATCATGGACGGTGACGAGGACGTTGGATGGTTTCAGGTCGCGGTGGATGACGCCTTTCTGGTGAGCATGCTGCACGGCGGCACAGACCGCGCTGAACAATTCCAAACGTTTTGGAACGGTCATCTTCTCCGCGTCGCAGTACTCGGTGATCGGAACGCCGCGCACGAGTTCCATGACAAAATACGGTCGATCACTTCCAAGCGGCGAAAGCGGCCCTCGGGTTTCATCGCGATACACGCCGGCATCAAAGACCCGGGCAATATTGGGGTGGTCCATCATGGCCAGGGCCTGGCGTTCCGCCTCAAATCGCGCGATCACATCTTTGTTTCCGGAACCCGGCTTGATGATCTTGAGCGCGACGTCGCGGCGCACCGGCTCGGCCTGCCGCGCGACAAAGACCAGGCCAAACCCACCCTCGCCGATCTGCTCCATCAGTTTGTAGCGATCGATCATGATGCCCACCGCGTCGGATTTGGTGGGGCGGGGCGCCACCATCGTGTCCGCCTGTTCGTCGCCGGGGTTTGCCCGAGGTGTCGCCAGCGGTTGATCCAGCGGGTTGTCGGGCTCTTCGTGTGCGGCGAGCAGGGCTTGGACCGCGGACTGGATCCCCGGCGCGTGGGCGCATTGATTCTCGACGAACGCGGCCCGCTCGTCCGCGTTTTCAATCTCAATCGCTTCCAGGAAGATCGCTTTTTCGTTGGTTGCTTCCATCACGCTACTTCATGCGTCATCGGGCTCGCACGCGGGCCAGAGATTCTTTGGAAAGCGTTTCGCACGTGCAAACTGTCATGGCCACGTGCAAACTGTCATGGTATTGAGTTCGGGTCTTGGGACATCAATTCGCGTTGCAACCACGCTCGCGCGTAGGCCCAATTCCGCTTCACGGTCCTCGGCGACACACCCAATGTTTCCGCCGTCTCATCGATCGTCAGCCCGGTGAAGTAGCGCAGTTCCACCAGTTTTGCGGCCTCCGGATCTTGGGACTCCAGTTTCTGCAAGGCATCGTCGAGTTCCAGCAATTTTTCGTCGGCGACTTCCACCAAAGCGTCATCGTCCTTCAGTTCCACCCGGACGAGAGCGCCGCCACGCTTCAGTCGCGACCGTTTTCGGGCGGCGTCAATCAAGATACGCCGCATGGCTTCGGAGGCGGCGGCGAAGAAGTGCCCCCGACCGTCCCATTGGGATGGCTGTTCGCCGCCCAGCAGTCGCATGAAGGCTTCATGAACCAAGGCGGTGGGCTGCAGGGTTTGGTCGGGGCGTTCGGATGCCATCTTGGCGGCCGCGAGACGTCGCAGTTCCGCGTAGACCAGCGGTAGCAATTGGTCTGTTGCCTGTTGATCGCCGTCTTCCACGGCTTTCAGGATCTGCGTGATGTCTTGACTCATACTCGTAGCCTAGTCGAGTCGCGACATCGGGTGCGAGGGCGACCGGGATGCACGATCTCCCGGTCCTGATTCCCCACCGGCATCGGGTAGACTGGGAATCAGTCGGGCAAGGTCCTCCATTGAAAAGACTCCCTTGAATCCTCCCTTTCGCATCGGTTTCGAAACACCCGGCCTGTTGTTCTTGCTGGCGGCGTTGCCGATGTTGTGGTGGGTTGGCTGGTCGTCGCTGGCCGTCCTGGGCAACGGACGC
>JBCCYK010000301.1:0-7080 GCA_039189905.1 Planctomycetota bacterium
AATTCCGGCATCGGTCACATTGACGCGCCACAGGTTGAGCTTGGTCAACGGCAGCATCGTGCCGATGGGCTGCATCGCCGCATCATCCAGTTGGGCGCACTCGCTGAGATCCAACTCTTCCAACAGCTTCAGTTTCGCAAGATGCTCGGCTCCCTCGCCGTCGATCCCGTTTCGAGCCAAACGCAGCTTCTTCAGGTTTGGAAAATCAGCCATCATCGCGATGGCTTCGTTTCCAACGGTGGTCTCGGCCAAGTAGAGCTCTTGCAGGTTCTTCAAGGGTCGAATCGCGTCGATGCCCTCATCGCCGACCCACAGAAAGTCGAGCCCAATCACCTTGAGATTCGAGAGCCCCGCAAGCGTTTCCATTGCCGGGTCTCCCACGGTGCAGTCGCCATCCTTCCCGGACAACTTGATCGCCTTCAGCTTTTGAAGCGTACTGAGTGATTCGATGCCCTGGTCCGACACGGCGCACTCACGCAGATCCAAGTTTTCCAAGGTGGAGATTTTGCCGATGTGCTTGAGTCCCGCGTCATCGACGGCGGTATCCAAGAGCAAGAGCGATCTCAGAGCAGGCAGTTGATGTAAGTCGATCAGTTCCTCGTTGGAAACGGAGGTCCCGCGAAAATCGATTTCAATGATCAGCCCACGGCCATCTTCCCGCGTCTTGGCGTCCAGGCTCGCGATCACTTCCACGACCTCCGGCGGATCGGAAACGAGCACTTGTACTGGAGGTTCCTGCTTCTCCGGATTCGGAGCCGTTGCCTGCGGTGCTCCCGCGCGATCACACCCCGCCGCAAGCAGGATCGAGGCCTGTAACACAACGCAAAGTGATCTCTTTGCACGTTTGGACGCTTGCAACCCCGTGATGCTCACGAGACTTCCCATCCGTTTCGATAGTCCTTGTTCAAATACTTGTCGGCTTCTGGGCAGTCGGGCGACTTGAGCGCGTCTGCATCCCATGTGATGGGCCGACCGGCTCGATACGCCACATTGCCCAGCAGCACCGTCTCGGTGAGGTTGCCGCTGTACGCGAAATGGCAGGTTGTTGGCCGACCGTCTTTGCAGGCCGCGATCCATTCGGCATGGTGGCCGATGGATGACGGAATCGTTTTGGGAGGTGGTTCAACGTTGCGAAACTTGTCGCTAGGGAACAAGCGATAGTTTGTGTAGCTGGCAAACAACGCGCCCTCCGTGCCCTCGAACATGACACCGCTCGATGGGACACGTTGCCCCGCGACCTCGCGTGGAACCTGCTTCCCGTCATGCCATACAAATTCAATGGGACCGCGTTTGTTGGTCGCGGGGAACTGGTATTTCACCGTTAACCCCAGAGGACATGTTTCTGGATGCACCGGTGGTCCCACGGCTTCGATCCGAGTTGGCGCGGTTAGTTCCAAGGCCCAAAACGGCAAATCCATGTAGTGACACCCCATGTCACCCAAGGTGCCTTGGCCAAAGTCCCACCAGCGTCGCCATTGAGCGGGGTGATAGCGACCGGGAGCGTAAGGACGCTGCGGCGCCGGACCGAGCCAAAGGTCCCAATCCAAATGGTCGGGCGGCGGGGCCGTCTGTGCTTCGGTGGGTCGCTCGCCGCCGCCCCATCCCTTGCCCACCCACACCGTGACGCGTGCGACGTCTCCGATGACGCCCGCGCGCACAATCTCGACAACACGACGGTAGTTGTCACCCGCGTGGATTTGCGTCCCCATCTGGGTCACGAGGCCTTTCTCACCGGCCAGCTTCGCCAAGAGGCGGGCTTCGGTCACCGTGTGTGCCAGTGGCTTTTCACAGTAACAATGCAAGCCCGCGCGCATGCCGCGAATAGCGGCTGGGGCATGATGGTGGTCCGCCGTCGCAACCAAGATGGCATCGGCCTTATCGGAAAGATCGGCGATCATCTCGCGATAGTCCGCATAGCGTTTCGCATCGGGAAACTGCTTGCCTGCCCGTTCCAGGTAGTTGCGATCCACGTCGCACAAGCCAACGAGTTCTTCCTCTTTGATGCCGTTGATGTTGCTGGCAGCTCGATTGGCCGTTCCCACGCAGAGAATCCGAAGACGCTCATTCGGGGAATCGCTGCCGCGCGCCGGGGCGCTCGAGTAGACACCGGTCGCAAGGATGGCCGTCGTGGCATCGCGAAGAAATCCACGCCGGCTGGCAGAGACGCTTGTGGCGCGTGAAGACAAACGGTCGGACTCTTGTGGGTCGTTCATGGGACCTGCGGGGTAGGGGAATCGCGGGCGGGTCCGGGGAGAACCCTATTGTAGATGAAATCACCTACGTGCGGCGCTACGGGCAAAGGCCAACACCAAACCACCAGTCGTGGCGTGACACCCGAGAAGTTGGCGGGACGAACCGAAAGACGTGACACTCAGGAAGAGATTGGCAGTTTGTGAAAACAGGCAAAATGGGAACGGCTTGCATGTCGTTCGGTTTGGTTTGGTCATCCGGATGCTTTCGAGTCGATAACTCGCAACGATCGAAGATTCCGCGACTGTTGTGAGACCTGAAATGCCTAGTGAACGGCCCCTGACCACCCCTCACAGACTCGACGTGCGTCCGGCATCGATCATCGCACTTTTGGCCGCGACGTTCGTCTTGGGGACCCGCGTTTTCGCCGCGGATTGCGGTTGTGATCAGCCGGTTTGTGGATGCGAGGAGCCCATCTGTGGATGCGAGTCGACGGTTGAGAATTGCGACACCATGCCCGCCTGTGACTGCGCCTGTTCAACCTGCGATGGTCCCTGCGAGCCATCCGGCGGCCTGCTAACCAAGATTCGCTTGCCGAAGTCGGCACCTTTGTTTCACGCGATGGATTCGATCGCCGGTGGCCTTGAAAGGGTCTTCGAGCACAAACGCTGCGACTCTGGATGTGACATGGGTTGCGATTGTGGAGGCCAAGACGTCGTTGTTCACGCCCAACCCGTGCCGATGCAGCTGACGCCCATCCCACCCACGACCCTTCCGATGGGTTCTGTGCCGCCCGCGCCACCCACGGTGGCCATGCCGAGTCTGAACGAGCCCAGCGGCGCAATGCCCCCAGCCAAGTCGGGATTTCCCAACGACGCGCGACAACCCTTTGTGGATCCCGTGGCGCCGCCGACACCGGATGCATTGGACATGCCGTTGCGTGATCCGGCACCTCTGAACAATCCTCCAGCTGAGGCACCGCCCGCATTCACGCCCGAGCCCATGCCCATTCCGGAACCGATGCCAGAGCCCATCCCGGCTCCGCGGCCCGTCGAACCCCCGGGATCGATGTTCGATCGACTGTCCAACCCCTTCGAGGACGATTCTGCCTATCAAGCCCCGCGGCGATCGGTCTTGCCAGCGTCCTTCGACCGCCGCCAGAAGTCACGAGGGCAAGAGAATTTGCACGCCGATGAGTTCGATGACTACTTCCGCCGATGAGCGCGGCGGCGGGTTGTAGGGCGAGTATGCTGGAATCGGGTGGGAAAAACGGATGGCGGCAGGCTTTATCCGATCTCCCAGCACACCCGATGGCCGGACACGATCTCCACGGACGATTCGTTGAATTCTCAGTCAAATGCAATTGAGTTCTTTGCGAGGCTTCGGCCTGCACATGGGACTCGGTTTGCCGCCCGCATGGTCCCCGCAACGCTTGCACTGTTTTTCCTGTCCACGGGTGGGCTGTCGCCACTTTCGGCCGAGAAAGTTCGATTCCGAGCTGACACGAATGGCGTTGGTAGCCCAGGAGAACGCAGCGTCGACGGTGAAGTCTTGGTCGAGGCTGCCGACGGTGGGCTGATGATCCGCGGGGATGACGGACGCATCTGGACCGTCCAACCCGATCAGCTGCTCGAACGTTCCGAGGCCCCGATCCCAGCGCCCCTCGATCAAAAAGCCTTGGTGCGGCGCATGGTGGACGAGTTGGGCGGGCAGTACCAAGCGTTTGTGACGGCGCACTACATCGTGTTGCATCAAGGCAACGAGGCATACGTTCGCGACGTGGCCACCCTGCTTGAATCACTGTATCGCTCGTTTTTTTCCTACTGGAAGAACCAGAGCTTCGCTCTGCACAAACCCACATTCCCGTTGGTTGCACTGGTATTGCCTGATCGCTCGCGGTACCTCGCGCATGCCAACAAGGAGATCGGCGACACGGCACAAAGTCTGATTGGCTACTACCATCTGGGCACGAATCGAGTGACCACGTTTCGAATGCCCGATTTGGAACGCAACGTGGCCACTTTGATTCATGAAGCAACCCATCAACTCGCCTACAACTGTGGTTTGCAAACCCGGTTTGCTGACAACCCGATGTGGGTCAGCGAAGGACTGGCGCTCTATTTCGAATCCCCCGACCTGAGCAATCCGAAGCTCTGGCGCGGGATCGGTCGCGTCAATCCCGTCAACCTGCATCGTTTCCGGACGTCGCTGCCCAATCGCGCTTCTGACTCGCTGGCGACGCTCATTTCAGATGATCGACGCTTCCGCTCGGAAGCAACCGCTCTGTCTGCGTACGGCGAAGCGTGGGCGCTCACCTACTTTCTCATCCGTACGCGACGACGCGACTACTTGAGTTACTTGGCCAAGCTCAGCGAAGGCAAACCGCTGGGCGTCACTTCGCCGCGCGATCGTATCGCCATCTTCGAAGAAATGATGGGCATGTCATTGGCTCAATTGGACACCCAATTCCTCCGCTACATGCGCCGTGTCCGCTGAAGCCAACGCGGGTGGCGGATGGCTGTTGCGGGGTAAGCAGCAGCGAGTGTCGCCGCCTCACTCACTGGACCCCGAGCTGGAGTTGTAGGTGAAATGGTTTCATCGCCGCCGTCGTTGGAGTCCAGGCTTTAGCCGCTTGCAGTCGAGCCTCATACCGAAGACGGCTGAAGCCTGGACTCCAACGGCTATTCGGTTGGCAGCAGGTCGACCGGCGTGTTCGGGTCATCAATCGCGGCCAAAATGGTTTCGATGATCATGGAGTCTTCGAGATCAAGAGACGCACACAGTGGTTCCGCGTTGCGTTCGCCGCTGAGTATCTGATGGATTGCGGCTACCAAGTTGGTCCAGCCGCGCTGTCTCATCTTCGACAGTGCTGCGGCCAGTTCCTTCCTATTAACGCGGGTCACAAAATCGACCGCATCGGCGCCGGCGGCGTCAAGGACGGCGTGCAGTAGATTCGGGAGTCAGACTGGCCCGGAGCATGGGGGCCAGCGTGGGGTGAAAGCGAAGAAAGGGCGGGACGACGCCGGGGATCGACTCGGCTTCGATCAGGGCAACCTCTTCCAGACGCCGACGCAACGCGGGCCAGATGGTCGCCTTTCGCTCCGCGAAAGTCGCGTCCGGGTCTGCGTCGGTAACGCCACTTTCGCGGAGCGAAAGGCGACCATCCCATTCCATGATGGCGAGCAGCTCGGCTTCCATCGCACCGCCTTGAAACACACCGAGGCGTCGCACGGCGTGGCGTTCTTCGTCGCTCAACCGTTCCAGCGATAACTGCAACGATGCGATCAATCTGTCCGGGGTTCCCTCGTCGGCGATCAAGCTGGAGGCGTCCGACGACAACAGTTGCTAGATGTTTCACAGTTCACGATGCAGGCCAAAGAAGCCGGCTTCGTGGCGATCGCGCAGGTGATGTTGGAGTCCCGGCTATAGCCGCCGAGCCTGGGTAGTGGCGTGGTCCGAGTCTGACATGAGGCTGATCATGGAACCGAAATGGACCATCTGTATCGTGAATCAGCTCCCACGGGATCGAGAGGATCGCTGCATCGCCTGATTCGATGGTGATGACACGGTCGTCTGCGTCACTCTGTTGAAAAGCCGTGAAGCATCGGAAGGCGGCCTTGTTGTCGAACACGGATTCAAGAAGGGCCTTGCCAATCTCGGGAAACCGAGCCTCGATTCGCCGAGCTGCATCGTCATCGGGCTCGGCCAGAGAGTGGGCGCCATACGTCTCGACATACCAGCGGATGTCCTTGCGATCCTTGTCGCTGACTGGGTTCGCAAATTCAAACCACTGCGAATCAGAGCTGCCACAAGAGACCTTGACTGTCTTGGAAGTTGAAAACTGAAGCAGGAGTTCCGCTGATGCCACGAGGATGCCCTTTCTCTCCAGCCGCAGTCCCATGCGACCAGCATCGTTTGCAAGACACGGATCTGGTTTCTTCGGTTGCCACACGGGCGTGCTTGGTGGATTGACACGCGCGGACGGTGTTCTTGGTTCTTTTGACACGGTTGTCGGACGTCTTGCGATACTTGACGAGCGATCGGACTTGCGTTTGCCTTCCGGGGTCAGCAAGTCGCTTTTGCGAGTTCTCGAATGGAAGAATCACAAATGTGCTTTGCATTCTTGTGGAGGACTTGGGTTGGTATGACGTCGGTTGCAACGGGAGCACGTTTTACGAAACACCAAGTTTGAATTCGTTGGCCAAAGAGTGGATGCGTTTTGACTGCTGCTACACGCCAAGTCCAATGTGTTCGCCGACACGAACCAGCATCCTGACAGGAAAGAACCCGGCGCGACACGGAATTACCCAATGGCTTCCCGGTGTTGTGTGATTGAAGCCAACGGTTGCGCCATGTTTTTTCCTTTTCGAAATCACCCTGAATATTTTCCACAGGCCAAGTCTGGTGACAATGGCGGGCGTTCAAGCGATTTCCAAGGTCATCCAACTTCCAACAGCCCCTTGCGCGCAGGGAAAACCTTTCTCTTTGACGGTGGACTCAGAACCCCATTGCTCATTCATTGGCAAGGACGAAGGCAGTTACCCGGCGGGTGCGATTCGGAAAGCGGACTTGAAACTTGTCCACGACCATCACCACGGCGATCTGCTTCTGTTTGATTTACGAAGCGCTCCACATGAAAGGCGAAACCTGGCAAGATCAATGCCCAAGAAGGCGCTCGAATTGGGCCGCGATTTGATGAACGATTTGGGTCCATCCGGTTTTATCATGGGTAAAGCCGGAGACGGGGGATTTTTTAGGAGCGCGGTAGGGACGGCCGTCGCCGGCCGCCCCCCGCACAGATCCGTACTCGAGCGTTTAACTCATACGGCTCCTGCCTTGAGTCGGGCGCGGAACCGAACACTGGGGAAGGGATGGACCGTCTTGGGTGGT
>JBCCYK010000302.1:0-7041 GCA_039189905.1 Planctomycetota bacterium
AGGGTCGAGCGAAGCGAGGGGAGGGTACGCTCGAGATTCCGGCGTTGACGAAGCTTTGACTTTCGGCCTGGTACTTCGATCGAAATCAGCCACCCTGGCTACATCTCTACCTCCCCTCGCTACGCTCGACCCTCCTGCTAGGAGGGTGAAATTCCGTTTCGATGACTTGTCTAGACACCAACGCCTAGCAGAGCGTCTATGAACTCCCGTGGCGACCAAGTGGTCGGTCGACTGGCGCCGTCGCCAACTGGCGCGCAACATCTCGGCAACGCACGCACGCATCTCGCTGCGTTCTGGTCCGTACGGTCCGCTGGGGGCGTTCTACGATTGCGAATTGAGGACATCGATTCGCCGCGGGTCAAGCCGTGGGCGTCCCAACAGGCAATAGACGATCTCAGCTGGCTTGGGATCGAATGGGACGACGAGGTGATCATTCAAACCGATCGTCGGGAACGCTACGACGAGGTGCTACGATCCATCATCGAGTGCGGACACGCGTACCCTTGCGTTTGCACGCGACGTGACATCGAAGCAGCCGCGTCCGCGCCGCATGCGGATGCGGATGGAACCGTCTACCCCGGGACCTGCGCGGGCTGGCAAGTTGGTAACACGTTGCCGAAGGACGGGAGCTTCTGCTGGCGTTTTCGGATGGGCGACGGAGCCATGGTGTTCACGGATGATGTCTATGGCGTGCAATCCTGCCGAGATGTTGCCGCCGCCATTGGAGACTTTCCGATCACGCGAAAAACCGGAGACGCAGCCTACCAATTGGCAGTGGTCATCGACGATCACGATACAGGCGTGAACGAAGTGGTTCGTGGAGCGGACCTTCGCTGGAGCACTTTTCGTCAACACCGCCTGATGGAAGCACTCCGTTGGCCTCCACCCCGACTGCGCCACGTGCCGTTGGTGGTGGGACGCGACGGACGTCGACTCGCGAAACGCCATGGCGACACGCGACTCTCATGGTACCGCCAACAAGGCGTGGCGCCGCAGCGCGTCATCACTTGGGCAGCACAAAGCTTGCAGCAACTACCGACCGCAATGAATGCCGATGCCGCGCTTGCCTTGCCCCTGCGTCAGCTGCACGAGGCGATTGTGAGTTCATTCAACGTTGCGCGTATCCCGACCGACGAAACCATCGTGTACACCGATCCAGCAACGTGGCTGCATTAGATAGCTCACCCGCTGAAAGGCGTCAGTCTTCCAGGGCTACTTCGGCGGTAAACGAATCACGCCGCCCCGGAATCCCTGCAGTGTCTGCACAACACTCATGAACTGTTTCACATCGACCGGTTTCACGATGTAGGCATTGCTGTTCAAACCGTACGAATCCAGGACGTCGCGTTCGTAGTCCGATGTCGTCAGAATCACAACGGGAATCAACCTCAAGGTTTCGTCGACGGAAAGCTCCTTCAGGACTTCCTTGCCGTTCATCCGCGGCATGTTGAGGTCCAGAAGAATCAGATCCGGACGCCTCGCGCTACCATACTTGCCTTGGCAACGCAGGTAGTCCATCGCTTCCACACCATCTGTGACGTGATGGATGGCGCTATTCAGGGGACCCTTCTGCAGCGCACGAGTGGTCAGCTCCGCGTCCGCCTCGCTGTCTTCAACCAAAAGGATCTCGATGGTCTTGTCCCTTGAAACCTGCATGCGAAGTCCCAACCGCTTCAGGAAGAGGCAACGATCTCTCGGCAAGCCCCGTAACAGATCGTAGCGGATCGGGCGAACCGCCGACAACAGGTTCGCTTTGAGCAGTCCCCGGCCATCGATCAATCGGCGCTGACGTGTGGCTGGGTACATGGGTAGGCTATCGAAGTACCCGTTGCATTCCAGGCTCCAATGCGATGGGCATCTTTCGAGTCTGGGTCGGTCTTTCAGTAGCACGGCTCTCCGAGCCTAGTGATCTCGGCTCGGAGAGCCGAGCTACGATCGTTGCAACTCGAAAATCAAAGCTCGATGAAGCACTAAAATGCGTAAGGTTGCCAAACCGGTTCGATCGCGGAAGCAGGCTGGAATCCCCGAGACACGTGATGGAGGCGATTTTTCGGGTTTGGTATTCAAGTCACTTTCCGGGCTCTCTGCCGACCGACGTCATGCCAACCCGTTTTTCGTCATGCCACGCAGTTATTCATCGAACAGGCCGATCGTGCCACGCATCCTGACCCTGGCGGTGGTTTTACTTCTCGCAACGACTGGATGCTCGCGATCGTCTCGCGAATCAGAGCTGGCGTCGGATTCGATCACCGAGAACTGGGGCGCGGACTACTCGCCACGCCCCGTCTTCGTCAAGCAGGCGTTCGAAACGGAAATCACATCGGTTTTGTCGTCAAACCTGACGAGGGTTCACAAGAATGATTATCCCTCGTCCCGAAACACAATCGTGATCGGCTTGGATGCCGACCTGACCTCCGCTTCGGCACGTGCCGGCGAAGCGGTCCAGCGTGGCGTGCGATTGGCCTTGCAGGAAATCAATGACGCGGGAGGCGTCCTTGGACGCACCGTCGAGTTGATCTCACGCGACCACCGTGGAAACCCGAGACGCGGCCTCGACAATGTTCGTGAACTGTCAGAGATCCCCAATGTGGTCGCGATCATGGGCGGAATCCACACGCCCGTCGCACTTGAAGAGCTGGCGACCATTCATGAACGCGAGATTCCGTTCTTGATACCGTGGGCTGCGGGCACGCCCTTAGTGAGCAATGGGTATCAGCCAAACTATGTTTTCCGCGTTTCGGTTCGCGACGAGTATGCGGGTGAGTTTCTAGTCGAGCAAGCATTGAAGTCAAACTACCAGCGTCTGGCTGTCATGCTGGAGCAAACCGGGTGGGGACGCTCGAACCACGTGGCAATTCGAACGGCGCTCGACAGCCGCAATCTGGAAGCCGATTCCGTTCAATGGTTCCATTGGGGTGATCCCACCATCGAAGAGAAAGTCAATAAGGTCGTGGCCTCACACGCTGATGCTTTGCTGCTCGTGGCGAACCCCCTGGAAGGAGCCGATGTGGTGCGCAGCATGGCGAACGTCCCGGTTCCCGATCGGGTCCCGGTCATTTCGCATTGGGGCATCACAGCCTCCGACTTTCCCGCGTTGGTTGGGGCATCTCTTTCGAGAGTGAATCTGCTTTTCTTACAGAGCTACTCGTTTCTTGGCGACCGAGCCACGTTGCAAAGCCGAGTCCTCGTCAAAGCGTACTGCAACACGTATGACGACGCGGCAAACGCTCGCGATATTTTCTCGCCCGCAGGGACCGCGCACGCGTACGAGCTAACCAAGATGTTGGCCGAAGCAATCGAAGACGCTGGTACCGTCAACCGCAGATCGATTCGTGACGCCTTCGAGCAACTGGGGCCGTATGAGGGTATGATTCGGAGCTATGAGCGACCGTTCCCCCAGGATCATCACGATGCGCTTGGGATCGAAGACCTTCGCCTCGCCCGCTATGACGCTGACGGGGTGATTGTCCCCGTCAACATCGCTGCGGTTGGACAGCATGACTGAAGCAACGCGTCCCAAGTCACCGAGAACGCTGCAGCAGAAGATTCTTTGGCGTGTCTTCCCCATCGCGATCATCGCTCTGCTGGCAATCGTCTGGCTGACGCGGAATGGGATGGAAAGGGCCATCCGAGACGAAGCTTCGATTCGACTCCAGCAGAACGCCCAGCTCACGGCCGCTCGAATCAGCGATCAAATGCTCCAGTTGCGAGGATTCGCCCGGACGCTCGCGGCCAACGACTTGATCATCAATTCCGTCGTGGACAGATCCCAACGCGAAGGGCAGCTCACGGTTTTCCTTCGTTCCTTGAAGCTCCCAAACCGCGCGTTTCGTCGCGTGACGATGGCTGACTACCGTGGTCGCCCCTTGGTTTCGTCAACGCCGGATAGCGACGTCGATACGAGCGAGACCGTCGAGGTTGTCATGGGAGGGAAGGAGTACTTCACGGCCAATGCGGATACGATCCTCGTTGCGGCCCCTGTTCTTTATGCCGGACGCCCGGAAGCCATCGTTGCCGTTGAGTATGATTCGGACGCGTTGCTGCAATCACTCTTTACGATTGGACCCTCCGAATACTTGCAGCTGTCCTTCAACGGTGGCGTGATTTACCAATCGAACACGCGAATACGAGATGATCGCTGGGTTTCCGCTTCGACAGCCCTGAACGACGACGACACCTGGCGCGTCCAGCGCGGGGAACGTGCCGATGTGGCTTACGCATCGCTGAACCGCTTGAGCCCTTTCTTTATTGGTGTGATTGCAACCTTCGTCACAGGATTGCTAGCGGCCATTGCTTTGACTTCCCGGATCGCAACGCGCCCGGTCGGCCAGTTGGTTAGCCAGATTCGCTCCATCGAGGACACCAATGACCTCAGTGGGAAGGTCGATGTCGAAGACACCAAGGAATTTCAAGATCTGGGTTCCGCATTCAATCGGATGATTGCTTCGTTGGATCAAAAAACGGTTTCCTTGGAGCAGCTCCAAGCAGCGGAGTCACGCCTCCGCACCGTTTTTGAAAGCGTGTCAAACGGTCTGGTGGGCACTGACACCGATGGGACCATCACGCTTGTCAATTCGTCCTTGGAGCACATCTTCGGATACGACCGGGAAGACTTGCTTGGACGATCCATCGATATCATCGTCCCGGACGCGTCACAACGCACCTGCCTCATGGACCGATTCAATGACGGCGCGCAACCGGTGCAGCAGGGCACGGTTGACCGTCAGACACTGTTTGGTTTGCGAAACGACGGAGTTCAGGTGCCGGTCGAAGTGGGTCTGAGTCTTGTGCAATGGGAAACGGGGCCTGGCATCATCGCGTCAGTTGACGACATCTCACGTCGTTACGAACAAGAGAAAGACAACGAGCGATTGCGTCACGAAACACAGATGATTTTGGATTCCATCCCCGCCTTGGTCGTTTTCAAAGACACGGAGAACCAAATCGTCCGCGTCAACAAAGCGGCCGCGGAGGTCATTGGTGCCCCGGTGTCAGATATCGAGGGAAAACATTCCAGAGAGTTTTTTGCTGAGCACGAACAGTACTACCAAGACGATCTGGCCGTGATGCAAGCTGGAATCCCCAAGCTCGGCATCGTGGAATCAGTGACCACGCGTGGCAACGAAACACGTTGGGCCTCCACCGACAAGATCCCCATTTACGATCGGCACGACCATCTGACGGGCATCATTGCGGTGATCAACGATATCACGGCCCTGAAACGCACCGAAGACCAACTCGCCGAGACGACTCGTGCTGCACAACAGAACGCGGAGCGGCTTCGGTACACCGTCGAAAGCGCTCGTATTGGTCTCTGGGACTGGGATGTCAATTCGACTTATGTGCGGGTTTCGAAAGAGCTCTCGGCTCAGCTAGGAGAGGAAACGGCCTACGAGAGTTTTGCCGGATGGCGATCTCGGGTGCATCCGGATGATCGCGAAGAAACAGAGCAACGCGTCCACATGTGCTTGGAGGGCGCACAACGGGACTACGAAGCTGAGTTTCGCCTGAGGCATCGCAATGGCAGTTACCGATGGATCCTCGCGAGAGGCCGCGTGGTGGATGCGGATGATCGCGGCCCACAACGCATGATCGGGGTTCATATTGACATCACTGATCGGCAAGAGGACCGACAGCAACTCGAGAAGCTAAACCAAGAACTCCAGCGGAGTAACGAAGAACTTGCCCAGTTCGCCTATGTCGCTTCGCACGACCTGCAAGAGCCCCTTCGAAAGGTCACTTCGTTTTGCGAACTCCTTAAAGAAGAGCTCGGTGACACGTTGAACGACGATTGCCAGCGTTTTATCCACTACATCACCGATGGGGCATATCGGATGCGAATGCTCATCCAAGACCTTCTTGCCTTCTCGCGCATCGAGTCCCAAGGCACGCCTACGGAATCGGTGGACTTGAATACGGTTGTTGAAGAGTCGCTTGAGAATCTGTCGGCATCCATTGCCGAGGCCGACGCCAGCATCTGTACGGAGAAGCTTCCGACGGTGCAGGGCGACGCCCTCCAGCTCGTGCAACTCTTTCAAAACCTGATCGGAAACGCGTTGAAGTACCGCAGCGACCACCGGCCGACAATCCGACTCGCGGCGCGGAAAGCCGATACGGACTGGATCATTTCCGTTAAGGACAATGGGATCGGCATCGATCCTCGATACCACGATCAGATTTTTGGTGTGTTCAAACGCTTGCATACCATGGACACCTATCAAGGCACGGGCATCGGCTTGGCCATTTGCCGTCGCATCGCGGAGCGACTGGGCGGCTCGATCGATGTCGAGTCCCGGGAAGGGCAAGGATCCACCTTCCACGTTCGACTGCCGGAATGAACCAAGACCCAAGATTTCACCCTCCCAGCGAAGCGATCGGAAGGGTCGGAAACCGAGCCTTCAGCGAGGTTTCCGGGGAGGGCTGTCTGCGTCGCTCTGCCCATCGCTGCGATCGCTAGTCGAGAACGCCCCGAAACTCGCCTGCCCAGCGTGTGATAGACCGAGTATGGTAACGCGGCACGGGGCGGCCACCCGCATCCACGATTTCATCACCACCAAGACCTGCGCGACCGCGTTTCGAAATTGGATCCCTCGCTCCCATGAATCGCACCTCGAATGACGTGATGCCTGCCATCGATGTTCGGGGTGTGAATCACTTCTATGGATCGGGCGACTCGCAGAAGCAAGTCTTGCACGACAACGACCTCCAGGTGAAACCCGGCGAGATCGTCATCATGACGGGTCAAAGCGGGTCAGGGAAAACCACCCTGCTCACGTTGATCGGAACACTCCGTCGTGTGCAACAAGGCGAACTTTGGGTCTTGGGACAACCACTCCATAACGTGCGGTCAACGGACCCTTCCGCGTTGGCCGTTTCGGAACTGGATACTGCGGGCGATACTCCTGTGTCCGCGGTGCTGCGAAGGCGTTATGACTACGGAAGTGTTCCACAGGCGAATCTGCAAGCAATTCGCAAACGCCTGGGCTTCATCTTCCAGGCGCACAACCTATTCACGTCGTTGACGGCCTTGCAGAACGTACG
>JBCCYK010000303.1:0-7013 GCA_039189905.1 Planctomycetota bacterium
GGGAAGTTATCAGATGATCG
The DNA here is from genome assembly GCA_039189905.1 of Planctomycetota bacterium. Classification (GTDB taxonomy): domain Bacteria; phylum Planctomycetota; class Planctomycetia; order Pirellulales; family Pirellulaceae; genus Rhodopirellula. Next base: position 21 of record JBCCYK010000303.1, read on the forward strand.
TTGGACCAACGTGACTGGCATTTGGGGATGGATAAAGTGCTTGCTGGCGGCGCTCTTGTTGTGTCCAGCCACCTTCAAGAACTTGGACGCCGCCGCGATTCTCGGGTCCGATGGCTTGCTGGCACTGGATTGACGTCGTGTCTCACGGTGATGATGGCTCCCGGGACCATAAGTCCACTTGTGATTCTACTGCATGGTGTTGGTGTACGCAGTGGACCTGGTTAGCGATCCTGCCAATCTCATCGTCCTCAAGAATCAAGAAAATAGCCCATTTCAGTTTGTTGGAAAGCGACCCGACCCTTACATTAGAGGGGTGTATCAGCAGCGTCGAGGGTAATCCATGCGAAGCACGAAAACCGACCGCGCACCACTTAGAAGTGCGTTCACTTTGGTCGAGCTACTCGTGGTAATTGGAGTTATGGGGGTGCTCATCGGACTTACGGTTCCTGCCGTTCAGTCAGCACGGGAGGCAATGCGCCGCGCCAGTTGTCAAAACAATCTTCGTCAGCTCGCAATGGGGCTCCACAATTATCATACGGCGTTTAGAGCGTTGCCCCCGCCCGTTGTCATGACGCGCCCCAATCGGCCTGTACCGGTATGTGGATCTGGAATCATCCTTCCTGCCGCCAACGTCTGGTATGAGGCAGCTCGGGGAGATGGCCACCACGGTACAAGTTGGGTGCTCGCACTCCTGCCGTACATTGAGCAGGCGGCTGTCTTCGATCAGTGGGACTTCAACAAGAGTGTTGCTGCAAACCGAAGCGTGGCGGAAACGGATCTGCCTATGCTTTACTGCCCATCGCGCCGCAGCACCGTTGATAATCCGGCCATCATGTTCCAGCAGTGGCTTGCTGGAGGAAACGACTATGGTGCCTGTCTTGGTTCAACCAATGGCTACCACAACTGCGGATCACACGAGCTATGGCAGACCGATTTCGAGAGCAGGACGTTTTCAGAACTCAAGGGAATCTTCCATAAGGTAAATCACGGCACTGCCTTTTCTGAGATTCTCGATGGGCTATCGCAAACCGTCATGTTGGGTGAAGTTCAACGGCTTGATGGCGGAGATTTCGAGACGACCAGTCATGATGGCTGGTCAACAGGAGGGGTTTCAACCCATTTTTCACTGTGTGGCGATGGATGCCGATCGCCGAACAAGCCGCATTTCGAAACACCCGGGAGCCATCACATCGGTGGAGTGAATTTGGTGATGGCCGACGGATCGGTCAAGTTTGTCACGAACTCGATCGCGCTCAGGCTGCTTGAAGCCATCGGCGGCATGGCGGACGGTTCCACAGAGCAACTTGGTGAGTAGGATAACGGAAGATTCTACTTGTAGCCTTGGGATTGGTGGTCGCCGCTGGAGTGGCCCACGAGTGAAGTCCTGCACTGTGGCCTCGCCTCGTAGCTTCATTCGAAGCGCACGAACGGGGGGACGCTTCGCGACATCAAAGGTCATAGGCATCGGCATACCATTCACGCCAACGTCGATCGAGATGATGGACGACTTCCGCGTTCTCGCCGGCGACATTCAGACTCTCGGTGATGTCATTGCTCAAATCGTAGAGTTCCCATTTGATTTCGATTTTCGCATCGTCCTTTGTTCTACGCGGAAGGTCTTTGGTGACCAGTTTCCATTTGCCGTCGCGCACCGCGGCACCGTCTGCGTACTCGAAGTAGATGGGGTTCTGACGCTCGGGTAGTTTCTCGCCCTTGAAAGCAGGCAACAGGCTCTCTCCTTGCAGCGGTGAGATCGGTTGCCCTGCCACGCTCTTCGGATAGGAAGCCCCCGTGATGTCCTTCACGGTCGCCATGATGTCGACAAAATGCACCGGTTGGTGATTCAGACGTCCTTGGTCCGCCACCTCCTCTGGCCAGTAGACGATGAACGGCGTGCGAATCCCGCCTTCGTGGCTGCGCGTTTTCCAGTATCGGAAAGGCGCATTGGACACGTTGGCCCAATCTTTCTGAAGCGATGCCCAGCGTGTGATCGAGCCGACTTCGCCTGTTCCCGTGTTCACGTTGCCGGCCGAACAACCGTTGTCCGACGCGAACATGATCAAGGTTTTTTGCTCTTCACCCAGCTCTTGGATCTTCCTGAGCAGCAGGCCGATGTTTTGGTCCACACGGTCGATCATCGCCGCATAAACCTGCATGCGACGAGCCTGATCCGCTTTTTCCCTGGCATTCAGCGACTTCCAGGGTCGATGCGTGGCCTCGGAGAGTTGGCCGCTGGCGCCGAGAAGTCCCATCTTCTGTTGCCTTCTGAATCGGGCGTTGCGGATGGATTCGTAGCCCACGTCGTAGACACCCTGGTATTTCGCAATGTCTGCGGGCCAAGCGTGCAGCGGGTCGTGCGGGGCAGTGTAAGAGAGATAGAGGAAGTAGGGCTTCTTTTCGTTCTTGTATTCCTCGAGGAAATCGATCGCCCACTTGGTGAAGAAATCGGTGGTGTACCAGTCCTTTTGTTTGGGCGTGTAGTACGGAACCATCTTCTGGTCGTCAAAACAATAAACGCGTGACTCACCTGGCTTGCGCGCCGGGACGCCTTCCCCGGGCCGCTGCTCGCCGGGATTGAAGTGGTTGGCGCAGCTATTGCCACTGCCGTAATGGAAGCCGGAGAATCGATCAAAGCCGCGATCGTAGAGACTCTGCTTCGAATGGTGCTTGCCGACGGCAAGCGTGCGATATCCCTTCGTCCGAAGGAGATCGGCAATCGTGATTGCGTTCTTGATTCTTCGAGCGCTACGCGACATTCCACACTGCTGGGCATAGATGCCGGTCAGTAGGCAAGCACGGGAAGGGAAACACTTGGACGTGTTGTACATGCTGGTGAAGCGGAGGCCGTTCCTTGCCAACCGATCCAAGTTGGGCGTCTTCACTTCCCCGCCATAACAGCCCAGATCCGAATAGCCCATATCGTCAACCAGAATGAAGACGATGTTGGGTCGGGTGTTCTTGGCGCGGAGGTATCCCGCATTCAAAGACATGAAAACAAGGATGACACCGGTGAGTGGTCGCACTTTTGGATCTTCTTCATGGGAGTGATGGGAGTTCACGCTTCGCATCCGTCCGCCGCGTTCAGACAATGCTCAGCATGACGCGTCCATTGTGCGCGATCTTTTCTTAGCCGTGGCGGTGTTGTTGCGACATCGACCGAACCAGCTTTCGTTTCACTGTCCCCCCGCCGACGGCAAACCCCTATTGCGTGTTTTCGCGTTGTGCCCGCAAGAAGAATCCTTCTTCTGGGCTGCAAAGCGAGTCACGTACACGTCGAGCACTGTCGCACTTTCCAAACTTGACCTTGCGGTCAAGTCTGATAACATCATCGACCCATATTTGAGTTTATTGAGCAAGAAGCAGGGGGACGCGATGGTTTCTGATGAACCGGGAAAGACGGCAATGCTCTCGGGGTCCACGGGTGGGCTCGGGGCGGAGATCGCGAAGCTACTGGCTGGCCGAGGTTGGGATCTCGCGCTGCTGAACCGCTCAGAAGAGAAATCACGGCAACAGCAATCCGAGCTTCGCGACGCCTATCCCGATGTTAGCATCAGCACTTACAAGGCGGACCTGTTGGATCAAACGTCCATCGTCGCGGCTTGCCATGAGATTGCCGGTTCGCATCCCAATCTTTCAGCAATCTACAACGTGGCTGGTCTGTTGACGGGCAACCGGATCTCATCCCGGCAGGGCATCGAGGGTCACTTCGCCATCAACACGGTCGCTCCCTACTTGATCTGCCAACACTTGTGCGGCGTCTTGGAGGCGGCCCAGCAAACGGGTGTGCACTCAGTTGTTGTCAACCTGGGCTCTTCGGCAGCCGATTCGCTCAAGTCGCTCGACGTCCAGTCACTCGCAGACCCTGACGAGGTTGGTGGTTTGATGGGGGCCTACGCAAATTCGAAGCTCGCGCTGACAGCGATGACGCTGGCGATGGGTCGTGAGTCAGGCGTCTCTTGGTTGACCGCCGATCCGGGGCCGACCAAGACGTCCATGACTCGAGGTGGCGATGGGATGCCGTGGTTCTTGAGGCCACTGGTCCCGCTGCTGTTCAAGCCGGCGGACCTGCAAGCGAAGCGGCTTGTTGACGCTGTTGAGCTCGCAGCGGCAGAGAACGCGTCGGGGCTGTATATCTCGCAAGGACGTCGAAAGCCGGTCCCAGCGAGTGCACAAGACCTGGCGGTCCAATCGGACGTGATGAACCTTCTTGCAGAACTGACGAGTCAAACCGCGGATGAGCGGGCCGGGTAGGAATGCGCGTCACGGCGAAACACGGAGTAAGCCGTGCTGGAATTGACTTCCGTCGCCGTGACCGACGAGACGGTGAGTGAGGCGTATTTGCAAGTGCTTCGACGAATCTTGAATGTGGGTTAGGCAGCCTGCCTGCCACCGTCGGCGGACGCGGCAATCACAGGCTGGAAGCCTGTGCCACGAAGTAGCCGCAGTCCTCATTTCAAAACGGGACAGACACTAGGCACTGCAAGAAAGCCGAAAGACTTGGCGTCTTTCGCTACGGCTGGAGCCCCATGTTGAGCTGCGGCCGAGGGCTAGTGGAGTTCGCGGATTCGAATCTCTTTGAAGTAGAACACGCTGTTCGGATCGTGTGCCTGGAGTGCGATGGGGCCTCCCTCTGGGTCGATGAGCCTTTTGGATCGGGACGCTTTCCGTCCCGGATCACTTGGTTCCGTGTAGTCGACGACCTGCTGGCCGTCTGCCCAGACCTGAATCCGCTTTCCGTCGACGCGAATCCGTAGCTCGAACCACGAGTTCTCATTCACCGGCGATTGGTCGACGTCGACGACGCCATATAAGCTGCCCGTTTTTCGCTTCTCCTTGGTCGAACTGTTCAGCTGGACCTCGTACCCCTTGTTCAAGTACTTCCCCTTGCGAAGCTCGCGACCCGTATGAAAAAAGACCCCGGAGTTGGAGTTCGGTTCGGAACGGGCCTCCATGAGAAGCTCGAAGTTGGTGAAGGCGATATCGTCGCCGGTGTCACCCACGTAAAAGAGATGCGACATGCCTTTACGACCGTGAGCTTTGAGAACCCCATCGGCAACAGAAAAAGAATCCGGAAACCGATTCGCTTCCCAGCCGGTGAGGTCTTTCCCATTGAAGAGCTGAAGCCAAGTGGCTTCGTCGGCTTGTGCACCGGAGGCGACACTGAGCAACAAGCTGATAAGCAGCGCCGGGTGTGGGGATCTGGTTCTCATTTTCATCTCATGATTTCGCGTGATCCAATGGACGATCGAGACTTGGTGCTCGTGGTTGGTCGGGTCGAATCTGTCGCCAGCATAATTGTCGTGACAAGAATGGCGACACGAATTGTGAACGGTCGGCGGCCGATGCGTTCATGCCGTGAATCCCTCAATCTCCTAGGCTGCCGACGGCGTGCAGCTCGGCTAGACGACGACTGAGGCTGGCTGCGGTTGCCTGTAAGGCGGGCAGGATCTGTTTCTTGAGTGCTGTCTTATTCACTCGCGTTGCTTGGACGCCCACATTCATGGCTGCCAGCATCTTTGTTTGGGGACCCAAAACAGGAACGGCAATCGAGCGGAGCCCGATCTCGAGCTCTTCGTCGATCATTGCGAAGCCCTCGTCCCGTACGCGAGCCATCTCTTTCTTCCAGTCTCGCTTGGTCGTGATCGAGTTAACGGTGTGCTGTTCGAATGTGATTCGTTCCAAGTAAGATTCCAGCTCTTCACTTGATCGCTCGCTCAGGAGAATTCGCCCAAGTGAAGTGCAGTACGCGGGCAATCGGCTACCGATCGTGAGCGAGATCGTCATGATTCGCTTGGTTGCGGCACGGGCCACATAAACCACGTCGTCGCCATCGAGGACCGCGACTGAGCACGATTCATTGATTTCCTGACTCAGCGATTCCAAGAATGGCTGGGCGACAGCTGGCAAGGACTGCGCCGCAGAACAATAGGGCTGAGCAAGTGAAAGGACTTTCACCGTCGGCTGGTAACGATCATCAAACTTCTCGACATAGCCCGCTTGCATCAGTGTGTAAAGGCAACGTCGGACGACGGCGCGTGATAAGCCGGTGTGCCGACAGATCTTAGAAGCTGTCATGCCCTCTTCCGCGCCGGCAAAGACCCGTAGAACTTCCAAACCCCGCACCAGTGAAGTCATGAAGTCAGGATCGCCAGAACGAAAAAGCAGGGCCTGATCGGACGGCACGGGTTCGCTTGGACCGCAGGGTGGGATCAAAGTGCATTCCGGATTCGAGAACGACGGCGACGTGCGATAATCGCACTTATTGACTGATAATCGCACGTCGTTAGAATCTGTCAACGTGTCGTTTGCATTCTCGAACGGCATGCACCCACCGGCCATTTGCCATGACGACCCCCGTATCCCTTTCCGATGCCATTGCCGCTCACGTCCATCACGGTGACTGTGTCGCCTTGGAAGGTTTCACGCATCTGATCCCGTTCGCCGCCGGGCACGAGATCATCCGCCAGCAGATTCGCGATCTGACCCTCGTGAGGCTGACGCCCGATTTGATTTACGATCAGATGATTGGGATGGGGTGTGCGAAGAAGCTGATCTTTTCCTGGGGCGGCAATCCCGGCGTGGGATCTTTGCATCGACTTCGCGACGCCGTCGAGAATGGTTTTCCCCACCCGATTGAATTGGACGAGCGAAGCCATGCCGCGATGACGGCTTCGTACACCGCCGCGGCGAGCGGCTTGCCATTTGGCATGCTGAGGGGATTTGTTGGGTCGGACTTGGCTGCCCACAACCCCAACATCCGGTTTGTCGACTGTCCCTTCTCGGGGCGGGGGTGTCCCACTGGGGGTGGCTGGAGGAGGTCCCGCAGGCAGCATTGCGCAAGCTGCGGCAGGACTGCAGCCACGCTGGCGCCGTGCTCTTGGTCGCGGGGCTGCCGGCGCGGACCCTGGCGCTCCCCGCCATCGGGGCCTTCTGCCGCTTCGCTCAGCAGGTCCAGGAGGTGTGCGCGAGTGCCCGGGTGCTCCTCTTGGTGGA
>JBCCYK010000304.1:0-6991 GCA_039189905.1 Planctomycetota bacterium
ATTTGGCGTTCCGCCCCTCGGTTTCAATGCCCTGCCCGAAGACGGCAATGACATCGGACTGTTCACACGTAACTACAAAGTCGGCGCTATCCTCAACGATGTCTCGATGGACAGCTTTGAGGTGAACAAGACGTGGCGGATGATTCCCTTTCATTACGGGGGGTTCTTGGAGCCGCTGGCGGGCTTCCGATACATCCGCCTTGACGATCGAAACGGGGTCGCAACTTACGCTCGTGGTTTCGAAGCGGACGATGTTCCGCCGGGTGGTTTTCAGAGCGTATTCGTCATGAATGACCCACTTCTCGATGATGCTGAGCTGTACACGGTTCGTGAGAACGAAACTCGGAACGATATCCTCAGCGGGCAGTTCGGTTTTCGGTACTTCAAGTTCCAAAACCGGTTTCGCTACTCGACCGAGCTCAGGGTCTTCACGGGAATCTCGCTTCAAACCTCGGAGTCGAGCATTCGGGATACTCTGACGCAGTACGACGGGGGCGATCAGGGGAGTTTGACCGAGTTCGAGATTGTCAGCACATCCGCTGTCGACTATTTCGACGGCGAAGAATTCTTCATCGGATTTGATATTCGCGGCGAGGTGGGTTACCAACTCACCAAGATGATCCACATTCGCGGAGGCTTTCAGCTGATTGACTTGGCCACGGGTGTTTGGCGGGGCGGTCAGGAGAACAGCGTCGCCGGCATCGTTGGCGGTGATCGTGACCAGAACTTCCTCGCCTTTGGTGGGACATTCGGACTCGAACTCAATCGCTAGCCCAGCGCGGGCTCACTCGCTAGCCCAGCGCGGGTCGCATTGGCCGTCCGTTGGTTGTTCCCGGTTCAGACAGAGAGTGCTCGGCGAGTGTTTTGTGTTCATCGCGCGTGTGGCAGAAACAGCAACGCGTGAGATCACTCGCCCCCCGTCTAGGGAGACCCACCAGCGGGATTACACGAAACTCGCTTGACACCTCACGTTTTCGTTGACGGGCCCCCTCAAACTGGTGAATAATGGGAATCGCGGCGACAGGCCGTGCCTTTTCCCACGCTCTCACCGATCAACCCGGGGTGCTGCTATGCGAAGCGAGCTATTCGATGCCGCGCAGAACCGTGATTCTCACCGCTCCGCCCGCCAGGCTGTCGCGATCCCGCTAACCGCCGATCAACGCGTTCAGATGCAGCCGCGAAAGCTGGCGATTGTTTGGTTCATCTTCGCCGCCATCCTTGTCGTGTGGGCGTCCACGCGTTTCGCCCAGGGGCAGGACGCTGCGGCCAAGAAAGACCCGTTCCAGGCGCGAGACGCGGTCAAGAGCCCATCCGCGGTCAAGCAAATGGAATCGGCCGTCCGCACGCTGGCAACCGCACGGGACATGGCCAAGCTGGATCCGCGCGTCAGTTCCATGGTCCGCACCTATCTGGCGGAATATGTGCCGTGGCGAATCACCACCAAGAAGGATCGCCACGAAATCGCACCGTTGATCAATGGTTTGATCGAGCAAGATGATCGTGCGCTCGCGATGAAGTCTCCCGGTCGGACCGATCTGCTTCGATCGCTCTTCCCGATGTTGCAAAGAGTTGCAACCGCAGACGTCGACCCGGCCGCACGGGTCGCTGCCATCATTGGTTTGGGACGACTGAATGAAACCGGCTATGACGCCAACGCACGGCGACCTCCCATCCCCCTTCGCTATTCGCTTCCGATCTTGCTGCAACTCTATGAGAACGCCGGCAACCCCGATGGCATTCGCGCCGCTGCATTGCAGGGGATCGAGCGACACGCAACGTATGCCTTTGATCGCATGACACCGGATCAGCGACAGAAGATCACTGGCTTGATGAACGATCTGTTGTCCCAACCCGCTCCCGATGGACGTGATCCGACCGCGCACGCGTATCTGCAGCGCACCGCGGTGGATTCCCTCAACATGCTGCGTTCCAACCAGGATGTGTCGCTTGCCACTCAACTCATTTCGATCAGCAGCGACAAGGGCCGACACGACCTGATCGCCCTTCATTCCGCCAAACGACTGGGGGATTTCAAACAAGACATTGCAAACAAGGTGACCGACGTTTCACCCATTCTGACGCAGTGGTCACAGCGAATCTTTGAAGCCATCGATTCGGAACTGGCGCGGATCGCGGCGATGAAAAAGAAAACCAATGCGATGGTGAAACAGCCGCCCGGACCCGAACGATTCTTGCAGAAGTCCCAGGACGCGGACGCGCCCAAAGCGCCGCGACCGGGCATGATGGATGACATGGACATGATGGGCATGGAAGAAGAGATGATGATGGATGACGAAATGGAGATGGACATGATGGGCATGATGGAGGGCATGGACGGCATGGACGGCATGGACGGCATGATGATGGGTGGCATGATGGGCGGCATGGGGGTCCCGCAATCAAAACCCCAACCACCGGTTGTTTCGCTGTCGCGTCGGCATATTGATTATGTGATTCAGCAGCTTTTCTACGGGGCGACGGGTTCGGCGGAAGGGAAGGCCGACCCGAACAAGCCCGCTGGGCTTCTCGCCGCCCTGGCGGAAGACCAGAAGCCCAAGCTTACCGAGTGGCTCGAAAAGCTCTTCCCCGTCGTGGATGCCCTCAATGACCCCACGCTGGACAACGAAGAGAAGTGGGTGAAGGCACTTGAGAGTCAGCGCATCGAGATGGCACTGATCGCGGGCGTTGAAATCGAAGACGCGGCGGTTGTCGATGACGAGGCGGAGGACCCCGATGCTGAGGACGTTAAAGGTTTGTTCGAGATGATGGGCGGCTAAAGCATCGTCTTTTCGTGAATGTCTTGTCTCGCCGTTGGAGTTCAGCCTTCAGGCGCACACGTGGGAGGGTGAAGGTGGCTTAAGCTTGCACTCGGGCGTTGCGGGAGTTCCTGTTCGAGTTGGGGGCGGTCCCTTAGTAGCACGGCTCTCCGAGCCGTGATGTCTCGGCTCGGAGAGCCGAGCCACGAACACAGCAACCCAAAAATCAAATGTGGAAACAGCACGGAAGCCACGTCGCACGATGTCATTTGACATTGGAACGCTTGGACGAGGCATTACTGATTCTGGTTGCCAGCGTCGCTCTTGATCGGTGGCAAGGCCATGTTGTCGGTGCTCAAGTATCCCGCCCAGAATAAGGGACGATCCCCCGTGATCGCGCCAATGTCCTCGTCCAGCTTTCCAAGCAAGGGTTCATCGGCGACGGACAATTCCGACTGACGCAGGACGAGACGGGCGCGCATCACGGCTTCGCCGAGTGGTGCGTGGGGGAGTTCCGCCATCAATTCCTCTAGGAAAGTCGCCGCGGAAGCACCTCCCGTCACCCATCGCGTCAACAAGATGCCATCCGTCCCAGCCGATCGTAAGGCAGCCAACGCGAAGAATAACTCGCTTCCGTCACCTGGTTTCGTTGAAGTGGCCGTCGTTCGGAAACCGGGCAGCAAGAGACTATGAGGACTCGTGGCTGGCAGACGGACGAAGTCTTTCCATCGGTTTCCGGGACCCGCTGCAACCGCGGTCGCCATCGGATCCTGCAGTGATGGCGTGATCACCGATGCGACCAAAACGTGGGCGACCGGTAATCCAACGTTGGCCCCTGAGAAGCCATTTTCAAGGGGTATCACGATGGGATTGTCCAATCCGGATGCGACCTGTTCCGAAAGGGCTGCATTGATCTCCAACTCTCGTGGCGCGAAGAAGGGTGCTGTGACCATCAGGGACCGATTGCCTGGGTTCTTGCGACCGACATTGCGCAGGGCGAATCCGGGCGTGGGTGCGTACGCCACGCCAGTGACGTCTGCCCAGATCTGCCCATCTGGGCCAGCAGGCAACGTCTCGAAGGGCAGGTACCAGAGCGGCCCGTCCGGGACCACGATGACCTTCTCAAACGCGCGGGGGTCAAAGTCGGCTACCGCAGGGAACAACAGCTCCATCAGGCGCACTGCATCGGTTTCCCACTGCGGTGCGGCGTCCAAACGCGCGCCTCGCGAACGCGAAACGCCAATGGACGCCAGAAGCTTGCCGACCATGCCCGGAAGGCCGCGCGCCGCGCCGACTTGCCAAAGCGTGCTTCCATTGCGATGCGTGAGCGTTCCGATGCATCGAGTGCCATGAAACGTGAACGTGACCAGGGCGGTCTTCTCGGGCATCGCCGCTCCATCGTTGTCGCCCAGGGGCGGTGGGTTCACGGCTGGAACCAGGCCTCGGCTCAGTGCCAGCTGACTCAGGATCGCTTCTCCCGTGGCTGCTTGTTTGGCGTCCAGCGGCGTGGGGTCTGCGTTGGGATCTAAAGCGCCGGGAGCATTCGAAGTCGCGGCGATGTCACCTCGCAATCGTTTGAAGGTTGCGGGTGCAGACGCCTCAATCTCTTTCCACCCATGGTCGTCCAGGTTTTCCAGGGTGGCCAGGGATCTCCATTGCAACAGTCGCCCGTGCAGCGGCAATCGCATCAAGAATCGATCTGCCAACACGCGGTCGACGTAACGCACGACGTCTGCGGGAGTCTGTGCTGAGAGAGCGAGGTTGAGCAGCGTTTGGTTGAGGAACGTGTGGTCATCCAAACAAGATGCGAGTGCGTCGACGGGATCCGCACGCCAACGCCAAGCCTCTGCGCCGTTGACAAATCGATGGGCGAGCTTGGCCGCCGATTGATTGCCCATCGATCGTGTGAGCGACTGCGATACCAGACCCAATTGATAGCTCCAAGGCATGGCGACAAGCGAACGGTTCCGAATGCGCGGGCCTTGGACGAAGCGATTCATCGACGTCATAGCCTGTGCCAATGCGGAATCACTGCCGTCACCCAATCGGTCACCCTGCATCGTTGCGATTCGCGCCGCGAGATACGCTCCATAAGCCTCTAGGCGTGGTTGCATCACGTCCCGTCGCGACGCGATCTCAGTTGCTGCACGAAGGTGTTGTTCTGCGACAACGACATCACCCAGGGTCAACGAAGCGTCCGCAGCCACCAGGTAGCAGTGGAGCGAGGCCAATCGTGATTGCCGCACCAACGTCGTTGCCGCGACCACGGCGCCCGATCGCACCGCCAGCGCTCGCTGTTCGGTCGCAACACCGGCGGCTAACTGAAAGGCGGGCCCGATCCATTCGTATTGCCGGAGTGCCGCGGCCGAGTTGGCGACTTCCTGGGCAGTCTGAACCAAGCGATCCTTTGCCGCAGCGTCGATTTGGCCCGCCGCATCGCCCATGATCAACGCGCGCATGCCGGACAGCAGTAGCAAGGGCGCGAGCGGATGAACCCCCTGTCCCACTGCGGCGTGCTTCGTCATACGATCCACCACGGTCGCATCTTCCATCACCGCCAAATACCCTGCGGCTCGCATCGATCCAATCGCCGCGCGGCCGACCGGCTGCACCAAACCAGCGGGGTACTTGGTCGCCTCCAATGCTTCGGAAACGAGTGGGTCCTGGTCTGACAGCGGGCCCAGCAAGACTCGACGACGGTGACACAGGGAAGCGATGGCACGCATCACCTCGACTGCATCCAAGACACGGATGTTCGGGGTCTCGATCACGCCACCCTGCGCCAAACGTTGCTCCGTCAACACTTCCCCGGATCGCATCGGGACACGATCGGTGATGGGGATCCTGACCACAGCAGCGGCTGCCGGCCAAAGGTTGGAGGAGCCGGCCGATGCGACCCCGGGACGCACGAGCACCCCATAGTCGAGTTGGCCCAGCCAGCCTCGATGGCGAATGACAATCCGAAGCGCCTCATCGATGGTCGCCCGGCAAACGTCCAGATTACCGAGCTGCCAATGGCATTCCGCCATCAACGCCAGAACGGGGATGGAATCAAGCCACTTGCCGTTGATATCCGTACGGGTGCCGCGACGCGCGATGTCGACGGCATCCAACGCGTTTTCCAGATCCCCGTCGCGGTAGATCTGCAGTGCGTTGTAGTACGCCTGAGACGGGTACTGGCCGCCGGGATCCGGTTGCCCAAACCCAAAATTCTGCGCTTCACTCGTGTTGGCATCGACCCACAGCAAAGCGCAAAAAGCAAGCAAACAGCGGGTCCCCACTGGAAATGCCGCACGAGCGATGCAACCACGTAGAATCCGCATGACAAGGTGCCGCCAGAAGAGAAGGGATGACGCTTAGCTCCAGTTTATCGGTCGGCAGACTCCGAATCGAATGGATTGCTGCGTCCGGGGATGTTCACGAGAGGGCGCCGCCTAACTGCGCCGGATTTGACGGTTTTGGTGCCACCGCCGTTGCGGAGGTGACCCGTCGCGGCTCCCGCCGGTGTTTGACGGACGGCTTGATCTGGGGTTCCCAGAATAGGTTCGTGTCCGTGCGATGTCTCCACGCGCACTGTTGAATCGCGATTGAGCGGCCTAAACTGCCGCGTCTCGCACTCCGACTTTGGCTCACCGAAAGATTGGCATATGTCTGAAGCGTCCGCCGATTCCCCTGTTCCACTCACCGCCATTGCCCGTCGCTGTCTGGGCGTTTTGGTTGAAAAGGCGAAAACAACGCCCGACAGTTACCCACTCTCAGCGTCGGCACTCGTCAGCGGATGCAATCAGAAGTCCAACCGCGCGCCCGTCATGAGTGTCGTTGAAGGCGATGTGCTTGTGGCGCTCGACGAGTTGCGCTCGGTTGGCGCGGCGCGCGAAATCCATGGGAACGGTCGCGTTGTGAAATACCGTCATGCAGCCTACGAGTGGTTGGGGGTGGACTCGCCTGGTGCTTCGATCATGACCGAACTGTTGTTGCGCGGGCCGCAGACTTTGGGCGAGATACGTTCGCGAGCATCGCGCATGCATAGCTTCGCCGACTTGGATGCGGTTCGTGTGGTGGTCGAGGACCTCGAATCGAAGGATCTTGTGCAAGCGGTTTCGCCTGCAGGCCGTGGACAGCAGTTTGCACACAAGCTCTACACGGCCGAAGAAAACCAACACATGATCGCTCGGGTGCAAAAACAAGCGCCTGCACCCAAGATGGAGCCTGGCATCGCGGCCGCTCCGGAAGCA
>JBCCYK010000305.1:0-6960 GCA_039189905.1 Planctomycetota bacterium
AGCCAGGATCGTTGGGAGCAAACGAATTTGATTGATGCGCCCGAGCACGCGGCCCGTGTGAGCGAACTAAAGCGACGGCTCAGCGCTTGGATGACAGAACAGGGAGACCAAGAGTTGGTTCAGAGTGAACCACGCCGGCTTCAGGATCGTCCAAGCTGGCATCCGGACTACTTTGGACTGGAAGCTCAGCAACGCAAGAAGACCAAGCGAGCGCCAATCCGGTGACCGATGGAGTCGTCTTCGCGCGACCATCATGGGTCGATTTGAAATCACCTTTCTGCGTGGAGCTTAGGTTCATGAACTCAGTCACATCTCTCCTGCGACTTCATCAACACCGGGCGTGGGTGAACGAGAAGCTGCTCTCGGCGGCAGCAACGTTGGATGAGGAGCAGATTCGGCAACCTTTTGCGATCGGTCAGGGATCCGTTTGGAACACTTTGTTGCATCTCTTGGGAGCGGAGTACGTCTGGCTGGAAACGATCCTGGGAAACGAGAATCCGAGGATGCCAGGCGATCTTCCAGACGCAATCGTGGGGAATCAGCTCGCCGACGATGGCATTCAAACCCTGGAACGACTGAAACAAGTATGGGGTGAGCTGGACCTGCGGTGGAGCAGTTATCTCGAACACCTGACGGAAGCCGATTTGGTCAAGCCAATTACCAAGGTGAGTACCAGCTCTCACTATGGCGAGCGACGGACCACGGCGTTGATGGACATCTTGTTACACGTTTGTACTCACGCTCACTACACCGCCGCTCAAATGGTCAACATGCTGCGTCAACTCGGCGTCCAGGATCTGCCAGATCCCATGTTGATCACGTTAGCACGAAACGAGTCCTCATGAGGATCTCGATCGTAAGTTGGAGTGCAGGCTTTAGCCGTTTCTTATCGCCCGTCCGAACCACCTCAAGGCTCTATGCCATCCGATCCGACTCCAGCACGCGCAACCGACCCTCCCAAGCGACCCAGTAGAAGCTTCGTTCCTTCCATCCCCACAGAATCAATCATGAAACATGTTCTTTGGTCGGCGATCCTAGTGGCTCACCTGGTCGTCGGAACCGCGTCTGCGGCCGACCTTGACAGCCGTCCCAACATCATCCTTGTCATGGTGGATGACATGGGTTTTTCGGATCTTGGGTGTTACGGGAGCGAAATTGAAACGCCCAACATCGATCGGTTGGCAAATGCGGGGGTGCGGTTCTCACGCTTTTACAACGCGTCGCGATGTTGTCCGACTCGCGCCAGTTTGATGACCGGATTGCACCCGCATCTCACGGGGATCGGGCACATGACCAACCCACCCAATACCCGCAACCATGATGCTGGCGAAGCGTTCCCGAACTATCGCGGGTTTCTAAACCGGCAGTGTGTCACCGTGGCGGAGGTGCTTCGTCCGTCGGGTTATGCGACGCTGATCTGTGGAAAGTGGCATTTGGGAATGGAGACACAAGACCAGTGGCCCTTGCAGCGGGGATTCGACCGGTATTTTGGGTGCTTGTCGGGTGCCACGCGGTTTTTCCATCCAATTGAGCCGCGTCACATGACGTTGGACAATGAGTATCAAGTCGCTTCAGAAAGTACGACGGATCGTGCCTTCTACACGACGGATGCGTTCACAGACCATGCGATTCGCTTCATCCGAGAAACACAATCGAAGGATGACCGACCGTTCTTTCTGTATCTCGCCTACACCGCACCTCACTGGCCTCATCAAGCGCACGCGGAGGACGTCGCCAAATACGTTGGTAAGTACCGTGCCGGCTGGGATTCCGTCCGAAAGGCACGTTTTGAGAAGCAAAAATCACTTGGCCTGATACCCGCTGACTGCAAGTTGTCACCGCGGCCCGAGGATGTCCCCGCGTGGTCATCCTTAGAACCAAACCAACACACCAAACTCGACATGCGAATGGCCGTTTACGCCGCCATGATTGACTGCGTGGATCAAAACATGGGTCGATTGCTGAACTCGCTCAAAGAGACGGACACAATCGACAACACCTTGATCTTGTTCCTGTCGGACAACGGCGCGTGTGCGGAGGGTGCCCCGTTGGGCCGCGGCGAGATCATGGACGTGGCGAAACGAAACCAGCAGAACGCCAACAACTACGGGGCGGCGTGGGCGCACGTCTCAAGTACACCGATGCGATTGTACAAGCACTACACGCATGAGGGTGGTGCGGCGACGCCATTCTTCATGCATTGGCCCGCCGGTATCAAGGCACAGCCGGAGTGGTACGACTCGCCAGCACAGGTGATCGACATCGTGCCAACCATCCTCGATGTCGCGGGCGCGGAATACCCTGCGATGGCGCACGGCAATAAGATCCCGCCGCTTCGTGGGGTCTCGCTCTCGCCAGCCTGCCGAGGACAGGCGATCGAGCGGGCCACGCCGATGTTCTCGGAACACGAGGACAACGCGTTCATCATGGACGGCGACTGGAAGTTGGTGGGACGCGGGGTGTCCACGCACGATGGTCCAAAAGAAAATCTTTGGGAGCTCTACAACCTGGCCGACGACCGCACCGAACTAGATAATTTGGTCGATGTCGAACCGGATCGAGCGAACGCGATGGCTCAACAGTGGCTTGAGTGGTCGCGACAAGATCGCGTTTACCCAAAGCCGGACAAGAAGTCATTCAAATGAAACCCAGGCGCACGAAGCATTTCGAAACGCTGCCGTTCATGCGCGAATGGTGGGTTCCATGCTTGTTCATCACCCTTTCCTTCGGCGTTTTCAGAGTCATCGTTGCGGATGATCCACCCAGTGTCGATGAGCCACCCAGTGTCATCGTGATCTTCATTGATGACATGGGTTATGCGGACCCGAGTTGTTTTGGCAACCCGGCGATGAAAACACCGAATATGGACCGGCTTGCTTCGGAGGGTATCAAACTAACAAACTTCTATGTCAATTCACCGATCTGTTCTGCGTCGCGAGTCGCGCTGACAACGGGGCAATACCAGCAGCGATATCGAATCCATTCGTTCTTGGCATCGCGAAGATCCAACTGCAATCGCAAGATGCCCGATTGGCTTGATCCCGAAGCGCCGACGCTTGCCAAGATGCTGAAGGCTGCTGGCTATAGAACCGCGCACTTTGGTAAGTGGCATATGGGTGGTGGACGCGATGTTGGAGATGCACCACTCCCACAGGCTTACGGGTTTGAAGAATCGCTTGTTTCGTTCGAGGGTCTTGGTGACCGCATTTTGTGGCAAAGGACAGGCAACCAAGCGGATAGTTGGAAGCATGGTCGTGGGCAGATACTGGAACTGCCCAAGAATAAGACGACCGAAACCTATGTCGATCACGCAATCGACTTCATTCGCAAGAACGCAGGCAACCCCTTTTATCTTCGCGTCTTTCCGAACGACGTTCACGATGCGCATGTCCCGTCGAGTCAGCAGCGAGCCAAGTGGGAAGGGGCATCCGACAATCCACCTGATGTTGATTTCTTCGCGGTGCTGGATGAGATGGATCGGCAGATTGGCCGCCTGTTGAACGTCTTGGACGAGCTGAAGCTTGATCGCAAGACCCTCGTCTTGCTTACCAGCGACAACGGTCCGACTGACTGGCCCCGCTACTATGACGCCGGTCACAGGCCTCCCGGATTCACGGGCCCATTCTTTGGGCGCAAGTGGAGTCTTTACGAGGGTGGGATACACATGCCGTTTATCGCTCGATGGAAAGGCCGTATTCCGGCCGCTCAAACGAATTCCGCCACCTTGATGGCCGCGATGGACGTGCTTCCAACCGTGGCGTCGTTCTGTGGTCTCAAGGATCAGGTGGTGGCCTCAGACGGCGTCGATCTCTCAGCTGCGTTGATGGGCGAAGGCGTGGATCGCGGTGAGCCTGTTTTTTGGGAGTATGGCGTCCACGGAAGCATCCAACCCGGAAAGAAAGAGCACATCAGCCCTGAGCTCGCCATGCGACAGGGGGATTGGAAGTTGCTGTGCAATCCGAACGGCTCACGGATGTTGCTGTTCAATCTTAGAAACGACCCAGGCGAGAGCAGCAATCTGGTAGCGCATAGAGGAGAGTTTGCTATCAGGATGCGTGACCAGCTTCTGGAATGGTGGCAAGACATGAACGCGTATTATCCCTAGGACTCCGCCGCAGCTCAATCTGCGTTTTCATCCGTAGCGAAAAAAGACGCCAAGGGCCCGTCGATTCAATCAAAATCACAACCCGACGCGTGAGCGAGGACACCCAGAAACAGGATCAGTGTCGAATCAGGCCTCGCTAACGCTTCGGGTTATTAATAAATCGACAAGCCGCCAAGTCTTTGGGCTTTCTTGGGCGGGCCGAAAGACTTGGCGACTTTCGCTACCCGAAAATCAAGCAGCGAGTCTTCAGTGCGGAACTCCAGCTCTATTCGGCATCCTGGTGCCGTGCGTCCTGGCTGCAAACGAGGCTGCGAAACGCTTTTTGATGCTCGGGTTCATAGCGATCGTGGCGATACATGACGACGATCGGTTCGGTCCCAAAGGTCTTGCTAAGGTCTCGGAAAACCAAGTTATTGAGACTGGGCGTCTGCGACGCGATCCGTTGTTGGTAGGTCGGACTGAGCGGTGCAATCGTGATCCCGAAACCCAGGTCAACGTATTGGAGACATAGATCTTTAGTGCTCGCCTCACAGACGAGGTTGGCCTTTTCATGGACCCCGGCGTTTCGCAACACGCTGTCGATCCGCGTTCGCGTGTTGGTTCCCTCTGCCGATAAGATCAACGGGTATTTGACAAGGCTCTTGGCCGTGATTCGATTCATGGAGAGCAGGGGGTGCTCACGCTGACACGCAAGCACAAAGGGAAACTCGGCGACCGAGTCCGCTCCAAGACCTTTCGGGAGACTGTCGTCGATCAATCCGGCGATCGCCAGATCGACATCGCCCTCCTGGACCGCTTGCTTGGCTTGGATCGACGGCAAGTCCACCAAGCTGAGCTCGACCTCCGGGTAGCGTCCTCGATACACACGAAAAGGCCATGGAATCTCGTTGATCAAAATGTTGGAGGGCGACGCGATGGAAAGGTGCCGGGACGCACGTCCGGTCTCCTCTGCAAAACGTTTCGCAAGTGAATCAAACCCGTCCACAATGGGTGTCGCCAAGTCAACAAGGCGGCGCCCGTGGTCGGTGAGGACAACGGAACGCCCCGTGACCTCGACCAGTTTGAGCTCAAACTCACTTTCGAGCGCCCGAATTTGATTCCATACCGTGGGCGTCGAAAGCTCGAGGTGGGCCGCCGTGGAAGCAAATCCTCCGGAACGTGCGAGGTGCAAGATGGCTCGCAATTGCGAGATTCTCAGCTCTTTGTAGTAGCGGCGTTTGTCGGGCACGTCTGCACCTCAGATTCGAACTCAGGGCACACTCAGACGCGTTTCGCCCTGACTAATCCATGTTAGGAATATTAGCCATTCCCGAATGTTGACTCAAGCCTGCGCTGATAGCAGCATGCGGCTCCATCAAATTCACTCCGCGCACACACCAAAGCATCGGTCAGCACGCGGGTTCGCACCCAGGTGGCGTTCTCGTGGTGATGACAAATCAGCGTGTGTCGCACCCGCAAGAAACATCTCACTCATGACGAGCCGCATCCGCCGCAGGCAAGCGCTTGCAGCCACGACGACAGCCGTTGCCGCACCGCTTTTCATCCCCAGTCAAGTGCTCGGCATGAACGGGGCGGTGCCACCGAGCGAGCGAGTCAACGTTGGGCTGATCGGACTAGGTTCTCGATGCAGAAGAATCGCGACTGACACGCTTGAGAACGTCCCTCACATTCAAAACTTTGCAGACTGCGTGAAGAGCAGGGGCAAGGCCAACGCGGACATCGAGTTTGGACATCGCAGCAGCACGATCTGCTATCTTCTCAACATCGCAAGAGCGGTCGGCAAGGTCGGCTATGAGTTGCGTTGGGATCCCGAATCCGAACGGTTCACGAACTGCGATGAAGGGAACGCGATGCTGGAACGTGAACGCCGCACTGGGTGGGAGTTGCCGACATAGAAATGTACCATTTCAGAAAACTGAATTTCGCCTTTGTTCTGCTCCTCGTGAGCCCGATCCCACTGAGGGCGGCGGACCCAGATGACATCGTTGTTGAGTCGCTGTTGCGTCTTCCCCACGGGAAGGCGTTGGTGGCAGGGAATCCCAACGTCAAGCAGAGTGTGGAACGCTACCTACTGCAGCACGAGGGGACGCGCGAGGCTCTCAGAGCCATCGACCATCTCGACTTGAGCGACCAAGCAAGCAGTTTGGAGTCGTTTCTTTCGGGCAACACGGACAGTTCCTTGCAGTTGAAGGCACTGAGACTGCTCTTGCGATTTGGCGAGAAGGATCGCATCGCTTCTGCCCTGGCGAGGAATGACTCCGTTGCAGC
This sequence comes from Planctomycetota bacterium, assembly GCA_039189905.1. Taxonomy (GTDB): domain Bacteria; phylum Planctomycetota; class Planctomycetia; order Pirellulales; family Pirellulaceae; genus Rhodopirellula. The sequence continues at coordinate 6,374 of JBCCYK010000305.1, forward strand.
CCAGATCGCGGGTGGACTCGGGCTGATTGGGACGACAGCATCCGAGACCATGCTGAAATCGCTGCTCGCGAAGGACAGCACACCGGCCATCCGGATTGCGGCAACTGCCGGTTTGGGTCGAACGAGGAACGGGCAGAAGTATTTGGTGAGTCTTCATCGTGAGGGCAAGCTTCCCACCGACTGTCGGTACGCAGCCTATGACGCGTTAAGCAGTTCGGACGATCCGGAGGTCAGTGAAATCGCGAAGGCACTGAAGCCAGCGGCGACCAAGTCAGGCGAATCCCTGCCTCCCGTGTCCAAGTTGATCCGCATGCGTGGTGATGGAAAGGCAGGGAAACTCATCTTTCATGGCAAAGGAACCTGTGCCAAGTGCCACAAGGTCCATGGCGAAGGGAAAGAGGTCGGACCCGATCTTTCCGAAATCGGTAGCAAGCTGTCACGCGAAGCGCTCTACACGGCCATCCTGAACCCCAGTGCCGGGATCAGCCACAACTACGAGGGCTTCACCGTTTTGACCGACGAAGGACAGGTCTTTACCGGGCTGAAGATTTCTGAGACGACGCAAGAAATTGTGATTCGCACCGCCG
>JBCCYK010000306.1:0-6941 GCA_039189905.1 Planctomycetota bacterium
GCGGCGGTCTGCCGCCGGACTTACGCTTAGCCATCCTTGGCCCCGTGGTACTTCGGAGAGTGTGAGAACCTCCATTTTCCACGCGGGCCTTTTTTGTGGCTACATCAATTCGAAGGTGACGTCCAATCGCCTAAAGTGCAGTCTCCAAAGCGGCTTGGCAAACAATTTCGACATCCGGATCCGTCATCCATTCACGCAGTTCGTAATGCGCGATGTAGCGACTTTATCCGTCAAGAATCGTGATCAGGTAAAAGAACGTCCCGGCGGCGTCGATGTAGGAAGTGTCCATGCGCCAGTGCTGGTGAGCCTTCAGCGGATTCTTAAAGCCATTGACATTCTGCAACGCCTCGTTGCTCTTACGGTCCAGTCGGCCTTTCGATTTAAGAACGCGGTAAACGGTCGAAAGAGCCACCGCCACGATATCTTCATCGAGCATCATGAACGTTAACCTCCTGTAGCCGTCCAGTGGATTCTTGTCGTGCTAATTGACGATGGCTTGTTTCTCCCAGTCCAGTATCCTGTCAGCAGCAGAGAAAGAACGTCGTTTTCGGTTCATCTGAAATCCTCCAGCGGCGAAAATAGCTCACCGAAGGCAGATTCCCAATTTCAAGAGAGGCAACACAAAACTGGACATTATGGAAGCTTATGTGTAGCTCTAAGTCTTAGCGTAATCGCGAACCTAGATCGCATGACCTGTTTCGTCCTGACGATGTATTGGCTCACAGAAAAAGCATCGGAAAAACAGAAAGAAAATGCTTCCATGCCTTGACGAAACCGGTATCATTCTGGGCACGGGAGGAGATCGGGGCGATGAGACTTTCCATTCTATTGGCTTGCGGTTCACTGTTTGCCATCTACACGGCAGACATTGCAGCTGACGAGAGGGCCGCAAAGGCCGAGTCTACGGTTCGGGTTGTGCTCGAGAATAAAAACCCCTTCGAGGCAAGTGGGGTTGCAAGGATTCGGAAAGTCGATGTGGGTGTCGACAACGTCATTCTGCTTCGCCTGGTCAACACATCACCTTTCGAGCTTGATCTCCGCGAAGCGAAAACCAGTTGTGGTTGTATCGAGTTAAGATCTGAACTTGCAGTTCTATCTCCCGACGATGAATGTGATTTGGAGCTACGCCTTCATCCCGAGAAGAACTACGCTGGCTCCACGTGGCAGCAATACATCTCATTTGAGCCCAAGAAACGCAGCGAGAAAACATCTCCGCGTGTAACGATAGCGTTGATTGCGAATCTTTCGGGAGTGTTTGCGTTACGATCTGACCGCATCCTTTTTGTTGCGGATGAAGGAGTTGACAATTCCTCCCAAAACGTTGTGCGAGAGATCGCGATCTGTACAACGTCGCCGGTTTCTGCGGACACCCTCGAGCTAGGCGGTGGTGACCTGTTGAACCTTATCGATATGGAATTGCGTCCGAGCGACAAGGAAGACGAAGACTGCATTTCGATTCTCACCATGACGATGCGGTCGAATGACATCCCAGAAGCAGGCTTCCACACTAACCTTCACATTACCGACCCAACTACCGAGCAATCGCGAACCGTTGCTATTTCCGGAATTCGGCGGTCACCGATTCGTGTCGTTCCGACGACCCTTGTGTGCCAATCCGCCACCGAAAGCGACTCGTACGTAGCATCCGGGCTATTGATTCGCACCAGAGTCAACTCGACTCCAACCACAGACAAGACGTCATCTGACTCGCGTCCGTATCTAGTTGCCAAGGTTGGGAACCAGGCAATTCCAGTTGAGGTTGTGCAGTCGGCAGAGAATTTTTGTCGGATCAAGTTAAGCGTCAGCGACGAGACGTATGACGCCATTTTCTCAGACACAACTCAAGTAAACTGTGATTTTGAGATCACCTGGCACGGTGCTCGCCGGACTCAAACAGTCGTCCTGAAACTCTCTACACTTTGAATCTCGATTGGAGTGGATACGATGCGCTATCTTATATGCTTCGCAATGCTTTGCTTGACGGTCACGCAGTCTCGCGACGTTGTTGCTCAGCTTCCATGTGCCGTCATTGTTGAACGCGAGTGCACAGATTTGTGGCCCAACTTTCCTTACGGTGAGGTTGCTTGTGCAGGCACACAATGTGTCAACGACGCTTGTCCTGCCGGAACGCAAGCAGAGGGGCCGACCCCGTCAACATTCTTGGAATCAATGACTGAAACTGAAGCATGGAATCAGGGATTCTGGTCCTATGATGGTCCCTACGAAACGTTTGCAGCGACTTCCGAACCACCTGATTACTGCCAGTACAGGATCCCGTGCAACTTGTGCAAGGAGGTTTTGGGCACGAAGCTCTGCCATACCGACATCGATTTCTGGGAGGATCCTGATGACCCCGCGATCCAATATGGTGTTCCCAAAACTAGGTTTGAAGGCGTTGAGTTTTGCACCGAGTTTGAGGAATAGCCAATGGATGCAGCAACGAGTCTTCCCCATCGCCGCTTCAGCGGCGCCGCTTGAACACGAGAAGAGAACGCGCATATGTTTCTGTCAGCTCGGTTGACGGTCCTTGTTATTCCACTGTCAGTGTTTCATGCTGCAGCGGTTGTCGCCTCCGCTGAGGAACAGAAAAGTGACAATCAAGAGACTGCTCCGCAGTTTGCCGCTTCCTTGCTGGCAGGATTGTTAGCAAGCAATTCCTCAATGCGATCCTACGATGTGACTTATACATCGGAGTTCATGCGGCTCCACCCGATCAATGGCCTTAAATGTCGCGATCGCAAGTGCCGCTTGGCCTACGATGAAGACGAGAAGAGGGGCGTTTTCGTCCGTTGGTCGCTGATCGACGCCATTCCAGAGACGGACACGCCTAGGAATCACTCTGATTTGTCAGCTTTCTACTTCGACGACTCCGAGGAACTCTTTCATTTAAGTGCCCTCGGCCGAAAACGTGTTAAACTCGGCAAGACTCAGAATGTTGCGTTATTAGTTGGTGCGCCGCGGCTGCTATCGATGGGCCTCGTGGCATTTCCTGATACCATGAAAACGATTAGCGACGATGATCCAATCTGGGCAAATCTCACAATCCCAAGCAGGGATATGGTTGCAAGGGCCGAGTCATCCGACATTGCTCGTGTCGTTCGCCGCAAGTTGAATGGTGATAAGCCAGAAAATGAAACGATCTGGTTATTCAGCTTGGAGACGCTACTGCCTGTGAAGCGATCGTCCTTCTATTATCACACAGTAACAGGGAAACGCTACTTGAAGGAGGTAGAGGACTTTCAATGGACAACCTGCAACGGTCATTATGTCCCAAGCAGGATCCGAAGGGAAACGAACCAACGAGCCAGAGTGTCTGATACTGACATTAGACAATTCAGTGACATTCATGAAACCCACTTCCGCTGGCTAAGTGTAAACGAGACGCTGCCAGACGAGCTCCTCGACTGGAAGGCCATCAGGACAGTGCAGGAGATCAGAGACTTGCTTGTAGATTGACTTCAGGGTCCGTGTCAGCTGGCTGTACAGTTGATTTCCATAAGTCTTGATCGGTACGTCATGCTGGGCGGAATCCGATGTGGTGCGTCTCCGCTTGTCGTAGATTTGCGTCATGGTGACGTGGCGATGAATTGACCGTGGGCCGGATTGGGAACCGTGATCGGCAATCGCAGCTCCTCCGCAACGCCCTACAGTTATTTGAAGAAGCTGGGCACGGATCATGAATCGCGATCTCGCAGGCGTCGGCATCGAGTAGATCGACGCACTCGATGGGCGCGTTCACATTCATGCCCATCGGCATTCCACCGGAACGCACCTGTCTCTTGCCAACGTTGCCTCACGAACAGCTCAAGCGGTCATGAGGCACTCTGACCTCGCCTTGACCATGAAGACGTACACGGACGCACGTCTTCTCGACACATCAGGAGCAGTTGAACAGCTCCCAGAACTACCCCTGTGCGAGCCGCGAACGGTTGCACCAAATCCTGGCAGCGAATGTCAATCTGTGTCATTACTTGGCACTCCGGCAACTGAAAATACTGAAGTGCCGAAGACGCGTTCGCCCGGAGAAACAGGGGAAAACCAAGCGAATAGCGTAGTGGACCTGAGGAGATTCGAACTCCCGACCTCTGCATTGCGAACGCAGCGCTCTCCCAGCTGAGCTACAAGCCCGTGACAACGACCAACCTCAATCATCCCCGCGTTGATACGGCAAAAAAACCGTTCGCGAGGCGAAGATGACTGCGGAGTCGCTCTATGGGGAAGGGTAGCATGCCGCCATGCCGCGGGCAAAGAGGGCATGGACCGGGGACGTCCGTGAACGCATGTTTGCGAGCCGATGTAACACCCCGCGAGTGCGATCTGGCTTGGGATCTTGAGGGTTCACGACACGATGCTGCCTGGCAATTACTCGCCGTTGTGGTAGCAGGCGTCGACATACCAGCGAAGAAAGTGTTTCGTAGGAGAAAAGCGATACAGGGGTCGCATCGGACGATAAGCTTTCTCCAGGTACGTGTTCGAGAACGTCTCCGGGTAAAAGTGATTGAGCATGTCATAAACGGCAGAGACAGGGCCAACCGTCAAAACATAGAAGACCGCGATCAGCGCAAGACTCCCAGCGCACGCTCGAAGTCTCCGACGCGTGCCTGACTTGCGCAAACTCATGAAGGCAAGCCGAATCCCGAGGTAGCCACAAATGCCGCCGACGACTGCTACGCTCCCGTGAGGGGAGACACGGTACCCACCAAACGCGACTGCGGAAATGACAACCAGTGCCAAGAGCTGACCTAGCGAAAATCGGAATGCTCCTTCGGGATGTACTTGGCTCATCGCACTCCTTCGACTGTCGGGTCCCTCCAAATGGGCCAGGATAGCACGCAGCCTAAACGCATGGTTGACACCTCAAGCTGCACGAACTCACGTTTCAAACGTCCGCTGGACATCGCGTCACCAGTAACTACCACGCTGATAGGCAATCCCTTTCGAGGGGCTGTACCAGATGGAAAATCCAGCTCCGTTGCGAGCAACAGGACCGTAATCTTCCGTAGCCTCTTCCAGATGCGGCCAACCCAAGTCCCCATAGTGAATTTGGTTGGATTTCTCATCCACCGGATCCATTGTGAACACTTGACCCCGTTGGACAACGGACTGGTCAACATAGGATCGCCAGACCGATTCCAAGTATTCGTCAAGCTCCGACTGCGAGATGGTGAATCGTGGTCGAAACCCTTGGGCATACTTGTCAACCGTGATTGACCTGGCCACAGGCGGCAAGAAACGTTCGACACGAAAATCATCGACGTCATGAAACGTTTCGTATTCGAACACGCCAAAGCGGTTCGCGTCGAGAACCGCCATAACACCAGCACATGATGGAACAAACGCAACCAGTGACAACAGAGAGACAACGACCAATGTTGGGGCACGACGCCACTTCAAGAGCGGGGCAGCGATGGTTGCAATGGCAATCAATACGCACAGAACGCCCAAGGTGACTTGAAACGGCAAGACAACTGGCCAAAACATCACATTGCTCACTACAGTCGTGTTGAACGGTCAGGTGCCAACAGTGCTTGCGCCACCCGCATCAAATTGCGGCGTAATCGGGCATCGGTTCCAGCATATTGCGAGAATCTGAATGTGTCCTGCCTTGTGGGACACGTACTCGGTTGGGAGACACCTCGCAAAGATCTAGGAAGGTCCGCTGATCATCCGTTCCACTTGGCTTCGGTGTAGTGGTCATCGCCATCATGAATGCAGCGAATGATAAAGCTACGACCGTCGTCGAACACAATGTCGATCCCAGCACATTCTTCTCCATCTGGTACATAAGCAACCGCGCTGGTCACGACTGCTCCCGACCTGTCTTCTAAGATGCTCTCGCACTTGTAGCTATCATCCTGAAAATCTTCCGCTACATCGTCATCGGTGGCCCTGTCCCAGAACGCAGCACTGATGTCTAGAAAGAACCTGTGCCAACCAGTCGCTCCAAAGAACTTCGCGTAAAAGATGAACGGATGGCTTGAGTCGCTATCAGCATCAGAAACGGCAATCAATCGCTTCAAGCGAAGACCGGCAACGGCATCGACGATGAATTCATAGTCTTGGTAGAGACGCCCCATGAGTACACCAACTGAAGGAGCAGGACACCGGTAACCAAAAATCGACTACATCAGGGACTTAATGCCTTCATCTTCTCTTCGAATTGGGCTGGCGTGAAGACGTAGAACGCGGTCACGGCATCCCATGCCATTCCCGTCGTCAGTCCCTCATCCCATTCACCAGGTTGGCCGGTCGAAACCCCCTTGCCCACCAGGATCCACCGATCACCAATCTGTTCCAAACGCGCATCCCTCATGACTTGGCCAGATCCCTTGAGCGGATCATCCATATACACGGTCACGATCTTATCCCGGAAGATTTCATTCCTCACGGGAACGACCTGCTTGGCGTCGGACCTCGAATCCGTGAACAACGCCAAGGCTACGAGAACAAGGGCGATGCAAAGGGTGACCTGTCTTGCTCTTAGCCGCATGATTCTTCCAGATCGAATAGGAGGGCGAGGCTTGCCAATTGTCGCACAGACGTGCTGCTCGCGTTGACAATCCTCGTCAGAACTCAACCGGCGATATTGTAGCAACGTTCGATGTAGCAGATGAGCAAGCATTGCTGCAAACATGCCTTCGTCCTGTTACCACGTGATAGCATTTCCGCCAAACATCAGGAGTTTCATGATGATCGAGACGATGGCGGATTCAGTCACAAGCAGCCCACGTGACCTTGCATCATGGACTGAAAACGAACACGCCCCACTGCGACTGGCGCCGCCGAAGTTGGGTGTTATCACCAACGCAACCACGCTGCCATCGAACAGGTTCACATTCGTCGTAAACCCTCAAAAACGTGGTCCATCCGGCATTGTCGTGGTTCGCTAGGGCTGATGGATTTTCGGAGGAGCGCGGTAGGGACGGCCGTCGCCGGCCGCC
>JBCCYK010000307.1:0-6876 GCA_039189905.1 Planctomycetota bacterium
CAAGCGCTCCCGGCACCTGGCAAGAGCGTCCGACACCGCGTCCGGCCCACCGGGCGACGACTCTCCCCTAGTCATCGCATCGAGATAATGGGAATACAGTTCCATCCGCCTGTCTTCGCGCGAACGACGCCGCAGTTCATTCCGCACCAAGTTCGCGGCGATTCCCAGCAGCCACGGACGAAACGGCTCCGCCAGATCGAAGGAATCCAGCCGACGGTACGCCGTGATGAAGACCTCCTGGGTGAGATCCTCTGCAGCGCTGCGGCTTCCAAGGAGCGGCGCAGCGAGAAGAAAAACATCCGCTTCAAAATCACGGACGATTTCCCGGTACTGGTCGAGCTCTCCTGCCAGTACACGTGCGATCAGCTCGGGCATCAAATCGTTCATATCTATGGAATCATTGTCCGCACAATCCAACGGATAACGCATGATCTTCTCAACTGCGTCATTTGATCGACGCACATCAGTAGGACCGCCTGCTGACCATGGCAACATCCGAGCGGATCGCGGTTTCAGGCCCCATCCATGATCCACGCGCGTGCCAGATCCAGCGACCATCGTTGAAATGGCTTTCAGATAGGTTGATATGGAAAAGTACCTTGACGAACATAGTCGTGATGTCTATGCTTTTCATGGACATCATGTCTATTTAGGGTTTCCAATGGCCGTTCCAAAGTCCGTCGTCACAGATTCCGAGCTGGATGTCTTGATTGTCCTGTGGAGTGAGTCATTCGTGACGGCGCGCTCTCTTGCGGAACAGCTCTACGGCGAGGTCGCACCTTCCTCCATGGGAACCGTGCAGAAGTTGATCTCCCGACTCGAAGACAAAGGGATGATCAAGCGCGATCGACGTGGGGCGCCCCACCGGTTCGAGGCGACGGTAACTCGAGAAGAGGTGGCCGGCCTGCAATTGGATGCATTCGCCAGGAAGCTATCCAACGGATCGCTATCGCCTTTTGTGATGCATCTGGTGCAAACAAAACGGCTCAGCAAGAAAGACAAAGAACGGATCCGCAGACTGCTGGACGAGTGAGAGGCCGGGATGTCGAACGCATTTCTGACGGGCTTGTTATCCAACATGCTCCTCGCGTCTGCACTCACGATCCTGGCGCTGGCAATCGGCAGGCTTTGTCGCAACCCGCACGTGAGCCACGCGCTGTGGCTTTTGGTGCTCCTAAAGCTAGTCACGCCTCCCATCATCGAAGTTCCGATTCCTAGTTCCCTGGGCGTTATCTCAACAGAGTCTCCAACTGCTGCATCGATCGGCGCGTCGGACTCAAGACGGGTTGAAACGACGGTCATGACGCCCGGGCAACCACGTTCTGCCAGGATGATTGACACCGGTCGTCGTCTCAACGTGGCCGAGGCACAACGCTTCCCGTTCAGCTGGCGGGGTTTGCTTCTGGCTGGATGGTCACTGGGAACGGTCGCGCTCTTATCGGTGGCGTTTCGACGACACGCCAAGTTTTCGCACCTGGTCTCGGAGAGCCGTTTGGCCACGGCGAATCTCGTTGATGATGCAAACAGCATTGCCTCGAAAATGGGGCTGTCTGCATGTCCGCAGGTGCGCACAACGGACGTCCGCGTGAGTCCCCTCGTAACGGGTGCCTGGCGACAACGGGTGATTTTGCTACCTCGGAACTTGCTGGTCGAGCTAAGCCGCGACCAGATGCGCACAGTGCTCGCTCACGAACTAGCGCACATTCTCCGCCGCGATCACCTGATCCAACTGCTGAAGTTCTCAATACTGGCTGTGCAATGGTGGAACCCGATCGCTTGGTTTGCGAGTCGGCAACTCGAACACGCCCAGGAAGCGTGTTGCGACGCATGGGTGGTGTGGGCCTTACCAGAACACCGGCGTGCTTACGGCCAGACGCTTTTGCGGACCGTCGAGTTCATGTCCGAGCGAAGACTTTTTCCTGTGATGTCCGAAACCTTTATGGCCCAGTGCAACCTTGAAAGGAGAATTGAGATGGTCTTGAAACGAACGGTCCCGCGGAGGGGATCGCCACACACGATCGGATTCATCTTGGTAGCGGGGCTCGTATTTCTGCCCACCGCGGTCACGCTAGCCGTCGCATCCGAGCCGCCAGCTCAAACATCGAAACGGAACGCCAGCGGTGACAAGCAAGGCGATGAGAGATCGGCGCGATCCACACCCCCGTCGCACCAGCCCACCGTCGACACGGCGGACCTGCCGCACACGGTCGCGTTTGAACAAGGCGCGACTCGATTCTTGGATGGAGATGAGATCGCGATCCACGAGGTACGAGGAACGGCCAAGACCTTTGAACGTGGACACATCTACAGGATCAAGGGCACGTACAAGCTGGCATCCCACGACAAGGCCACCATCGCCGCGTACACCACGGCGACGAACGCATCCGAAGGTAGAAGCCGTTCCATGAAGGTGCAACACCTGTCCGTGGATCAGGGCACGGGCGATTTCACACTGTTCCTGCCCATGTCCGTTCAGGGGTGGCCTCACGTCAGTTTCTACCCACAGGACGGAGGCGAAGGCTTTGGTGGCAACTACTTCGGTACCGGCGAGTACGTCCTGAAGCAGTGGTGGGCCGAGCGTAAAGAGCAGCCGAGCGCCCACAAGCAGGTGATCAGGTTGGACAGAGTGTTGTGGACGGACGCACCGGAACTGCGCGCCAGGCTAGGAGAGAAGATTTACGACTCGCTGCAACTGGGTCTCGTGGCACGGGTGGAAAACTACGGCGGAGACTGGGAGGCTCTCAAGCGGCACCAAGCCACTGGCGTCTCAAAATTTTGGCTCGAAGCCGAGGATAGCCCGCCCCTGCAAGCCTGCATGCGTACGGGCGGCATCACGTTTGGAAGCGGTGAAGCGTGGGTGCTCCTCCATCTTGAAGGGCAACCCAGCGCAGGAGTCCAATACACACTCCGCGCACCGGATCCCAATTGGGTCGTCGCGAGCTCCGTGCCCACGCGATAGCCAACGGACGGCGAAAATGGACGAAAGAACGGGCGATCAATCGCTGCCCTACTTCCATGTCTCGCCCGGCCCCGCATTGCGGGAACAGCCGGGAGAGATCTCGCGAGAGGGCCAGCAAACGAGGCAGTTACTGATCGCCCGTTCTTAAACGCCATCACAATGCAACTCTCCCGCCTTCATCACCATTCGATTCACGAGGCCACCACGGATGCGCCCAAAGACGGTCGATGCGACCACGGTGAGCTAAGATCCTCAAAAGGCTACGTAGGTCTCCCACCCCTTCAAAGCTTGGTTTTTAGCTCCGGTGTCGGCCAACGGAGCGGCACGGCCTGCCTACCTTTGGACGCGGAGGTGTGTCACGCCGAAGCGGATCCGGAACTGTCCAAGAACGATTCGAACGATGCAGCCTCGACCAGTTTCAAATCTCCCCAGCTCACTTCGGTGTCTTTCGCATTCGGCAAACGGTCGCTGGAACGCCTTGTGACAATTGTAGACTGTGCCGACTCGCCGGATCGCACTGCTCAACTAACTAGCTTCTTGCAGGCCGATGCGCCAAACGCTACAAATGGGGGGGGCGCTCGGCATTCATAACTGCGGCGCCAAAAGCGGCTAATGTGGGTTCCACCATTGACTAGCTGAGCCAACAACAACTCAACTATCCGGAGATAGGCCAGTGCCTCCGACTTGTCGCTTATCCAGGCAACAATGTACTTCTTTGGCAGTCGCACTGTTGGCCGTTTTGCTTTCTTTCGCCAGGGAAGTGCCAGCTCAAGAGGGGAACATTGGCCAAGAATACCGCTCTCTTGCGGCGACCGCTCAATCCGAAACAGGCAGTGCTCGTGGTGTCGATCGCTATTCGCTACTGCAAGGAGACTTGCAGGGCTTGAATGCGGCAGCAGAGACAACGCCTATGAAATGGATGTTGGACGAGGGAGGTGTATTCCGGGAATTTGTTAATCCACCATCGCGTTCTTCAAGCAATCAAGTGCTGGAAACGCAGCTCAAGGTTGCCTACGCAATCAACCAGTTGTGGAATCCCGTTCTCGACAAGAACATCAAGGTTCGTTTGCGTGCGTATGAAGGAGGACTCGTCGGACCCACGCTACGGGTCAAGCCAGGGGATAATTTGCTGATTTCGATGGAAAATCACTTGTGCAAAAACCAACCTCACCACGGATCACTCAACGTACCACACAATTTCAACACTACCAACTTGCACACGCACGGTTTGCATGTTTCACCGGCTGGCAACAGCGATAACATTTTGGTGGAAGTAGCTCCAGAGTCCTCTTTTCGCAATGAGATTTACGTCCCAAAGGATCATCCAGCAGGAACGTTCTGGTACCACGGCCATGTGCACGGCTCCACTGCGATCCAAGTCTCCAGTGGAATGGCAGGGGCCCTCATCGTTGAAGGCGGGCTCGACAACATTCGTGAGATTAGGCAGGCCGCCGAGCACGTCTTGGTGTTTCAGCAAATGCCCTATCGAAAGTCACCCCGCAACGATTACTACCAGATTGAGAACTACGACGATTTCGGGCCGGGCGCGTGGGATCGGAATGCTCTGACGACAGGTTGGCGAACCCTTGTTAGCGGTCAAACCTTCCCCATATTCACGATGAAGCCACAGGAAGTGATGCGGTGGCGAATGATTCACTCGGGGGTGCGCGAAGGTATCGAGCCGACAATCTTGCCCTATCAGGATGCGCTAAATCTTGTGGCGAAGGAAATCGCCGCCAATCAGGCGGCCGACAAAGAGCAAGCCAAGATTCAAGACATCGAGGATGTTGAGGAGCGCAGTCGGCGACAAATGGATCTCAACCGCCGTCGCGCCGAATTCAATGCTCAGATGCGCAAGGAAGTTGATGCCGCGGCGGTGAATTTGATCGAGATTGCCGCAGATGGTTTAGCTTACGGGTACAAGTGGGATCGAAAATCGATTCCGTTGTTCCCTGGTTATCGCAGTGATGTATTGGTCAAGATCGACACCGAAGGCACCTACGTGATTGTTGACAGGGAGGTAGTTGCCAACGAAGCGCTTCATGGAACGGACGAAAGTCCGAAATTGCTCGGCGCGATTCTGGTGAGTGGTGAGACCAACGCAATGGACCTCCCCCGTGACGAAGACTTAAGTTCGCTACGCCCACACAACCCGATCGCGGACGCGGAACTCGACCACGGCCAACTGCAAAAGGTCGAATTCAATATCGATCTCGACTTCAACCCACCGCTGTTCGAGATCAATTCCAAAGCGTTCGACCCTGCGAACATGCCTCGCAAGCTGAAGCTCAATACTGCTTCGGAGTGGATTCTGAAATCGAGGTTTGTCAACCATCCGTTCCACATACACGTCAATCCATTCGAGATCACTTCGATCAAGGATCCCGAAGGCAACGAGAAGCTGCCGATGAAAGGGGGCGAGCCGATTCCGATTTGGAAAGACACGATTCTGGTGCGTGAGGGTTACACGATCAGGGCTCGATCGCGATACGAGCGGTACATCGGCAAGTTCGTGCTTCATTGCCACATTTTGGATCACGAGGATCAGGGGATGATGGAACTGGTTGAGATCGTCGCTGGAGAATCACACCACGGTTCGCATTAGACGAAGGTGTGACGAGAGGCGAGTGACGAAAGTAGCGAACTCTAGCAACTCGTTTGACGCGTTCAGCCGCGACACAACAAGGTCTTGATGGCGTAGCCGATGAAAAGAATCAGCCATAGCGAAATGACAGCGTTCAGTGCCACTGAAGCCGCCGGCGCCATCCGAACTGGGCAGGTGACAGCCGTCGAGTACGCCGAAGCTCTTATTGAGCAAGCTGATCGGCTGTCCTCGCTAAACGCGTTTATCACTTTTGACGGCGATCGTATTCGTCACGACGCCCGCGCGATCGATAATCAGATCGCCGATGGAGTCGACGTAGGACCGTTGGCGGGAGTGCCCGTGGCTGTCAAAGACAACATTCACACGGACGGCGTCCGCACGACGGCTGGCACTTTCGTGTTGCGCGGCTTTGTTCCTGATGCTCACGCGGAGGTATTAAACAGACTTTTTGCTGCTGGCGCGCTGCTTGGCGGCAAGACGAACATGCACGAACTGGGGCACATGCCCAGTGGACGCAATCCGACGTATGGCAACGTGCAAAACCCACGTGATGTTTTCCGCACGTCCGGAGGCAGTTCTGCGGGCACCGCCGCGGCCGTTGCAGCGCAGATTCTTCCGATCGGCTTGGGGTCGGATACGGGAGGTTCTTGCCGCATCCCCGCAGCGCTGTGCGGCTGTTTCGGATTCCGACCTACCATCGGGCGTTATAGCCAGGCCGGCCAGGTCATGCTCTCGCACACGCACGATACAGTCGGGCTCATTGCTCGGAGCATAGCCGATATCGAGATTCTCGATCGGCTTTGCACAAGTGAATCCCCGTCCGGCAGCGGGATCAAGCTGTCGGAAACGCGAATCGGTATACCTCGGAGTTTCTTTGATTCACTTGATGCTCAATTGGCTGAAGTCGTCCAGGGGGCGTTGGATACGCTTCGAGCCTCGGGAGTTATCCTCGTCGAAGATGATATCCCGAATCTCGCGCAGTTGACGTCAGCTGCGAGTGTGATCCTCGCGTATGAGATTCCCCGTGACCTTGACCGATTCCTGCAAGACAACGGACTTATGCCATTGGACCTTTTCGTCGATGGCTTGAGAGACACCGCCACGAAATCGCAGCTACAGCAACTCGTGCAAAACAGGATTCCAGAACCCGTTTATCGTCAGGGGCTGGGAACCCACAGGCCTGCGTTGCAAGCGTAACCGTTCACGGGTCGGTGCAAGTCTTTTTGAAAATCGGGCTGGACTTGGAGAGCGGTTTTGGGTCTCAATGCTCGCATGAGCAGAATACCGCCCGAGCTGGAAGCCGAGATGACAC
>JBCCYK010000308.1:0-6793 GCA_039189905.1 Planctomycetota bacterium
CGCGAGCGGCGAAACCGGAAGAGCAAGTTGGAAAGGCCTTCACCAAAGGCCGTTGTTGTCCAGCCAGGCTTGGGCATCGGCGATCACTGCCTCGCCCAACAGTCGGTGGCCTTGACCGGGATAGGTTCGAAACGTTGCCGAATCTTTCAGGACGTCAGCCAAGCGTCTTGCGGCTAGGCTCGGAACTTCCGTGTCGTCCTCGCCGCTTTGCACGAGCACGAGTCTGCCTTTCATCCATTTGCCGTAGTGAAGTGGGTCGATCGACGCGGTCAACCGGCGAAAGAAGGGTTGGTCGTACCAGGGCTCTTCCGCAAAGTGCGCCAGGGCTGGGTTGCCTCCCGGTCCGCTGATGAGCTTTGACCAGTCGGCGCAGCAGGAGCGTGCAATCACAGCCTTGATCCGTTCGTCACAGGCGGCCGTGATGACCGAGATCCTGCCCATTCTGGAGGTTCCGGCGATGACGGTCCGGTCAGGATCGATGCGGTATTCACGAAACAAGTAATCCATAAGCCGGCGGTAGTCGACGCCCATCTGCTGCCGGCTCCAGACCGAGAGCATGAAGTTTTCGCCCAGGCTCATTGAGAGTCCCGGTCGTTTCCGATCACCCGACAGGCGACGGTCAATCTCCGCGCATAGGTAACCGGCGTCGGCCAGGGCTTGCCTGCCTCCTGCGGCCGCGTCCTGCCCAAGAAACAGGCTGAACGGTCCTTTGCCTTCCGGCACATGCAGAGTGGTCGTCATCCATTCCCCGTCGGCAGCGCGCAACCGAACCACGCGTTCTATAGAACGTCCTTTCTTCTCCTCGGAAACCAAGGATGCTTCCAGCGGCAAGGTGTTGTCGTATGCATAGTAGTGACGAATGTCACCATAATCCCACAGCTCGTCCGCAGGTGCATTCCTGGTCAGAAGAGTGGCCGCCAGGAAACAGCAGCCGACCATCATGAATCTTCGAGAATTCGTAGTCATCATGTCTTTCAAGGCGCCGGTGGATTGCGAATGAGGCAGAGGGTCCGGATCAGCTGAGGATTTCAGAAACCGGTGCGGCGCTGTCTGCGAATCGTTCGTGCTTGACGCCGTGCGCATGAAGGAGGGTCAGCCACAGATCTGCTAAGGGACGTTGTCCCTCGTACTTGAAATGCTCGCCTCGCTTGATTCCGCCGCCGGACATCAGTACTTGCAGGTTGTTAAAGTCGTGCCTGTTGCCATCGCTGATACCGCTGCCCATCACCAGCGTGGTTTCCTCGAACAGAGAGCCTCCAACTGCGTTCCGCGTCTGCTTCAAACGCTCGATCAAGTAGGCGAACTGTTCGACGTGAAAGGCATCGATCTTGGCCAATTGCTGTTTCGAAACCGGATCCTTGGAATGGGTGAGCCGGTGATGTTCCAGCGGCTTGTCAAAGACGTCGTGATACATTCGCGGGGTGGCCCATCGTTCCGGATCGACGACCAAGGTAGCCACGCGAGTCAGGTCCAACTGAAACGCCAGGAGCATCAGATCGGCCATCAACTTGATATAGTCGCCCCGCTTCTCGGGAATACCTTTCGGCTCCGGGATCGGCGGCTCGCTTCTCCGGGCCATCGCTTTCTTGGACAACTCAATCCGCTTTTCGGTCGCGCGAACGCTGGCCATGTACTCGTCCAGCTTTTGCCGGTCGCCATACCCCAACTGACCACGCAAGGCGCTAGCTTCTCCGAGCACGGCGTCCAGCACGCTGGCGGTTCTGGGATCCGGTTTTCCGAACAGCCTGCGAAAGACACTCTGGGGGTCGTTCTCCGTGTTGGCGGCAAAACCGGGACCGTACCAGGAGATGCTCTCGTAATAGCGAGTCTCTTTATTGTCGTTGAAATCGACACAGCTCAGTTCCAGCGATGGCAGCATCGTTTCCGCGCCGAGTTTCCTGGCCAGAATCTGGTCCACGGTGATGTCGGTGGGAAATCCTCCGTCGAGCGTCTCGCCGGGAGGGGCGCTCGACAACCAACAGGAACTGCACTGCGCATGGGTGCTGGTGCCGGGAACAAACTTCCTATCCAAACCCGTCACGATGGAAAAATCCGAACGAACAGGTTCCAGTGGCTTCAAGGACTTGGGCAACGCCCAGTTGGTGCCGGTTTCCTGCGGCACGAAGTCAGGCTGCCAATAGCCGTTGGGTGTATAGATGAAGGCAACACGTTTGGAACCCGCCAGCGGTCCCGCTTCGGACGCGGCCGCCGATTGAAGTGGACTCATGATGTCCAGAAACGGCAGGGCCAGTGATACGCCTGCCCCCTTCAGCATCGTTCTCCGGTGGATGCGTTTGTTTTTCAGTATCATGACGACTCCGGTTCTCAATGGGTTCCAGTATTCCTGAACGGATCGCTTTTGACGATCTCAAAGATCAGCTCTGAAAAACGGTATCCTCGCGCCTCGAGCTTTTGCTGAATGTCGTTCACCGTTGCCATGTCATAGTACTCCAGTTTCCGGCCGAGCGCGTAGCTCAACAGGTGCTCGATGAAGCCTCTCACGAAATCTTCGGGCCGCTCCATCAACGCCGCCTTGAATTCCACCGGCGTCCGATAATCCTTGCCGTTCCACGTCCCGCTCGCGTCGACCGGCACACCGTTGTCCTTCTCCCGCAGGCGGCCGATGGGATCGAACGCCTCCAGTGCAAACCCCAGGGGATCGATGCGGCTATGGCAGGTATAGCACGCGTCATCCCTGCGGTGCATCTCGAAACGTTCTCTCAGGGTCTTGGGTTCGCTTGCCTGTTCGCCCTCCTCGTCCTTGAGCACGAACGCCATCTTGGGCTCGGGTGGCGGACGATTGTAGATGGTCTCCAACAACCAGTTGCCCCGCTTGATCGGGCTCGTCCGAAGGGGTGTCGAAGTGAGCGTGAGCGGGCCGCCCATCGTCACCACGCCGCCGCGCGTTTTGTCGGGCAGGGCAACCCGATGCCAGAGGTTGTAGTTCGATCGATTCGTGACCTTGACCGATTTCCTGAGTTGAACGGGCGTCTCAGCCAGCAAGCCCTTGTTCAGGCCCTTGAGCTCATAAATGTCCAACAGGTTCGCATTGAGCCAAGAATAGTCGGCATCGATCAAATCAAGGATGCTGCGGTCTTCGACGAGAATCGTTTCGAAGAGGAGTACGGCCTCCAGGATCATGTCGTCATGCAGGGTGTCCTCCTCTAAGCGGTCCCGATAAAACGCCTTGAACACGTCCCGGTCCGGTTGCGTGGCGTAGATCTGATCCAGCCTCAACCACTGCACGGCGAAGGTCTCGCACAGCTCCCGGATCTTCGGATCTCGCATCATTCGCTTTACCTGAGCTTCCAGTTCGGCTGGTTGGTTCAACCGGCCGCGATTCGCCGTGTCGAACAGCGCTCGGTCCGGCATCGAAGCCCATAGGAAATAGCTCAATCGATTGGCGACCTCGAAATCATTCAGTGCCCGAACCGGCATTTCGTCCGCAGGGTCGGTTTCGATTCGAAAGAGGAATTGCGGTGAGGACAGAACCGACTGAATCGTGATTCGCATCGCATCGGCGCCGGACTCACCCCTGGCTTCCGCGTCCAGGTAGATTTGGTGGAAGCGATTGACTTCCTCCGTGGTCGCCTGACGACGAAACGCATCGCTCAGGAAATGCCGCAAGCGGAGGCGCGGTGATTGATCCTTCCATCCCAGCTGGGTGTAGGCTTTCACATTCCAAGGATCACGAAGGCTGGGGGCTCCGGTTTTCGAGGGACCAGTCACCGCCGCGATATCTCCAAGCGCCACGAATTTGCCGCCATAGGCAGCCCCATCGACGGTGACATTGACCGCGGAAGAACCGGGGGGAATCTTGAATCCAAAAAAAGTGTTCCCCGATCCTTCGCGAATGTTCGCCGTTCGCGAGATCCGCTGGTGGTCGTTCAGGGTCACCGTCACGGTAACGTGCCCGGAATCACCCTTCAAATCGAGCACGCACAATCCCAGCGAGCGAATTTCCTCCCGGGGATCATTCGCGTCCGCTCTGATGACCAGGTCGAAATACTTCTCCGTTGCGTGAGCGTTCATCAGGCACAATCCGTTGGCAGTGCTTTTCGCGCCCGCGTAGGGAGCGACCGTGATACCAAGGCTCGGATTGATCGTGAAACGCTTCTGCTGTTCCAAGCCGTACTTCACGGCAATGAGTCCGCCTGAGTCGAAGAGTTCAGCCTTCTGAAACGGCTCGGGAAGGTCGAACAAAGCGGCGCGGCCTTGTGGGCGGGCGAAGTGCAGTTTCCTGCGAAATGCGGACAAGGAAAAATCGTTCCCGGGAGCGGAGGCGGGAACGTTGTCTTTTGCAGCAAACATGGAGGCCGAGTCCACCAAGACACCGCCGCGGCCACTCTTCCCCGGTCCGCAATAGGCATCGATGTCCTGTCCCAGCAAGCCGCGGAAACGGGGGCTCTCCAAGGGAAGGCTGGGGTGATTCACCAGCTCGCCGGCGATCGAGACATACTTCTCCAGCTGCAACGGCGACACGTTCATGGCATCGCCACGGTTGTTGAATCCATGAGCCACACGGTTCTCTCCCGGCAAACCCGACATGGGAAGCAGCACGGTATATTTGCTGCCGAACTCGCGGATGTTGATGATCATGGAATCCGGTAGCCCACCCTCCTCTGCGTAGTAATTGTGCCTGCGTGTGGGCAAACGATCTGGCAGCATGAAGACATCATGATCCAATCCGAAGAGGTCACGGACTGTGTTGTTGTACTGGAGTCGGTTGAGCCGGCTGACGATCGGTTTGCCGGGATTCACGCGGCCCAAAATCGGATCAGGAAGTGTCAGGTATTCCTCCAGGGCCGACAGCAGGGATGCCCGTTCAGCCAGTGACGGCTGATACGTTTGCTTGGGCGGCGGCATCATTTCCGCGTCGAGCATGTCGTACGCCTTCTTCCACAACTCCCGCTTCGTCAGCGCCTGGGCATCATCATAGGAGCTGTCAAATTCGTGGCAGTCCAGGCAGTACTCAGTCATCAAGGGGCGGATTCGTTCCGAGAATAGCCCGGCACCCGACGGTTCAACCGCATCCGACGGCTCAAACGGGCCCAAGAGCGCGAAGCCAACCAGGAACAGCGCCGCCAACCGCACAACCTGGTGGTTATCTGGGATCACTGAACGAAAATCCCTTGTCGCTATGCATATTAATTCGCGTTTCATCGACAGGATCATGCACGACTGTTCCAACAAGGACCCCTTACCTGAATATCCAGGCGGTCGGTGATGTGATGTTTCCAAACGAAAGTCGCGGAAGCACATCCCATTCTACAATGGATCACCAAAGGCCGCGTGATCGTTGCACTGGACAAGGCAACGGGAAAGGAAGCCTGTCGCACTGAACACGGCAGCCAACAGCAACAGGTGTAGTCGAAGTCGATTCATGAGTTCATCGCTCGAACAAAGAGGGCTTCTTGTGGCCGTCAGTCTCGCTCGCTGATTGTTGACGGGATGGAAGTTTGACAGGAGGCTGACTGACAAGTGAACGCTGTACTTCAATGGCGCGCGCCGCCTGTTTCGGAGACATTGTCAAATAGCGATCCCGCCCGAGGGCCTACGCCGTAAAACGTGTGAATCCGTCCGGATCGACGTGGACGCGACGGTTTGAGGACAGACCAAAGTAATCGTCATCCGGACGAACGGCATACAGTACGCTGGTTAAATCCCACGTTCGCCTCCAGGAAGTGATCATTGCCGCGAACAGGGCGAAACGCGCCAGCCATCACACTCGTGAGGCGAACCTTTTGGCGCACCAACTCTCGACCGTTTAGAGGGCTGATGGAATCGGCGGGAGATTCGATGAGATCCGCCAAATTCGATGCCAATCCGACTTGGACAATCGCGATGGAACGATCGGCCGCGTTCGTCAATACACGGCGGATGACCTGAATTGCGGGTAAGGCTTGTTGATCGGAACCCAAGTCGTGCGCGTAACGGAGTTCTCCGTCGTCTTTGATATGGGCCAGGTTCAAATACTTGCTTTCGCGTTTTTGGGCGACTCGCGGAATGCAAACAGAAAAACAGCGTGCCAATGCAGAACGACCATCGAAATGGAGCCAACTTGTTTGTACTAAGCATTCGATTCTCCCCATCGACTTCTCAGTGTGTCCAGCAACACGGCGGCGACGATTACCGTGCCCGTGATGATTTGTTTGTTCGCGTCGGAAACACCGACCTGGGCTAAACCGGATTGCAGCACGGCGATGATCAGAACACCAATGAAAGAACAAAGGACGTTTCCGCGTCCACCCATCAAACTGGTTCCTCCGATGACGCAGGCGGCGATCGCGGAAAGTTCGATTCCGATCGCGGCGTTGGGGTCAGCCGACGACAGCCGCGCTGTCTGTGATAGCCCGGCCAAGCCGCAGAGAAATCCGCTGATGACGAATACGGCGATGGAATAACCGGCTGTGCGAATGCCCGACATGCGAACCGCTTCCTCGTTGGTGCCGATCGCGACGCAGTAGCGGCCAAAGACCGTCTGCGTCAGCAGCACTTGTCCGGCAATGACGACGACCATCGCGATGAGGAACACCGGCGACAGCATGATGCCCGGAAGGGGTTCGCCGACTGCTTCGACGGCCGAACCGATGTACTTGGTTTGAGAATCCGTGATTTCCTTGGTCGCGCCGCGGGCGATCTCCAACATTCCCAACGTCACGATAAATGATGGAACCCGAAATCCCACCGATATTGCTCCGCTGACCAAACCACAAAGACAGCCTGTCGATAGACACGCAGGAATCGCGGCCCAAAGCGGCCATCCGTAGTCGACCATCAGCGAACCAATCAC
>JBCCYK010000309.1:0-6783 GCA_039189905.1 Planctomycetota bacterium
ACAACTTGCCGTCGGCCGCATCATCCCTGAGTTGCTGAACATCCATGACGAAGTGATAATCACATTGCCAAAATCAGCCAACACCGATTTCACAGTTTGGACAGCTACCCCAAAAACGTTCAGGGCAACACGCACGCTCTATCAATTGATAAGGTTTGGGAAGCTAGCGATGCATGACGATGCCAGGATAGCGGTGAATCCTAACCCTGCGAAGAATAAGCGCAGTGTGAAGAATACGCTCCATCTCCAAAAGTACGTTCCGTACGCCTCGATGGCGGGCCCAGTGAAGAAACACAGATTTGCAACTAGGCCCCCAAACGTGACCAAAACCCAAAAGCCGGGCGCAAGACCATGTTGCGGAAATCGAACGAAGGTCAACAGAAGCACCCACAGAATAAGGATCCCGTTGTAGAACAAGCGAAGCCTCTCCCATCGACGCAAGATTGGAAGGAAATCCAGGAAATCCTCCGACGAAGGTGCAAGAGACTGCGTTTCCTCAGCAGAAGGCGAGGAGTACGGGTTAGAGTCAGCGACCAAGAGCCAAAGTCCGAATTGATAGCAAGCAATATCCCCACCAGCAGAGAGCACTCGTTTGCAGTAATCGTACCCAAACCAATCGGTGATCACACCCTCCCGGAACGCGGTGCATCCTGCGCTAGAGCGGAATCCAGTCACGCGATCCAGAGAAGTACCAACAACACAGCGACAGTCTCGGCAAACGTTAATCCGGCGTAAAAACGCATCCAACGTGTGAACACGCGCGGAGCCTTGGCAAAGTGCACGGCGAGGGCTCCGCCCGAATCAGGGGTGCCCGTCAGTTGTGCGTGCTTTCCAATGAGTTTTTGGTGGGCACGGCGGCGAATCCAAAAGAAAAACAGAAAGGCTGGAGGACCGTAGCCACCAAGAAAGAGGGCGCCCAGCAGCGAGAATGCGGCGCGCCTCGCGTCCGTTGCGATCGCACGCGCCTGTCGGGAGTCCGTTGGCGACAACCACGGCCATTCGGGATCTCGTGCTCCAATCTCCGCGCCGATGCCGACGGAATAGGGATTCAAGGCCCCACTATCACGTTCCCCTCTCGACGATCCTTTCTGGCGTGTCATGGCAATGACGGATTTCCTGCGACCACGCGTGTTCCATGCGGCTCATCCACCCCGAACAAAGTAGGGGCCGACGCCCTGCGCGTGCTCGTGGGTGGTGATGTACAGCCAGCCAAAGGTCGCCGGAAAGATGTAGGTGTCATTGCAGGGGTGCGTGTCCGAAAGAACGATCGATCGCGGACAAAGCCACAGCATGTCAGACTGTTCATCAAAGACGTAAGCTGCCGCGTCCGTACAAAGTGCAACGGCGTCATCGGCGGCGGTGCGTTGGAGAGCGGGCTGGAATCCATAGCTGAACGCGTGCCAAAGAATTCCCCGATAAGCGTAGGAACCGGTTTCCCGTTTGACGTCCGCGAAGAAAGTGCGAGTCAGCATCTTCAGCGTTTCGCGAAACTCGCGGCCCTCGATGCGGTACTCTTCAGACGGATAGTCGCGGGTTTCATTCATCAGATCAGTTCGTGCGTTCGACGAACTCGTTCGAATCCAGCTTGGTTCACATTCCTAGCTTCGCGGCGATCATCTTGCAGATCGCGTTGATTCGAGTCTGAACTTCTTGTTCGCCTAGCTCGACCGTCCGTTCCTTCACAATTGACTTGAGGTGTTCGAGCACCTTGGGCGGGAACTTCCGAATCATCTTGATGCCAGGGTCCGCCACCACGTCTTTCAGCCGGTGTGAAAGGATGACAGGCGTGATGGACGGTCCGACCGGCATGTTGTCTCGTTTGCGTTTGTGTAGAACAGCGGCGCCCGATCGGATGGCTTTGCGGACGCGGTCGACGTCGAGCGCTTGGATGGACTCCATCAGTTCTTGGTCAAGCTGATCGAGATCAACACACATGACTACTTCTCACACGAAAAGCCAACGCGAGACAAACGACGAGAACTTCCTCGCCAAGAGCGTGCTTCAACGGCGACGCATCAACCCCCCGCCCACGCCTCTTATGATAATGATCCAGCAGAGTGTCGTGGGGAACTGGGAGCTCGCTCCTACGCTAGACCTTGAAGCGGGCCAGGAGGGTGCTGACCTCATCTGCGAGTTGCGAAAGCGACTCGCCCGAGGAGCGCGTTTGCGAGGCACATTTGGCCGTGCTTTCAGCGGCTTTCTCGACTGCAATGGTACTGTTGACGAGTTTTGAGCTTGAGATTGCGGAACGCTCCACTCCGGCGGAGACGCGGTGGCTCGCCTGGGTTGTTTCGCTCACGCTCTTGTTGATCTCGTTCGTGGTCAAGCTTTGTTCTTCGACAGCCGCTGCGATGTTCGTTGAGGTGGCGTTGACGCGCTGAATCACCTCGGAAATCTGATGGATGGAATCCACGGTCACGCCGGTTGATTTCTGCATCTCACCGATCTGTTTTCTCACGCGATCGGTCGCAGCCGCTGTTTGACAGGCGAGCTCCTTGACCTCGGCTGCGACAACCGCAAAACCTTTCCCTGCCGCACCGGCGCGGGCGGCCTCAATGGTGGCATTGAGCGCCAACAGGCTTGTCTGTTCTGCAATGTCCTCGATCACACTGATCACCTCCCCGATTTCATTGGCCGAAACGTCCAGGTCACTCACGACTTGTCGGCTACTTTCGGTGAGACCAGCCGCCTCACCCGCCACGCTGGACGCATCGGCGGCGTTCTCTGAGATCTCTTGAATGCTGAGGGACAGTTGATCGATCGAATGTGACACGGTTTCAAAAGTCCGATTCATTTCGCTGGTGGACTGAGCAATCGCATCCATTTCCTCGTTGACGGTTCCGGCGGCTTGGTTGGCGCCGGACGAGTTCACGCGCGTTTCGCGTGCGCCCTCGCTGAGTTCGCTCGCCGTGTCCTTCAGCTGCGTGGAGGCACTCACGACCGACAGCGTGCTATCGCCGATGGCGCGTACGGCTTCTTGTAGGTTCTCGACAAAGGAGTTGAGGCAAGATGCCATCACGCCGATCTCGTCTTCACGGTCCGTTGGAAAACGGACCGTCAGGTCGTTCCGCTTCTGGGCCATCTGGATGCGGTCCGACAGTTGCACAAGTGGTCCAATGATCAACCGGCTGAGCACGACGGCGATGCCGAACGCGGCGGAGAGGGCAAGGATGCCGACAATCCCAATCGTTGACTGCGACAGCTGGTTGGAAGCCTTGAGTTGCGGGCCCAGCTCATCTTGGTCCGCTTTGACCGACAAACGGATCTCGTTGCAGAGTGAGGCTATCTCGGGTCCAATCCGGTCGAGCGTGTTGTCAATGAGGTCCTGTCGCCTCTCCGTTGCGTCGTGCAGCGCAGCAAAGTGATCCCGATACTCGCGACCGAGCTGAGCTAACTTCTTTGCGGTGGCCAGGTGTTTCGAATCCGAAGCGGATGCCGCGAGAAGCCCGAGTTCGTCACCAAAGGCAGCAAACTCCCTATTGAAGTGATCAGCGTCCTGGGCATCCTGAGAGTTAAAGAACTTGACGACGGAAAGTCGCGCCAGAAGCAATCGATGCAAGCAGGTGCCAGCCAGGTTGGCGGTGTCGAGATTGCCGGTGTCACGCGCGGTGCGTCTCAACGACGAGAGCATTTGTTCCATCTCGGGACCGACCTTATTGAGACCCTGGTTCAGGATTTCGTTCCGTTCCGTCTGCCGTAGGACTACTTCTTGAAACCCCTGTTCGTATGCTTTCAAAAGCGATTCGATCTTGTCGACACTGCTAGCACGTGCCGGCTTCTCAATCTCGACCTGAGCCTGTGCTAGCTGAGCCGACGCGCTCGCGAAGTACTCCTCAAACTCAGCTATCTCGTTCGTTTCCGAGTTGATCAAGAAGTCCTTCACGTTCATGCGGACCATCAACATGTTGGTTTGGAGGCCGCCACAGAGGTTCGAGTCTCGGGCCAACTCCCGATACTTCTTGAAGCCACGGGTTGCACCGGAGATTCCGAACCAGCCCGATCCGGCGACGATGGAGATGAGGAACGTGAGGCTCCCGAGCCCGATCCAGATCTTCTTCTTCAGGCTGAGGTTTCGTGCAAGTCGCATGGGTGATTCCAGTCTTGGAGTGCAGCGTGTTGTTGGCCTCAAGTGACTCGCGCATCATTTCTCCGGCCCGACACGTCACCTGAATCGTCGTTACGAAACCGTAGGCCAGCCCTGGGGGAAAGCGCCTCAACCTATAGCCATGTAGGAAAAACCAATGCCGCAAAACTGCGACAACCGGTGCAGAGAGAATTTGCACTCTTGCTGACCCACGCGCGGTACCCTAGCCGCAAGGTGGCAGAGCAACTCCGAAGTTGGTGGAACTTGGAAGTATCTCCGGACTAGAATGCGGCCTCGATTGCCCGCCAATTAGAGGACTGCATGTCGCACCGTTTCATATTGCACTTGATCGCTTTCGGTTTGAGCTCATTGCTCACAACCGCTTCTGCTGGCCAGCGACCCAATATTCTGTGGCTGAGCTGCGAAGACATTGGCCCCCATCTGGGTTGCTATGGATACCCCAACGCAACAACGCCTGTCTTGGACGCACTGGCAGCGAGATCTCAGTTATACGAACGGGCCTACACCACGGCGGGCGTGTGTGCTCCCTGCCGATCCGCGATCATCACCGGCATGTATCAAACCTCGATTGGCACCCACCACATGCGTTGCAACGCGGAGCTTCCGGACCATGTGCGTCCCTTCCCAGTTTGGATGCGGGAAGCGGGATATTATTGCACGAACAACAGCAAGCAGGATTACCAGTTCAAAACCCCCAAGGAAGCCTGGGACGAATCGAGCGGCAAGGCACACTGGAACAAACGGCCCGACAAATCACAGCCCTTCTTTGCCGTCTTCAATTACACGGGATGCCATGAGTCCGGCATCGCCAGCGAGAGCAAATACAACAAGGTGGTCGGCGACGGTAAACGACACGACCGCGGGATCGTTGCAGCCAGCCTGCCGCCGTACTACCCGGACACACCTGCCACACGCGACGATTGGGGACGCTATTACGACGTCATCACCGCGATGGACACATGGGTCGGCGGTCACCTGCGTGCACTCGAGGAAGCCGGCGAAGCAGAAAACACGATCGTTGTTTATTGGTCGGACCATGGCGTGGGCCTGCCTCGAGCCAAGCGCTGGCTGTACGAAAGTGGGACTCACGTCCCGCTGATCGTGCATGTCCCCAAGAAATGGCAGGCGCTTGCCGGCGAAGCTTACCAAGCAGGTCATCGTACGGATCGCTTGATCAGCATGATTGATCTCGGTCCGACGATGATCAGTCTGGCTGGTGGCAAGACCCCTGAACACATGCACGGTCGAGCATTTCTAGGCCCACAAACGACATTACCCCGTGAGTACATCTTTGGGGCTCGCGATCGCATGGATGAACGCTACGACATCATCCGCATGGTTCGTGGCCCGCGTTTTCGTTACATCCGCAACTACGAGCCTTACAAGACGTGGTATCAGTACATGAACACGCCCGAGAAGGGGCGAACGATGAGCGAGATTCGCAAGGCAGAAATGACGGGGGCACGACCGACGGTTGACCAGTTTCTGCAAGCACGGAAACCGCTCGAGGAGCTCTACGATGTTGAGAACGACAAGCATGAACTGAACAACCTGGCGTCTGACCCCGCGTACGCCGAGAAGCTCGCGGAGCTTCGAAGCCAGCACCTTGCGTGGGTGCTGAGCACCAAAGACGTGGGGCTTATCCCGGAAGCAGAGCTTCATCGCCAACGAAGCACCACTGGAAGCGAGTGGGCGATTCTGAACGAAGGGCATGATGTCGCGGGTCGCGTGAGGGCGATTCGCGATGCAGCTGTCCTCGCCGGCGGAGCCGATGTCGCCGACGCGCCACAGCTTGTCAGCTGGCTCTCGCATGACGACGCGACGGTTCGCTACTGGGCAGCAACCGGCCTCGGCAACCGAGTCTTTGAAGAGCCCGAACAAGCGTCGCTCCGGCAAGCGCTACTGCCACTGTGCGAGGACGAATCCGAGAACACGTGCGTGGCTGCCGCCCGAGCCCTCGCTAATCTCGGGGCCCCGGACATCGCACTCGCTACGCTGACCCAGATTCTTGATGACGGTTCGCAGTGGGCGCGCGTTCACGCGGCAATCGTCCTGGACGAGATGGAAGAGGCGGCTGTCCCCGCGCTCCCCGCGATGAAACGAAACAAGGATTATCGCAAGGGCTTTGTAGCCGATGGTAAATATGCGGTTCGCGTTCTCAACAAAGCTCTCAATGACTTGGAAGGCACGAATAAGACCGTGCCCTAGCAGACCTTTGATTCTTGGGAATCAGTCGAGCTGGTCTGCAAGACTGTTTCACCGCAAGCTGCAGGCGTACGCCGATGCAGGAGAGTACGCCTTTGGCTGACTGTTAAACGAAAAATCCAACGATATGGGGGTTAAACAGGCAATACGGCCTCGAAAAGCGCGATGCCGTGAGAACGCGTGGCGGGTTCGCAAGCGTTGGCAAGGCATCTAGTCTGGAGCGAGGTAGGTTCGTTTCACTACAGGATTCTGGTGCCAATGCCCGATTCGCTTGCCCCGCTTGACCGTTTGATGCAAACCCTTGCAGAACGAGCCAAGGAGTTGCCCGAGGGTTCGTACACCACCAAGCTGATGCGCGGGGGTGCTGCCAAGATCGGCCGGAAAATCCGGGAGGAGGCCGACGAACTGATTGAAGCAGCGGAGGAGGAAGGTGACGCGGGACGCGCCCACACGGTGTACGAAGCGGGCGACCT
>JBCCYK010000310.1:0-6779 GCA_039189905.1 Planctomycetota bacterium
GCGGAACACCTTCGCGACCAAGGATACGCGACCGGCCATTTCGGGAAGTGGCACCTGGGTCCCGAACCGTACTCGCCCCTGCAACACGGTTTCGATGTGGATCTTCCCCACCATCCGGGCCCGGGACCCGCAGGCAGTTATGTCGCCCCATGGAAATTTCGTGACTTTGACCATGACCCCGAAATCCCGGACGAACACATCGAGGATCGCATGGCCAAGGAAGCCGTGGCGTTTATGGAGGAACACGCGACGGAGCCGTTCTTTCTGAACTATTGGATGTTCAGCGTCCACGCTCCCTTCGACGCAAAGAAGGACCTGATCGATGAGTATCGCGCTCGGGTCGACCCGAATGACCCGCAGCGAAGCCCCACTTACGCGGCAATGATCGAAAGCATGGACGACGCGGTCGGCACGCTCCTGGATACGCTAGATCGACTCGGCATCGCGGACAACACGATCATCGTTTTCGCCTCTGACAACGGTGGCAACATGTACAACGAAGTGGACGGGACCACGCCGACGAGTAATGCGCCCTTGCGTGGCGGCAAGGCGACCATGTTCGAAGGGGGGGTGCGTGGACCCGCGATCTTCGTCCAGCCGGATCGGGTTGCCGCGGGTTCCCGAAGCGACGCGATCATCCAGAGTTGCGACTTCTATCCAACTCTTCTGGAGATGTTGGAGTTCTCACCGTATCCCGGCCAACAGTTCGATGGGATCAGCATCGTCCCAGCACTGGACGGCGGCGAACTTCAGCGCGATGGGATCTTCACCTATTTCCCACATACGCCAGGCGTACCAGACTGGTTGCCGCCATCGGTCAGCGTTCACCATCAGAACTGGAAACTGATTCGCATCTTTCACGAGGGTGAATCTGGCCGGCATCGTTACAAGCTCTTTGACTTGGATGCGGATTTGGGCGAGAAGACCAACCTCGCGGATACGCGACCTGATGTCGTGAAACGATTGGATGCTTTGATCGACCAACACCTTGAAGACACGGGTGCCGCTCTGCCGCTTCCGAATCCGAAGTTTGACCCCGAGCAATACGATCTCGCGGCTGAGGGCGTGCCGACGATCAGGAATCGCCCGAGCAAATCGACCAAGCCAACCAACAAGGCCAAGCAGCCTCTCGTGGCAGGCTGGCGGGCGGCCGGAACCTGCACGATTTCGATCGGCGAGGAAGGCTTGTTGGTCGACAGCGAAGGAACCGACCCTCACTTCAGTGCTCGCCTGCCGACGGTGGTGCAGCCGGAAACGCTGGTGCTCGAATGGACGATGACGTCGACATCTTCAGGCTCCGGACGCGTCTATTGGAGCGGGCCTGGCGCTCCCTTTAACGAGCAAAGGAGCCGCGAGTTCGATCCGCTTCACGATGGGAAGACGCACCGATACTCCGTCGAGTTTGAGCCCACGGCAGGGATCGATTCGGTTCGCATCGACCCATCGCGAGGCACGGGCACCATGAGTGTGCAAGAGATCCAACTTCGCCGTCGGGACGCGACGGTGATCCATGCTTGGAGCTTCTGAGCCGTCCTGATACGCATTCCCGGGCCCCGCGTGCCATCTGCGCGTGCCCATCTGCTTGTCCACTTTCCACTTCGATGCCGCGTCATGAAGTTCCTCGCATCCTCCCTTCTAACGGCAACCGTGATCCTGTGCGAGGTACCAGCGATCGCCCAGCAGGTTTTTCGCAAACCCACAGCGACAAGCCCACAGCTGGCCAAAGTACCACCAAGCATCGAAGTCAGAAGTGACGTTGTGTTCGGGAAAGGTGGCGGACGCGACCTGAAAATGCACGTGCTGCTGCCCTCGTCAAACGAAGCGTCGAAAGCACCCGTTTACGTTTGGATTCATGGGGGTGGCTGGCGTTCGGGAAACAAGGAGAGCGGCATTCAGAAGGTGCTTCCGCTAGTGCACGCGGGGTTCATCGGGGTGACCCTTGAGTATCGCCTTACCGGAGAAGCCGCGTTTCCGGCACAGATCCATGATTGCAAGTGTGCGATTCGGTTCCTACGTGCTCATGCCGAGGACTGGGGCATCGATCCCGATCGCATCGCGGTCGGAGGCGCCTCGGCAGGTGGTCATCTGGCCGCTCTCGTGGGAACTTCAAGCGGCGTTGACGCTTTGGAAGGCGAGGGCGGTTGGCCGGAACAGTCCAGCCGCGTGCAAGCGGTGGTTGATTTGTATGGCCCCACTGACTTCGCGCGTTTCGTAACGACGGAAGGCTACGAGCATCACAACGCCGATGGATCGCCCGAATCGCGGCTCTTGGGCGGTGGCGTGGTCAGCGAGAACGCGGAGGGCATCCGCCGCGTGAACCCGATCACCTATGTCGATCCGCAAGATCCGCCGTTCCTCATCCTGCATGGCTCAGACGATCCGGTCGTGCCGCTCAACCAGAGCCAAGCCCTACACGAAGCCCTCCAACGTAACGGTGTATCGAGCTCTCTGCATGTGCTACCCGGTGCTTTACATGGTGGCCCCGAATTCGGCACCAAGCCGATTCAAGCAATGCAGCGAGACTTCCTGGTCGAGACGCTGGGTGAGCAAGAATGAACCGGCTTCCAGGAATCAACCAGTTTCAATTGAACCACCAGGTGGCCTTGGTTACAGGAGGCTCAAAGGGATTGGGGGAAGCCATGGCTGCGGGACTGGCGTCGGCAGGGGCGAATGTGATGTTGGTGAGCCGAAACGAAGCCGAAGCCAGGGATGCCGCAACGAAGATCGCTGATGAGTATGGCGTGCGCTCGCTCGGTATGGCGGCAGATGTTTGCGTCGAAACCGACGTCCAATCCATGGTTCGGCATTGCGTGGATGAACTCGGCGCCTTGAATATCTTGATCAACAATGCGGGCATCAACATTCGTGGTCCGATGGACGCGCTGTCTTTCGATCAATTCCGCGAAGTACAAAAGATCAATGTGGATGGCATGTGGTTGTGCTGCAAACACGCCTCCGAAGCTATGAGGACGCACGGTCAAGGGCGTATCATCAACATGGCCAGCACATTGGGACTGGTGGGGCTCGCCAATCGAACGCCCTACGCCACTAGCAAGGGCGCTGTCGTGCAGATGACGCGTGCTTTGGCCTTGGAGTTGGCCCAAGACAAGATCACAGTCAATGCGATTTGCCCAGGACCCTTCCTAACTCCGATGAACATTCCCATCGCGGAAACGGAGGAAGCAAGACAGTTCATTGTCGGTGCGACAGCCTTGGAACGCTGGGGGGAACTCCGTGAAATCCAAGGCGCTGCGATTTTCTTGGCAAGCTCCGCCTCCAGCTACATCACCGGAAGCATGCTAACCGTGGACGGTGGCTGGACAGCGCGGTGAAACGACGCCAGCCGTTGCAGCTTTGTACCAGGGACGGTCCCGTCATTCGCGATCGCTCAAGACGCGTCACGCTTGGTAAAGCATGCGTTCCAGCCGATCAAGCGTGGTGACCATCTGATTCCATTGGCCAACGACCTCCATCGTGGGCATCTCCGTTGCGTCATGCCGGTCGAACCCCCGTTCATCGACGCGGATTCTTGCGGACAACACGGCAACAGGTGTTTCACGTTCCCCGCCACAACGTGACACATTCTTGGGGTCGTCACTCGCTGTCGGTTCCGGGTGGGTCTCGAGTGGGAGGACTTGCTGCATCACTTGGTGAACGCCCCAGAGTGCCGCCTTGGATGCACTCTGCGCGGCGACGACGGTACGAAAACTTCCAGACTGAACATAAAACTTGGCCATCGAGGATTCCTTGGAGCAAATGGAAAGGTGTCGTTTGGGGGACACACCTTGCTTCGGGCCCGTGATGGACACCTTTGGTCCACGCAGCGATGATGACCGGCACCCTGTGTGGTACCGGACACCCGCGTCCCCGAAACCCCTACCTCGGCGCTAGCTCTCTATGGAAATCCTTCACCACGGCGCTCACGAAGGCGTCACCGGGTCATGTCATCAGCTGACCTGGGATTCTGGAAACAGCTTGCTGGTGGACTGTGGGATCTTCCAGGGAGACGATGCCAAGAAGAATCCCAACCCGGAGATCACGTTCTCGCTCGACAAGATCCGCTGTTTGTTGCTGACCCACGTCCACATCGATCACGCGGGTCGGCTCCCCTATCTATTGTCGGCGGGATTCCGGCAACCGATCGTCTGCACACACGCCTCGGCCAAACTGTTGCCGATGGTGATGGAGGATGCCCTGAAGATCGGATTCACCAAATCACGTCGATTGATCGAGCGTTTTCTTCGCGAGATTCGAGAGCTCTTGGTCCCCATCGACTACGACGAATGGCATGACTTGCCGGGTGGTGCCAAAGTGAGACCGCGTCGCGCTGGTCACGTGTTGGGCTCCGCCGTGTTCGAGGTGGAGCTTCCGGACGAAAGGCGTGTTGTGTTTTCCGGGGATATCGGCGCTGGGACCAACCCGCTTCTCAATCCACCGGCCTCTCCCGAGCGAGCCGATTTGCTTGTCTTGGAGAGCACTTACGGCGACAAACGGCATCCCCCAGAACGTGATCGCCAGGCCGAGCTCGAGAAGATCATCCGGAGAACGCTGCAGGACGGGGGCGTCACCATCATCCCTGCCTTCTCACTCGGGCGGACCCAGGCGTTGCTCTACGAACTGAATGGGATTTTCGAACGCGTTCAGAGAGAAGAAGGCCAGACGTTGATGAAGCGAGTCGACGTCATCGTGGATTCACCGCTCGCGTCCCGCTTCACGAAACTGTACGAATCGTTGCAGGATCACTGGTGTGACGAAGCAAAACAGGTGATGCGAACCGATGACCAACCCCTGGTGTTTGAGAATCTCACGACGGTGGGCGATCATGATGAACATCGCTCCACCCTGAGCTACTTGGACAAACACGAGTTGCCAGCCATCGTGGTGGCCGGAAGCGGGATGTGCACCGGCGGTCGCGTGGTCAACTATCTGAAGCAGTTCATCGGCAAACCCGAAACAGACATCGTGTTTGTAGGCTACCAAGCCGGCGGGACGCCGGGACACTACATTTCGCGCGGCAGTGACTGGGTGCGGCTGGATGGACGTCGCTACGAGATTCGCGCCGACATCCATCGCCTGCATGGCTATTCGGCCCACGCAGACCAGCAGGACTTGATTGATTTCGTAACCGGGATGGAATCGCCTCCCAAGCAGATTCGCTTGGTCCACGGTGACTATGGCCCCAAACGAGCGCTTCGCGACGAGTTGACACGACGGGGTTACAGCGTTTCTTAAGCAAGATGAATATTCCTATGAGCACGACAGATGGAAGCCAAATCCCCACATCGGCAAGTGTGGTCGTTGTCGGGGGAGGCCTAGCGGGACTGGTCGCGGCCATCGATTTGCGTGAAGCGGGGCAGTCGGTCATTTTGCTGGAAGCAAGCGATCGCACCGGAGGCCGTGTGCGAACGGATCGCGTGGATGGATTCACGATGGATCACGGGTTTCAAGTCCTGCTGACCGCTTATCCTGCCTGCCGTCAGTACCTTGATTACGCGTCGCTAGATCTCAAGGCGTTTCGTCCGGGCGCGCTCATTCGGATGGGGGATCGATTTCGAATGCTGGGGGATCCCTGGAGGGAGCCCTCGACGGCTTGGTCAACCGTGACAAACCCGGCAGGCACTCTTGCGGACAAGCTTCGAATCGCTCGCTTGCGATCGGATTCACGCAAAGGAAGTCTCTCGGAACTCTATGCGCGCAACGCCGTCCCCACCGAGGAGCGTTTGCGTGCGACTGGTTTTTCGGAAGCGATGATCGAAAACTTTTTCCGGCCATTCCTTGGTGGTGTCTTTCTGGACCCCTCCCTGTCGGTGTCCAGTCGCATGTTGGAATTCGTGTTTCGTATGTTCGCAGAAGGCGACATTGCCGTTCCAGCAAAGGGGATGGACCAGATCGCGATGCAGTTGAGCCAGCGTTTGGGCGACGACGCGATTTATACAAACACGACCGTGACCTCGATCGAGTCCAACGGTGATCGGCTGCAGGTGCGGACACCCGGCGATCAGACGATCGACTGCGACGCGGTCAACGTGGCGACCACCAGTACCACTGCCGCTCGTTTGCTAGACATGGAGGAATTGAACACCGAATGGGGCGGCACCACGAATCTCTACTACCGGGTGACGTCGCCTTCTGCGGTTCGGAGGCTGCAGGATTGTGGCCCCACCTTGATGCTTCGGGGAGATGACGCCTCGCCGATCGAGTCGGCGGTCGTGATGAGCAACGTCTCCGCAGGCTATGCCCCGACAGACGCGGCGCTGCTGAGCGTCAGTGTCGACGAAGACTCCCATTCGCCGGCCAATGGCGACGATGACGAGCTTGACGAAGCAACCCGTCTACAACTGATGCGTTGGTTTGCGATTCCGGGCGACGAGTGGGAGTTGCTTCGAATCTACCGCGTCCCTTATGGCCTGCCCCGGACCCAACTCAACCCGGTGCAAGCTCCGGTGCAACAACCCGATGGGACCGGCCCCGTAGGCGTGTTCTTGGCAGGCGACTACCGGGAGACGCCCAGCATTCAAGGCGCGATGAACAGCGGCGTCCGGGCAGCGGCTGCCACGCTGGAATTCTTGGCTGCTCGTTCGCGTTGATACAGTCTTCATATCAGCCGAATCGCGTTAGCGAGCGTCCAGCTTAGCAAGCCAGGCAAAAACCCTCGGTCACGCTGAAAATCGTACTCGTACCTCGTACTCAGCGAAGCGGTACTCGTACTCGAGACAGCAACGAGTCGAGTAGGAGTACGAGTACCGCCGCTCCGCGGCTGAGTACGAGCACGATTTCCC
>JBCCYK010000311.1:0-6716 GCA_039189905.1 Planctomycetota bacterium
CGGGTCTGAAAGCGGACCCGGGTGCGATCACATCGCACCCGGCACAATTGATCGATGTGATGCCCACGATCCTGGATGTTTCGGGCGCGAACTACCCTGCTCAATTCAAGGAGCGACCTATCCAGGCTCTGGAAGGAACCAGCTTTGCGGGGAAACTGCACGACGAACCGTCCAAGCCCGCTCAGTGGATGTTTTGGGAACACGCGGGCCATGCGGCCGTGCGCCACGGTGACCTGAAAGCGCTATTGCCGCGCCGCGAGAAGCAGTGGCAACTCTACGACCTGTTGCATGACCGACAAGAGACTCTGGACTTGGCAAGTGAACAGCCCGGGATGGTCGCTGAGATGGCTGCGACGTGGAAAGAATGGGCCGATCGCGTGGGTGTGACCCAGGCAAAAGCGAAGGAGCCCGTCGCGAAGTCGACGACTACGACTCGTGTTGGTTCACCCAAGATCGCAAATTGCGAACTCGAGATAAGCGTCACGGTGGAAGCCAATGTCCCGGTCGGTGTTGCCGTCGCGCAGGGCGGCGACCGTTACGGCTATGCCGTGCATTTTCTGGACGGCAAGCCCGCTTTCGACGTCCGTATAGCCGGTCAGGTCACGCGCCTGACATCCGATCAACGCGTTGCCGGGCAGATCGATCTGGTAGCGACGTTAACCAAGGAGACGATGGCGCTCAGCGTTGGAGAGGAACAAGCGTACTCGTGCCAGTCTCCTGGGTTGATCCCGATCGATCCAATCGATGCCCTCAGCATTGGACACGACAGCCGCACGGCGGCCGGCGACTATCAAGCACCCAATCGATTTGACGGCAAGGTTCTCAGCCACAACGTGAAGGCCACTGCGATTAAGACGGCCAACGACACAACTGTGAAGAATGCCAGCGTCAATCGTTGGAACGAGGAGGTTGCTGCCGCGGAAGGAACGCTGAAAAGTGCGCCAAAGCCACACTCCAAGCCATTTGCAGGACAACGCCCAAACCGCAACCAAACTCAGCTTCTTGAATCCAACTTCTGGTATTCAAGGTTGCAAACCAATCACGAGGTCACGGTCTGGCACGCTCTCGAGCAGTGCGAGCAAACGGGCCGTATCAACAACTTTCGCATCGCAGCGGGCGAGGCCGAAGGCATCTATCGGGGCTTGAGGTTTGACGACTCCGACTTCTACAAAGTGATCGAGGGCGCATCGCGGGTTTTGGCCATCCATCCGGATCCCAGGCTTGACGCGGCGCTCGACAAACTGATCGAAACGGTCGGCAGCGCGCAGCAGCCAGACGGGTATCTGTACACCGTCATGCAGATCGCTCACGATCCAAACAATCCCGTGAAGGGCGTCGTACCGGGTCAACCTTGGTTGCACGAACGCGAGAGCCACGAAACCTACTGCATGGGGCATCTGATCGAGGCCGGCATCGCCCACTATCAGGCGACCGGCAAACGTTCCCTGCTCGACGTCGCAATCAACGCGGCCAACTGCCTCGTCCACAACTTCGGACCAGGAAAGGTTGAGTTGCCGAGCGGTCATCAAGAAGTTGAGATCGCGTTGGTTCGCCTATCCCAAGTAACGGGTGATGACAGGTACTTGAGACTGGCCGAGTTCTTTCTGGACCAACGCGGTCGGACCTCGCCTGATCGCAGTCACACTTGGAGTGCTTACTTTCAGGATCACGTTCCGGTGCGTGAGCAAACCGAGGCGGTGGGGCATGCGGTTCGCGCAGCGTATCAATACATGGCGATGGCCGATGTGGCCGTCGCGACCGGCGACGAAGAGTATGTGTCGGTTCTGAAAGGACTTTGGGAGAACGTGGCCGCCAAGAAGCTGTACCTGACAGGCGGCATTGGAGGTGGTTCCGGCGAAGGGTTCTCCAGTGAATACCAACTGCCCAACCTGCGTGCGTACAACGAAACCTGCTCTTCCATCGCGAACATCCTATGGCAACACCGCATGCATGGGATTGATCCGAATGGGAAGTACATCGACATCGCCGAACGCTGCCTGTTCAACTCGTTTCTCTCAGGAGTTTCGATCGAAGGCAACAAGTTCTTTTATCCCAACAAACTAACTTCGGTCTCCGGGCACTATCGCGCCCCATGGTTCAAGTGCGCTTGTTGCCCACCAAACGTGCTCCGATTCCTCCCACAGATCCCGTCGCTGTTCTATTCAGCAGAAGAAGACCGTGTTCTGGTCAACCACTTTGGTTCGAGCAAAACGAGCGTGGGTCTTCCCAGTGGCAAGGTTCGATTGACCCAAACCAGTGACTACCCCTGGAATGGCAAGGTCAAGATCGACATCGAGACGGAATCTGACCGTGGGAACGAGTTCATCATCGCGATTCGTCGACCGGGATGGCTGAGCCGTCCGTTTCCATCGGACCTGTACCGCTACGATGACGATGAAGGTGTCGCTGGTGGCCAGAGCGGCTTTCTTCTCCGAATTAATGAGAAGGTCGTGCAGAGTGATCTGATGGATGGTTACGATCACCTGACTCGAAAATGGGAGTCCGGTGACACCATTGAGTTTGAGTTTCCAATGCCCGTTCGCCGCGTCGTCGCCAATGAACGCGTCGCCGCGTGTCGCGATCAAGTGGCAATCATGCGAGGCCCGATCGTTTACGCTGGCGAGGGAATCGACAACGACGGAGAGGTGCATTCCCTGATGATTCCGCGGGACGTTGAATTCACCCCCTCCCGTCGTGATGACCTGTTGAACGGCTTGGTGACGCTCACAGCCAACGTGCATTCAGTTGGCAAGGAGAAGGATGAATTCGTCACGCGTGGTCATCGCATCACCATGATCCCCTATTTCGGTTGGGCGCACCGAGGCATGTCGCCCATGCGAGTTTGGTTCGCGGATAAGCCAGAGGCAGCCTGGCCGACAACGTCCGATGCGATCTACACCCAAGCCAAGCTCACGACCTCGGGTCGCAATCCTTGGACACACGTCGGCGCCGTTAACGATCAGGTACTGCCACGATCATCCGATGACGGTGAAGTCCTCCGCTTCATGTGGGACAAAACGGACACGGCTCCTGTCGGTGCGGGCGAGCTCGAAACGCTGGACGCCAACACACAACTCGCGTCCGGTGTTCGTTGGATTCAGTACGACTGCACCGAACCCACTCCCGTGAACCGAGTGTCAATTTTCTGGGCGACCGGTGACCATGGTCGCTGTGCACTCCCCCAGTCCTTTCGCGTTCTTTATCGCAGCGAAGAGCGGTGGTTCTCGGTGACCGACAAGGAGACAACGGCAAAGGGGAACGAGCTGCAGACCGTTACCTTTGATCCTGTCAACACGAAGTCACTCCGTCTGGAAGTCGTCCCTCCGGCAGGGAAGACGTCCGGTATCCTGGAATGGAGTTTCCAATGAAGTGCGGCTTGTCCAGGTGGCGCCTTGTTGCGATGGCATTAACGTGCGCCACGCTGTCGTCGCCTCTTGTCGCTGCCGAGCTGGAACTAACACCTTCGTTGAAGATCTCGGACGGTGCGGCATCTATCGAGGCGCCTGCGGACGGTCTTTGGACCATCGGAACGGGATGGGAAAACGACGTCGCGAAGCTCGAGCACCACGCGAAGGCGACCCAGGTTACGCAGTTTGGCGAGTGGCATATCCTCAGCGGCCAGGTTGAGACGCCCGAAGGATCCTGGAGAGTGGAGGATCAGTACCGTTCACTTGACGCGGGTTTGGTGCAAGGCCGACGCCGATGGACTTATGACGGTGCAAAGCCGAGCGGACCGGTCGTCCTGAGCATTCGCTTTCAGGTCGATGCGCTGTCTTCGGAACCTTTGAGGCCATTCTTGCCCGGAATCAACTACTTCGGGAACCCGTCGGGCACTCGCATCGCATCCGAACGCGTCCCCACCTGGACGGGTGACGCTGGATGCGAAGGTTTGTACGAAGAACATCGCTTTCCACTCCCTTTTGCGAGTGTTGAATCCGATCGATCTTTCGTCGCCGCGTTGCACTCACGCCCGTCAGTGTTGCCATTCGCGGCACGAGACGACCTTTGGTGGTCGTTGGGCTTGGTTCAGAACGAAAGTGGCGTCGAACTGCGTCTCCAGAGCGGTCCCGTGGCTTCCAATGGAACGGCTGGGGTGGTGAAGGCGCGGCAACGCAAGTTCCTGCCCTACCCGGATGCTCACCTCGTCGGCGTCCCACCCGGAACCGTGATCGAGAAGGAGTTTTACCTTCAGTTGGAATCTCACGAGACAGTCGGTCATGGCTTCCATGCTCCTTTGTGGACGTCAATCGATCTGTTTGACCCCAAACACGATGGAAGCATGCCATCGACGACGGACGTGCTCGCGGCAAAGTTGCGAGACACATTCGACCGCTGGCACGAAGATGAACACTGCGTTGGCTTCCGCACGCGCCCGCCGCAGGCCCAGCCCTGGTTCATGATGGGCTGGGCGGATCGTGCCGAGGTGCCCGGGTTTGCTTTACAGGCAATGAATATGGAGAAGGTAACAGAGGATCCACAGCGATGGCGCAGGCGAGCGATCGCATCGATCGACTTCTTGATCCAGTCACCATCTCAGCCGAAGCTTCAAGACGCAGACTTCTCCATCGTTTACGACTACGAACAGCACCAATGGCTCCGCAGGCAGAACATCCTGTCGCAATCGCAAGCCCTGAACGCCTTGGCCGATGCGATCGCCGTGGCCATGAAAGGGGATACAGAACAACGAGCAGCATCGGAGCGATGGAAACGCTTCTTGAAGAGTAAGGTCGCCCACATTGCAAGCGATGTGCTTTCCGACGACTGGCGACCGGTTTCCACCAATCAAGCGTTCGCCATCGCGCCCCTGGTCAAGGCAAGCGACCTGTTCGCTGATGAACAATTGATGACCGCGGCGCGAAAGATCGCCGACCATTCGATCGAGCGTCATCAAGAGATGAGAGAACCGTACTGGGGTGGCACGCTGGACGCGAAGTGCGAAGACAAAGAGGGCGCGTGGGCAGCCATGCAAGGCTATTGCGCTCTGTACGATGCGACCCGTGAAGCGAAGTACCTTCAGGCAGCCGTTCATGCAGGTGATGTGGTCTTGAGTTACCTGTACGTGTGGGATGTTCCCATGCCTCCCGGGAGGCTCGCAGATCACGCGTTCAAAACCCGTGGCTGGACGAGCGTGTCCGTGCAGAACCAACACTTGGATGTCTTCGGGGTCTTGTTCACGCCGGAGTTGTGGCAGCTTGCTCAGTGGACCGGTGACAAACGCTACCAACAGCTTGCCAAGCTGATGTTCGTCAGCGCGGGTCAGATGACCAATCTGGCCAGTGGCGTCCAGGGCGAACAGATGTTTCAAACGAACTATCAACAACACGATGCGACGGACATCGTTGAGGGAATGCGGGGCGGGTACTCCGAAGCCTGGAACATCTATTGGATTTCAGCTCACTTCCTTACCGCCGCGGCCAAGTTAGAGCAGCTCGGCGTTCAGTGGAGCCAGTTCTAGGATGCGTCGCTTGGCTCACAGCGCCTGTGTTCTTGTTTTCACGGAGCTGTTCTTGAGTTCGTGCTCTTTGGCACATGAAGGTGGGATTCGCTCCGGGGAAACCGCGGTTTCGGATGCGAAGCCCAAGGTCTGGATCTACACCGACATGAGCGATCCCACGTTGAAGGGTTCGAACCACGCCAGAACGATCAACGATCCGGACGATGTGTCTGCCATGGCGGGTTATCTCTTGATGGCAAACGAGTTCGAGACCTTGGGCATTGTCGTTGCGAGTACGCACCGCGATGCGCACCGGAACACGCCTGATCAAGCTGATTGGGCCGACCAATTTTTTGGTGAGGCCTATCAAGCAGAAGTGCCGCGTTTGAATCAGCGACTGAGTGGATTCCCAGGTAGTGTTCGGTTTACGCAGTCCTGCCTCAAAGAGACTGCCGAGCGATTCTCAAATTCAAGGCAGTATCCTTCACTTGACGGCTACCCCAGCGTCCGAGCTTTGCGCGAAGCGGCGAGATCTTTGCAGGAAGGCGAGACGATCAATGTGCTTTGTTGGGGATCGCTGACCGAGCCTGCAATTCTCGTTGCCCACTGTGTTTCAACGGGCCAAACGGACATGCTCAAACGATTGCGGTTCATCGCTCACTGGACAAATTCGCCCTTGCACCAAGGTACTCAGGCTCATCCGGAGAGAGTCGCCAACTGCAGGGAGGACGCGACCGCGTGCGCGTTCATGAAGCAGCATGCCAGGGAGGGTACGATTGCGTACTTTGAGTGTGGTGCTATCGGGCAGCACGGCATTGTCCGTGGGGGACCGAAAGGCACGCGGTACTTCGATCAGTTTCGAGTGAGTCGACTCGGCACGCTGTTCGTGGACGGCAAGTTTGCTCACAACGGCGTGGATCATTCGGACTCCGCGACCTATTGGGTTTTGCTCGGTGATTGGGGCGTCAAATTGAATGACATTGCGAGCGATGGTTCAAACAACATCGAAACCGAGCGTCGCAATGAGAGCGCTTTCCGATCGTTTTCAGCGAAGATCCACGACGAGCTCTTGAGGCGTTGCAGGGCAGCTGCGGCTGAATAAAACGGGCCCAACGCCTTGACGGAGGACTGACCCGATTCCAACGAATCCAATCGCTTGTCAATCACGTCCGTAAACTTCTTCAATTGCTACAATTCTCGCTGATCGCCACCAAATTGACCCTCCCACGCGCAGCGAAGGGAGGGTCGAAATCGAGCCTCAAGCGAGATTTCGGGGAGGGCA
>JBCCYK010000312.1:0-6589 GCA_039189905.1 Planctomycetota bacterium
CCGCGCCGTAATCGCGCACGACGCTGTCGGGATTGACGACGTTGCCCCGGCTTTTGCTCATCTTGAAGGAACGACTCTCCAATTTGACACTCGCGTCTTTCGCCAAGACAAAGGAATCACCTGACTTGGTGACCTCGTCCTCCGAGTATGGAACCCGTTGGACAGGTTCCCCATTTCTCATCACACGATTGCCGTCCTCGTCCTTACGCAAGTCCGACGGTGAGACGTGACCACCCGCGGCATCGACGTAACCCCAGTGCTCCATTTCGCCCAAGATCATGCCCTGGTGAATCAGCTTGCCAAACGGCTCGGGAGTCGAAACATGGCCGCGATCGT
The DNA here is from genome assembly GCA_039189905.1 of Planctomycetota bacterium. Classification (GTDB taxonomy): domain Bacteria; phylum Planctomycetota; class Planctomycetia; order Pirellulales; family Pirellulaceae; genus Rhodopirellula. The sequence goes on from JBCCYK010000312.1 coordinate 337, forward strand.
ACAAGACCTTGTGCCAGAAGCGCGAATACAAGAGGTGCAAAACCGCATGCTCCGCGCCCCCGACGTAAAGGTCGACGGGCATCCACTGCTTCTCTAACTCCGGATCCACGAAACAACCGTCGTTTCCTGGATCGATGTAGCGCAAGTAGTACCAACACGAACCGGCCCATTGAGGCATGGTGTTGGTTTCTCGGCGATAGCGTTTGCCATCCAGTTCGACCAACAACCAATCCTCGTCCGCTTTCGCCAACGGCGGTTCGGGTCGTCCGTGTGGTTTGAAGTCCTCCAAGTCGGGGAGCGTGACGGGGAGCTGATCCGCCGGGACCGTTCGCTTTCGTCCGGTCGGATTTCCCTCGGCATCGATCTCGTGCAGCACTGGGAAGGGTTCACCCCAGAACCGCTGCCGGCTGAACAGCCAGTCTCGTAGTTTGTAATTCACGGCCGTACGCGCCGTGCCCGCGCGATTGAGCTCCGTTGTCAACGCGGCTTTCACCTCGTCCGTTGTCTTGCCATCAAAGGAACCACTGTTGATCGCAACGCCACGCGCTTCAAAGCAAGCTTCGCCAGCCAGGATGGCGTCCCGTTGAGGATGATCCTCGGGTGGATCCACGACGGGAATCACGGGCAACTCGAACGCCTGCGCGAACTCAAAGTCACGCGCATCGTGGGCCGGTACCGCCATGATCGCGCCCGTGCCATATCCCGCCAAGACATAGTCAGCGACGTAAATCGGAATGCTGCGACCATCGGCGGGGTTGATCGCATGTCCTCCGGTAAAGACGCCTGTTTTCTGACGGTCTCCCTCGGTGCGTTCACGGTCGGATTTGAACGAAGTCTTTTCGCAATACGCGTGGACGGCCTGCTTCTGGTCCTCGCTTGTGATGGCATCCACCAGCGGGTGCTCCGGTGCAACGACCATGTAAGTCGCGCCAAACAAAGTGTCAGGTCGGGTCGTGTAGACCCGCAAACAGTACTGACCTGGATCTTCTGGAAAACCTCCCGCCTGCCGCGATTGCCGCCATGGTTCCAAAGAACTCGCGTCCCCGGACGCCAAAGCAAAATCGACTTCCGCGCCGGTGCTGCGACCGATCCAATCCGATTGAAGCTTCTTGGTCCCTTCGGGCCACGCGAGATCATCCAACCCTTCGATCAAACGTTCCGCGTAGTCCGTGATGCGCAACATCCATTGCCGCATGGGGATTCGCTTCACCGGATGACTGCCGCGTTCGCTCTTGCCGTCAATCACCTCTTCATTGGCCAGCACCGTCCCAAGGGCAGGGCACCAATTCACCAGCGCATCGGATTCATAGGCCAACCGTTTCGCATCGCGATAGTCCTCCACCGCGTCCTCGCCAGCCGCGGAAACCGAATCTGGGATCGGCAGTTCGGCGATCGGCCGACCGCGTTGCTGTTCATGGTCAAACCAGGTATCGAAGAGGACCGTGAAGATCCATTGGGTCCATTGAAAATAGTTCTCATCGGTGGTCGCTAGCACACGTTCCCAGTCGTAGCTGAACCCCAGCATCTTCAACTGGCGTGTGAAGTTGTCGATATTGCGCTGCGTTTGAATCCGCGGGTGCTCCCCGGTCTTGATCGCGTGCTCCTCCGCGGGCAATCCAAACGCATCAAAGCCCATCGGGTGCAAGACACCTTTGCCTTGTGCTCGTGCGTAGCGGCAAACGATGTCCGTTGCCGTGTAACCCTCCGGGTGTCCGACGTGCAGGCCATCACCACTGGGGTAGGGGAACATGTCCAAGACATACAGCTTGGACGCGGACTGCCATTTCGCGTCACGCAGGTCGGGTGTTTCGAAGCAGCCGTTTTCTTCCCAAAAGGCTTGCCAGCGAGGTTCGATTTCGGCCGGGTTGTAGCGGACCATGAGCGCACGAGCGGGATGGGGGAGGTGAATCCGATCGAGGTGTTGCCCCCAAGGGATGCCAGGGCGTTAGGACACCTCACGAACGGTTGAGGTTCCGCTAGACGGTATCACGCCACCCCAGCAGCGCGAACGCGACTGCAGGGGATCAGAGGCCGATCCAGGGATGCCAGGCGAAGGACATGGCCGCGACGCCCGTTAATGCCCAACCGAGGCTCGAACGCAGCCACACGGACCAGGGCTGACGGATCGTCACGAAATCGCGGCTACCAGCGAGTTCCAACGCAGTGCCACCGGAGTCCTTTAACACGATGGGATGGACCGCGCGACGTGGGAACGACACGATCCACGTCCACGTCAGGATGGCGGTCAACACCGCGACACCCAGCATCCAAGCAAACTGCCGATTGCTGATGGGACCGGAATCCCGCTGGCCGAGCTCAAAACGCCGCTGTTGTCGCTCCTTCCACTGCAGCCAAGCGGTGTTGCGTTCGACGGCTGTTTCCTGCAATTGCGACGCTTGCTGAGCCCAGTAGCTGCTCCAGCCGGATGGGATTCCAGGGGCAGTCGCAGCGCGGTGACCCGCCAAATGCATGCCACTCAGGCCAGCCGGCATCCGAGCCACGCCTTCCTTCCCGGATTTCAGATCGTCGGCTCGACGTCTCTGCTGCCCCTCTTTCTCACGGTCGGCATAAAGCTGGGCAATCTCCGCCTGCCAGCGAGTCGCAACGGTCTCGCGCTGCCACGCTCGCGGCGGCGCGAGTTTCGCAATCTTCCCGGACCAAGCCTGAAGTTCCGCAAGACGCGGGTCGCTCAGTGGCAGCTGAATCGTCCAGACGCGCTCTTCCGAACGAATGATCACATTTTGATAACCCGCGCGCGGGACCACGCTCCATTGGATCGTGAGCACGGCCACGCCGATCAAGCAGCTCCGAAGGATGGGGGACTGATCTACCATCGTTCGCAATGAGATCCAGCGGGGTTACGATTGCTCCAGAACCGAATCTCGCGAACCCGGTTCCCGCACACCTTTCATAATCGTCAAACTCCCTGCTGCTCTTCAGCCGAAGTCCCCCGGTTCTTCGTTCCCGCCCCGGTTCCGCTCAATCCGTTCCATGCCATCTGGACCGCTTTCCTTCACGATCAAGATCTGTGGTGTGCGAACGCCGGAGGACATCGACTTCTGTTCCGATGCTGGTGTGGATTGCGTCGGTCTCAACTTCTTTCCGCCCAGCGTCCGATGCATCGATGTTGCCGATGCTCAAACCGCTGCCCTGGTGAAGCGATCGATTGAGCACGGACTCAAGCGAGTGGGGGTCTTCGTCAATGCGGACCTGCCGACGCTGCGGGACATCCGGCAGCGTTGTCAGTTAGACGCGGTGCAGCTCCACGGCGACGAAACCCCCGAATTCGCGGCAGACTTGCTCCAGAATGAGATCTCGGTGGTTCGCGCCATCCGGTTGCCAGCGGGTCCGCTGACGATCGAGCGGATCCAAATGGCAATCACGCCGTGGCGCGACTTGGGCGTGCGCCTGTTGTTCGATGCCGATGCGGGCTCCCAGTACGGCGGAAGCGGTCAACGTTTGGATGTCACGACGATCGGTCAGTGGGCCGGTTCTTTGGAGGCTTCGTCCGTCGCATGGTCGCTGGCGGGGGGGCTGAAACCGGAAAACGTCGAAGCCGCCGTTCGCGATAGCCACGCGTCTTCCGTTGACGTCGCCAGCGGTGTCGAAGCGCCCAAGGGCACAAAATCTCCCGAGCTCATCCGGCAATTTGCATCGTCTGCGGCGGTTGCGATCCGCAAGAATCAAGCCGAATCACCCGGTTGACGGACCACCCCTGACCCGTCCAGACTGTGCGGCCACGATTTGCGGCCGTGGCGGAACTGGCAGACGCGCTAGACTAAGGATCTAGTGCCCGTTTAGGGCGTGGAGGTTCGAGTCCTCTCGGCCGCACTTCGTTTTCAGCCGGCGGTTTCCACAAGCTGTTCATCGATGACGGTGTTCAGCGCCCAGGCACCCCCGATCATCTTGACGATTTGGAGCTGCTCTTCGTGCAATGGGTTCGCATCCAGATTGCAGTTGCTGGCAGCGCGGTGTGACATGAAGTCGTGATTGTGAGATGCTTTGGCACCGGACGCGCGATGTCGCAGATCGCACTGCAAGCCGTTCGTGCGCATCCGGCCTGCTCCCTTAACCCGGGAACTCACTTCTTGTCCGTTCCAATCGGATGATCCAAGGCCGCACGAACCGCCGCGTCGGGATCATCCAGCAAGGGCATCGATGGCTTGCGAATCATCGTGGGCGAGGCATCCGACGGAAGACGCAGCGTTAACGCGCCACGCCCATTGCACAGGAAAACAGGTTTGCCGCCGCCTTCCGTCATGAACACTTCCTCTCTTTCATGAACCCCTCCCACCACGAGCGAACGAAACAAGATCGCGAGCGCCCCATCGGACAACGCTGAGCGCCTTGAGCCGCATCTTATCCCAACCCGAAGCGTGAGCGAGTCATTCCCCTCAAGTGCCTTGTCGATATCGCAAGTCAGGACTAGCAGCCTGTTGATTTTCAGTCCCGAGGCCGTATTGATGTTTAACCGTCAGCCGCAGGCGTACGTGGTGATCGGGCAAACGTGTGCGTCTGCGGCTGCCGGTTAAACAATTATGCGGACCAGCATTCCATGACGTCACGATATCGAACAACGGAATCAGTTCGTCACATGCAATCAGGAACGTATCCCTGTATCAGACCTTCATCACTTGCAAGAGCCATCACAACTCGCTTCGTTCAATGAAGCCGGGCCGCTTCCGGCGTCGGACGGCGGAGCGGGCATCCATAACTGAACGAGTAGTCAAGCGGCGAAACCGGGCATGGTTGTGAACCGCAAATTCTGGATCTGCTTGATCTCTGCCTCGTAGACCCAGGTGGTTGCTTCACATAACGCCCCTACTCTCGCCGAATCGCCGCAAATTTTGAACGGAAGATATATTTCAATATTGACACATGTCGGATTTGAAACATATTTTAGCTGCTCAACAACAGAGGAAATAGCGGTATGAAGGCAAATCCGGGTGGGAACCTTGACCCCGACAAGGTCTACGGACGCGATCAGCTCATCGAGTCTATGTGGGAGCGATTGGAATCGCAGAGCATCCTGCTGAATGCCGAACGGCGAATCGGAAAAACACAGGTGCTCCTGAAGATGCAGGCGGAGCCGCGTAACGGCTGGCGACCCGTCTTTAAGGACCTGGAGAAGCTTCACTCGGCGCAGGAGTTCGCTGAACTTGTGTACGACGAAGTTCAGCAATTCCTTGGCAGTGCCACACGAGCAAAACGATTCATCCAGCGATTGCTGGAAGAGAACGAAACCGATTACGTCAACCTGAAAGGGCGAACCTGGAAAAAGCTACTGACCTCGGCAATCGAGGATCTTATGAAAGCCGAACAGTCTGAACGGCTTGTCTTCTTCTGGGACGAAGTCCCGTACATGCTAGGCAATATCTTGAGAAGCGCGGATGACGGACCCCGTGTTGCCGCCGAAGTGCTGGACACCATTCGAAGCCTTCGCATCGAGCATCGGCAGTTCCGAGTCGTCTTTACGGGGTCGATCGGAATTCACCATATCCTTGGGTTGCTCTCGGAGGCAGGCATTCCGACGTCGGCCAAGAACGACATGTTCCACATGACCGTCACTCCGCTGGCACCGCCTGACGCAGAGAAGCTAGCCGCGGATCTGCTGATCGGAGAAGAAATCCCTTCTCCTGACCAATCGATGGCAGCAGCGACCATTGCGGAAGAGGTCGACTACTTTCCGTACTACATTCACCACGTCGTAGCCGGCCTTCGCCTCGAACAGCTCTCGGCAACGGAAGACAACATCCAAGACTTTGTCTCCCGTCAGTTGGTTGATGCCAATGATCCGTGGCAATTGGCCCACTACCGCGATCGACTGACCACCTAATACCCCTCCAACGACGATGCCGACAACGTCGCCATCATTCTTGATGCCCTGGCTAGGACCGACGATCCGTCCGAATCACTTTCGGTCAACCAGATTCTAGATGATGCACAAGGCATGGATGCGACGCTTGAGAGTCGCAACGATCTGCTGAGATTGCTGCGACTGATGGACGCCGATCACTACCTGTCTCGCGACACCGATGGAACGTATCGCTTTCGCTTTCCATTGATTCGTCGCTGGTGGAAGCTGGATCGCGGGCTATGAGTGAATCGCAGCAAGACAAAGCCATCGAACAGCTACGGTTTACGGACGACCAGTTCATTTGGAAATTCTCGCCCAACCAGACTGCGCCGGAATTACTCGAAGCAATCTTCGTCGGCCGTGAACCGCTGTTACAGAACGTAGTGGAGAAAATCG
>JBCCYK010000313.1:0-6578 GCA_039189905.1 Planctomycetota bacterium
CCCACGAAGCGAAAGTCGTTCCGGGAAAATCGTACCGTGCCGGCACCTTCTTGCGGCTCTCTTGCCGCGCCCGTTCACCTCGTGAATGACAACAACATCCACGATGCCGCGTTGGACGGCACCAGAGTTCACCTTCGACGCCTACGGACGACTTGCCCGGGTACGATTGAAAACGCAAATCCTACCGGGTCGGTCAAACACGGTATGACTGACCGGCGTCGGCATTGGATCCATGCGATTCCTGAGGTAAACTGCGGTTCTATGCTTTTGGGAGAAACGAATGTCAACATCAACGCCGACTCCGCTTTCAGATAAAGACGCCGCTGCAGACGTCATCGCTCGCCAACCATCCGATGCTAGCTTCCAATCCATTTTGCGTGAGTTAGCTTACGCGGAAATGGTCCGCCGAGGGCTTGCTGACAGCAACTCGGGACGAGTTGTTTCTAATACGGAATTGCGAGAACGCATCAGCACATGGCAAAAATAGAGTGGACTGCCGAGGCCGAACACAGGTTGCGTGCTGTCCACGACTATATCGCCGAGGACAATGCCGCAGCAGCAACCAAGGTTGTGATTGAGATCTACGAGAAGGTGCAGTTGCTCACGACGCACCCTCACCTTGGTCAGCGTTACGAACCAATCATTGATCGAGAAGTTCGCGAGGTTCTCTACGGTCACTATCGCATTCCATACCTCGTGGTTTCTGAAGACTTGATTCGGGTTCTCGGCGTCTTTCATTCGGCGATGGACCTTGGTCGTTACCTGGAGTGAGGCACAGCAGGCTTTTGTGAATCGTCCGCGAGCCTCTATCACCACCTCAACGTACGCACGGGCAAACCGCTGCACGTCAATTTCCAGGCTCACATGCTGATCGACTTGCGGTCGTTTTGTCGCTGGCTGGCAAAGCACGAAATCGTGGAGCGTGATCCATCGCTGAAACTCGAAATACCAAGTGCGGGAAAGCGTCGAATCGTGGACGTTTTCACAGTCGACGAAATGATGGCGTTGCCGAACGCACCCGACGTTACCACCGATCTCGGTATTCGAGATCGAGCCATCCTCGAATCGTTCTTTTCAACGGCGATTCGCGCTAGCGAGCTGTTGAACCTGGAGACATCGGAGTTCGTGGCCGATCGCGGTTTCGTCCACGTCCGTCACGGCAAAGGCGATAAGGATCGGCTCGTTCCAATCGGAACTTCAACGCTCGAATGGATCGAGAAATATCATCTCGATGTTCGATCAAAGTGGAACCTCACCCGCGGCGATCACAAGCTGTTTCTTGCGCGCACTGGCACGCCGCTTTCGCGTGAGGCGCTCGCGAGAATCGTTCGCGATTCGATGCAATCAGCGGGTATCGACAAACGTTGAGCGTGTCACCTTCTTCGCCATACGGCGGCGACGCTAATGCTGGAAAATGGGGCCGATTTGCGATCGTTGCAAACGTATCTGGGCCACGCCCGCCTTGATACGACCCAGATCTACACCCACATGACGCTTGGACGCCTGAAAGAAGTCCACCAGAAAACGCACCCGACCGGGGACGAGCGTTTGAAGCGAAAGAAGAAATGACGCAATGTCGCGCAGAAAAAACACTGCCAAAGCCGAAACCCGCTTCGCGCGCCGCCGCGCGCGAAGCGAAAAGCGTTTTGGTGAAATCAAAACACGCTGACAACTTCTTGCGGCACTCTTGCCACGCCCATTCGCCTCGTGAATGCTGGGAAAGTTCACGCTCTAACGCCGAACCTCGCTAGGAGTGCCCGAAGACGCATACGGACAACTTGACCGGGTACGGTTGGAAACCCGAACCGTACCGTGTCGCGCGGACCGAGTACGACGAATTCGGCGGGACAGCAATTCCCGCTGCACGTCGGCACAACGCTGCTACACGGAATTTGATAGCTTCACGGGTCTTTGCTGGCCGAGTAAACTCGGCGAACCAGCCCCAGGAGTCGCTGATGACCCATCAAGAAGTTCTTGCGAGCATTGCATCGCTACCAAAAGACGTGCAGTTGGCAATCGTCAGTTCTGTGCTTGAGCGTTTGAGCAACGAGGGCGCTCTTGAAGTATCTGAAGAGCTGAAGGCAGAATTTCTGAGTCGCGAAGAGGCTTTCTTTGCCAATCCCAACCGGGGCGAGCCTTGGCCCAAGGTTCGCGAAGAACTTTTCGGCCAATGAGTGCTGCTCGTGTAGTCGTCGAACCGGACGCGAAGCAGGACATTCGCGATGCCCGCGACTACTACGCTGATAAAGGCGAACGGGTCGCGGCAGATTTTCGGGATGAATTGATCCGCACGTTTGACTTCTTTGCCCGGTATCCCGAGGCTGTCGCGGTAGCGTTTGGTCGTACTCGTCTGAAGCCGATGCGTCAGTTTCCGTATGTGATTGGTTACGTTTATCACGCTGGCGTCGTCCATGTGACCGGCGTGCAATTCGGGGCTCTGGGCTGGGACGCTTTCCAGACTCGAGGCTTTTAACAACCATTGGACTCACCAGTCGAATGTGCGTTGCCGCCGCCGTTTAAGCCGTAGCTCGGTAGTCAAACAGTGTTTGACTGTTCGGCGGACACGAAGTCCGCTGCAGTACGGCCAGGATGCCGTCGCAACCCAGGGCTGGATGCCGGCCGGCGGAACGCGACACGAAGCGGGGAACCGCCGGTGATGTTTCCAGGAGTTCCGACGTCAGTATCACGGAATGTCGTTGCGGTTGTTGGAAGGCTGCGAAGTCGCATTCAGCCGGGTCTTAGCGACCTAGCGCCGGGAACATCGGAAGCGGCTGGTTGAGCCAGAATGCAAGGCCTCACCACTGGCCTTCGCTGAGTTCCATCCATCGTTCTTCGGCTTCGGACAGCTCGACTTCAATGGCCTTCACTTGGCTGTGAAGTTCGACCGCGTCGTCGGGGTCGGTTGTTTTTAGAAGCTGGTCGTTTAACGCCCGCTTTTCATCGTCCAGCTTGGCGATTCTCCGCTCCAGATTCTTGATTTCCTTGCCCAGCTTGCGGCGTTGCTTTTGGTCGTCTCGGTCTGCCTTGCCGATGGAGGCGGGCCCCGGTGGGTTTGATTTCCCACCCTTCCCGGCAGCGGCGTTGCGTTGTCGCTCGCCCTCGTCGATCTCCTTCTCGACCGCTTCGCAGTAGGTCTGGTAGCTACCGTGATAGTTTCGCACGCGTCCATCACGGACTTCGATCACGTTGGTCGCGACCGCGGCCATGAAGTGACGATCGTGGCTGGTGAAGATCACCGTTCCTTCGTAGGCCTTCAGTGCATCCGCCAAGGCCTCCACCGTTTCCACATCCAGGTGGTTGCCCGGTTCGTCCAGCACCAGGACGTTGGAGGTTCCCAGCAGGAGGCTGGCCATGCAAACTCGCGCTCGTTCTCCTCCGCTGAGCACTTTGATCTTCTTCTCAATCTGCTCGTCACGAAACAGCAGTGCCCCCGCCATCGCCAAGACGTCTTGACGCGTGGTTTGGGGATCGGAGGCGTACTCGAGATGCTCCAGGATGCTTTGGCGTTCATCCAGGCTGGTGTAAACGTGCTGCGCGTACGTCCCGATGTCGATCCCGTGCCCCCATTTCAAGCGACCGTCAATGGGTTCCAGCGAGTGCACCAAGGTTCGCAACAGCGTCGTTTTGCCTTGCCCGTTGTCGCCCACGATCGCTGCTCGCTGGCCGTGCTCGATTTCCAACTGGATGTCTTGGGCCACGCGGTGCGTTGCAAGGCCTTCCTTCGCGTTGCCCGGATAACCGATCGTCAGATCCTCGCATCGCATGGCGGTCCCGCTGCGGGGCTTCACACGCGGCGCTCGAATCCGAACCGTCGGTTCGTCCACCTCCACTGAAACGGTCTCGAGGCGAGCAAGCTGTTTTGCCTTGCTGCGTGCCTGGCTCGCCGTCGACGCGTTGGCGCGGTTTTTGTCGATGAATTGCTTGAGTTGCTTTTGCTTCGCGATCACCGTCGCGTTGACACGCCGGTCATGCTCACGCCGTTCTTCGCGGTATTCCAAGAACTCGCCGATCTTGCCCGGAAACAACGTCAACTTGCCTTTGCCCAACTCCAGGGTTTGGGAACAAGTGGCTTTCAAAAACGCCCGGTCGTGGCTGACGATCAAGGCCGCTTTGCCAAAATCGCGCAGAAAGTGTTCCAGCAGAATCTGGGTCCGCAGATCCAGGAAGTTCGTCGGCTCGTCGAGCATCAACAGGTTGGGTTCGTGCAGCAGCAAGGCGGCCAGTTTGACACGCGTCTGCCAGCCTCCTGACAAAGCCTTGACGGGGCCCTCGAGATAACGCCCTTTCAGCTCGAATTGACCGGCGACCTGACCGCATTGCCAGTCAGGCGCCCCGCTGTCACGCATCAAGAAATCGAGGGCCGATTCACCGTCCAAGAAGGGATCGTGCTGACGCAGATAGCCGATCCTCAGGCTGGGATGATGAATGACCTCACCCTGGTCCAGCTCTTCGTTGCCGAGCAAAACACGCAACAGCGTGGACTTGCCGGCACCGTTCCGGCCGACGAACCCCACTTTGACGTCGTCCACCAACGAGACTTCGGCCCCATCCAGCAAGACCTGATCACCATACCGCTTGTGAGCGTCGCGAAGCTGGATCAAAACCGCCATGGCGTGTGTTGCGAAGGGGTGACAGGTGGCAATTGGGAGGGTGTTCCGCAGTCCGCGGCTGTATATTCCGCGATCGTAGCCGGACATCCGAAAAACTTCACCCGGTGATCTCTACCCGTCCGCCGAGCAACTACCTACAGTGTTCGCAGAGCCCGACATCTGATGCCTCGTGCGGTTGACCATGGAGAATGAGTCGGCCCCACGAATCCTCCCTCCTTGCTCTCAAAGGGCGCGGTCCCGAACCCGGGGCCAATGCGACCCGCGAGACTGTTCCACACCTTTATGAACAGCTACTCCCTGGACTACATCGACGACCTGTATGTCCAATATGTGCGTGATCCGTCCAGCGTATCGGATACGTGGCGGCAGTATTTCGAGCAGTTCATGGTGGGCACCACGGCTCCGCCAACTGCCGAACGATCATCGTCAGGCAAATCGGCGGCTTCTGGCCCGACGGCGTCCGTTGGCTCCCCTTCGGCCAGCCGGCAGACGGCCCTGGCCAACGGCGCCACGGAACCTGACCAGCATGGTAGCACGGGTGATCAACACGTCGACCAGGCGCTCTGGCTGGCTCGCATTCAGGACCGAGTGGACCAGCTGGTTCGCGAATATCGCGTGCGCGGGCACCTGGTCGCGCAGCTTGATCCGCTGGGCCTGTTCAAACACCAGTGCCCGGAATTGTCACCGACATCGCACGGGCTTAGCGATCATGATCTAGCCCGGCCCTTTGACAGCAGCATTCTGGAGAATGTCTCCGGTGGCACACTGGATGCCATCCTCCAGAAGCTTCAGTCGACCTACTGTCGCAGCATCGGGGCCCAGTTCATGCACATCGACAATCGCAACATTCGCGATTGGCTACAAAAACGCATGGAAACGACGGAGAACCGGCTGGACCTTTCCTACGAGGTGCAACGTCGGATCTACACGCGTTTGGCTGACGCGTCGATCTTCGAAGAGTTCGTCCGTCGCAAATTTGTGGGCGCGAAAACGTTCTCGTTGGAAGGCGCCGAAAGCCTGATCCCCTTGTTGGACCTGGCCTTGGAAAAGGCGGGCCAGCATCGCGTCAAGGAAGTGGTGATGGGGATGGCGCACCGCGGGCGCCTTAATGTCATGGCCAACATTCTGAAAAAGCGGGCCATGAACATCTTTTGGTCCTTCGACGACCCAACACCCGAACTGAGCCGCGGGGGCGGCGACGTGCGTTATCACCTCGGATACAGCAGCGATTGGAGAACGGCGGCCGGCGAAACGCTCCACATTTCCCTGTGCTTCAATCCCTCGCACCTGGAATATGTCAATCCGGTCGCGCTGGGCCGTGCTCGCTGCAAACAAGACAACCGGAACGACAGCGGCCGCAACGAGGTGCTGACCATCCTGATCCATGGGGATGCCGCCTTCGCAGGGGAAGGCGTCGTTCAAGAAACTCTCAATCTCAGCGAGCTGGGAGGCTACCGCACCGGGGGCACCCTGCACGTCATCATCAACAATCAAGTCGGTTTCACGACGGAGCCGAACGAAGGACGCAGCACCACGTACGCGACTGACGTGGCCAAAATGCTGCAGATCCCGATCTTCCACGTCAATGGAGAAGACCCGGAAGCGGTGGCCCAGGTTGTTTCGCTGGCCATGGATTTCCGCAAAGAGTTCCAGCGGGATGTGGTGATCGATTTGTATGCCTACCGACGCTGGGGGCATAACGAAGGGGACGAGCCGCGTTTCACGCAGCCCATCATGTACGCGGAGATCGACCGACGTCCCGGCGTCCGACAGCAGTACCTCCATCGTCTCTTGGAGATCGGCAAGATCACCGAAGACGAGGCGGAAGAAATCAGCCAGCAGCGAACGGAGAAGCTCGAAAGCGAGTTCGAGGCAAGCAAGCATGAACGCTTCGTGCCCGACACGCAGACTTTGGCCGCGAATTGGACCGAGTACTTCGGTGGCCCCGAACCGCAAGATCTGGTCGAC
>JBCCYK010000314.1:0-6519 GCA_039189905.1 Planctomycetota bacterium
CCAAGCCGGATTCGCCAGCACGATGCAAGAACGCAGTCTAGAATAGCGGCGTTCCAGCGAACAGCGGTCCAGGCTGCACCCCCGAAGCAACGGCCGCTCCTGGCAGGCGTGAAAGTCGTTCGTGGCTGTCGCTTGCCGTTTTTATTCGTGAATGCTTCGAAGGTCGCGACTGTGCCTCCGGTACACATGAAACACCCGTCGTCCGCTTTGTTTTGCCTTGACGAGCCATCCCGGCCTAGTAGCCTGACGAGATGATCGCGAGGGGGATTTTGGCTGGCATCGCCGACGCCGTGCCATCAGATTGACTCGATCGTCCTCCCCGCCAAGCCTCAGCTCTGGCTCTTCGGCACTGCCGCCACGGTGCCACGAGGCCGTCTCGTCCCATTCGGAACCGGAAATCTCCCACGTGCACACTCCGAAACGCCCGATCAAACTGCAAATCCAATCACCTTTGGAATTGGCGATACGAGGGGTTCTGCGACACCCGGTCTACCTTGTCGCCGCCGTCGTCGTCGCTGCGGTTGCGGCCGGTGCGGCCGCTCACTTCTTGCAGAGCAACAAGTACAACTACACTGGCAAGATACTCTATGTCTCCAACAAGGCGACGGAGCCTTACTACGTGCCGCCCGATCTGAGGAATCTGGCTGCCAGTCTGGACGGCAGTGAGTTGCTCAAGGAGATCTATGGTGCATTCGAAATGGAAGACGACATCGAAGTCTTCAAACGTCGCTTGAAACTCGAGGTCTTGGGCGAGTCTTCCATGAAGGTGGCCTATGTCGGCAAGGACGAGGCGCAGGTGCGTGACATTGTCCAATTGGCAATGGAGCGATTCATCGCGCGAGCCAGGGAACTGAAATCACAAACCCTGGATCAACACCTGGCTGATGTCGAGACGGAGTTGGTGGCGGAGGAAGACTCTTTCTTGGATATGACGACAACACTGCAAGATCTGCTTGTCGGACGCGGTTTTCAATCCAGCGAGTCACTCATCGCTGAGATCACCACCTTGCGGCAAGCCGTCAGCGATTACCGAAGGCGTATTGAGACGGCGTTGGATCGCAAGTTGGCAAGCCAGCGGCAAGCTGAAAGCCTTTCCGCCATGCTTGCCATGACCGATCTAGACGAAACGGAAGAGGATCGCGTCGCCGCTCTCGCATCAACCAATGGCGTGCCCTCCGATGAGAACGCGTCGTCAAGTGGCGTTCAGCAAGCGGGTTACGTGGCGCCCACGGACAAGACGGCGACGCAGCGTTTGACGCGAGCATCTCTCGAAGCGGATGCCGACGCCGTCAAAGTTGGCTACGACATGCAGATGCGGATCCTCTTGGAAGATCGCCTCCGACGAGAAAAAGAACTCGCCAGTTTCCAGGTCGAATTGGAGAACAAACGCAAGGAGTACGACCGTGCCAAAGCCCTCAACGCTCGAAAACTGATCAGCGACGCTGCGTTCGAGAAAACGCGCGGCGAACTGGAATTGCTGCTGGCCCAGCAAAGCGAGCAAGTGCAAGATCTGGAGGTCAAGCTCGACCAACTCAACGCGCGCATCAAAGATCGCACGGCCAACCTGGTTGCCAAGAGCCCGCTGGCGGCGAACGCATTGCTTGGCACCAATGGCATGTTGGGCAAACCCGGCAATGAAGAGCAAACGCTGGCGATGTTGCGAGGTTCCGAGCGTGCTGCCGATGGTACTTTGGAGTTCCTGCAAGCAGAACTCAAGGACCGCCAAGACCGTTTGTTAGAACTTTCATTGGTCCGGAAGGAAGCGGATCCCCTGATTGAAGAGATCGATGAGATTTCTTCTGGAATTGATCGTTTGAGGATTCGAAAAGAGACGTTCTCCCAGGCCAACCGCGCTGACACCGAAGAGTTGGTGATCGCTCAGGATTCCCAATTGGTCGTCGATGGGGTTCGCAACAACCTGATGACGATCTTCGCCGCAGGTTTGGTCGGTTTTTCGGGCTTGCTGATCGGTCCGCTGTTCCTGGTCAAGCTGCGCGACGCAGCCAAGAACCAGCCCGGCGGCAGCTCGATGTTTGGGCTTCCCGTGGTGGGCGTGAGACCGTCGCGGCGGCGGGCCGCGAAAGACCCAACACAGGCGCGTCTCGAGGCACGACGCCTTGCCCTGCGGACCCTACAACGACTCGACGATGTGGCACCGGCTACCGGATTCCAGTCGCGCCTGTTGGCGATCGCGGGCGGGGACCAAGACGCGGATTTGATCCAGGCATTCTGCGACCAAGCGGCATCGCTCGGACAGACCACGATGGTCCTGCGTGGTGATGAGCTCGGTCGTCAACGGCTTCACGATGCTGTGATTCAATCGCCCGCGACGCAGCATGCCGGTCCGGAAGTTTCGGGAAGCCCTGACTCGACGGAAGTGGCGAACGACGCGGGTGTCGCTAATCCAGACTACGTGTTCATTCCGGTTCCTCTATCGGAAGATCCGCTGACGACCGAAACCATCTGCTCCCAAGCGGATGCGGTTGTCCTCACACCGGGGCGCGGGTTTGGCGACTCGCCTTCGATGCAGCGCGTCATCGCGGAGTTGCATTCGCTGGAGAAGCCCATCCTGGGCGTTATCAAACAGGCATGAGCCGTTTCGCGGGCGGGTCGAATGTAGCGGGCAAGCGAGGTGATTCCGCATCCTCGTCGGCTTCACCGTCCCACACAACGGCCGGGCCAATCGATAGCACGCCGATACTCGCAACCGAATCGATCAGGAAACGGTTCGGCGACACGCAGGCATTGGACGGCGTGTCGATGTCATTTGAGGCGGGTCAGTGCACGGCCGTGATCGGCGAGAACGGCGCGGGCAAGAGCACCTTCATGCGCACTTTGGCCGGGATCGTCACGCCCGATGAGGGAACTGTGCTCATTCACGGTGAACCGGTGATCTTGGCCGGCCCTGCCCACGCGATCGACTTGGGAATCGCCCTCATCCACCAAGAACTCAATCTGCACGACAACTTGTCGGTGGCCGAGAATCTCTTTCTTGGTCGTGAACCCTTGCGTGGCTCCATGAGCCGTGCGCGGTGGTTTCGTGCGATGGGGCTGCTTGATCGATCAGCCATGCATGAGGCTGCCGAGAAACTGCTCACGCGAATCGGCTTGAACGTCGCCCCGCAAACCCCACTCGCATCCCTGTCGATCGCGCAAAAGCAATTGGTGGAAATCGCCAGGTGCCTTTCAACCGATGCGTCCGTGGTCATCATGGATGAACCCACCAGTAGTCTGAGTGCAGAAGAGTCTGAATCGTTGTTCGAACTAATTGAACAACTGAATCAGGACGGTGTCGCCGTGATCTACATATCACATCGTTTGGGTGAGATACAGCGACTGGCCAGTCGCGTGGAAGTGCTGCGTGATGGCTGCCATGTCGCGACACTGACTGGCGAGCAAATTGAGCATGATCAAATGGTCGCTGCGATGGTCGGGCGTGATTTGTCCGGAAGACGAAGGGTGGCCGTGCCAATCGACCGGGATACCGCGAGACCGCTAGTCCAGGTTGACGCCGTGCGTGTGGAACACGCGGACGCACCGGAGATCTCCCTGCAGGTGTCCGCTGGCGAGATCGTGGCGCTCGCCGGCTTGGTGGGGGCCGGTCGCAGTGAGCTTGCGGAAACGCTTTTTGGCGTTCGCCCCATGGCCGGGGGTCGGATTCGGTTGGACGGCGAGACACTGTCCGGATCGGTGGATGAAGCCGTTCAGTCCGGCATGGCCATGGTTCCCGAGGATCGGAAGACGACCGGCGTCTTGGTGGCATCAAACGTGCGTGACAACGCCACGTTTGTCGGGATGGGCCGACTTGCGTCTCGCTGGTTTCGTGATCATCGTTGGCAGGCAAAGCTCACCGAGGAGTTGATCGAGCGCTTGCAGATCAAGGCTGCGGGTCAAGAGGCCTTGGTGGGCGCGTTGTCCGGTGGGAATCAGCAGAAAGTTGCCTTGGCAAAGTGGTTTGCCATGAACCCCAAATTCATCATCTTGGATGAACCCACACGAGGCGTGGACATCGGTGCCAAGGATGAGATCTATCGGCTGATTGATCAACTGGCGAAGGCGGGGACGGCGATTCTGCTGATCAGCAGCGAGATGGAGGAGGTCTTTGCCTTAGCGGATCGGGTGTTGGTCATGGCCGACGGGCGCGTGACGGGGGAACTGCATGGCAGCGGCATGACCGAACAGGCCATCATGCAATTGGCCATTGGTTCACCGGCAGATGCCTAAGACGGTTCGCGACCGAGCTCTTCATAGAATTCCTGCAACGCCAACACGTCCGCCGCGATGGATTCCTCCGTTGGCGGCCCAGCCACAAGGTCATCGGCAGCGGGTGTGGGGCCGAACAACGACTGGGGATGACTGTCGAAGCGTTCAAACGCTTCTGCACGTTCAAAACCGCGAGCCAAACGCGCGGTGCCGTCACTGCCGATCCACTGCGTCATCGAATCGGCGGTGTGCCATGTGCCGCCAGGGTCGTCGACATAGATGCGCACCAAGTCATCACCGCCGCGAGACGCCATCGCCACGACGTCTTCGAATCCGAAGGCCGTTGCCCGATAACCCTCGCTGGTGATCATGCTGCGCGAGCGGGAAATGTTCATCACGTCGTCACGTTCGGAATCGCCCAGATCCGCGGTGTCGTGGCCGCCTTGATCGGCGTAGGCATAGACTTCTTCGAATCCATAGACGCCTCGGAAAAGGCCATCGCTGCGCAACGAGCTGAACTGGGGTCGCACGGCCAAGGCATCGTCACCGGCCGTGTCCGTGAGATGAGACACATCGTTGCCACCGGTTTTGGCGTGCACGTAGATATTGGCAACATCTTCGATCACGTACTCGAATCCGACCCCTGAAAGTGTCGCCCCGGTGGCATTGCTCAACAGGGTGTCATCGTGTGGGGAATCGTAGAGGGTGGCCCGATCGACGCCGCCACCTCCCACGAACGTGACGCTTTCGAATCCTCGGAGTTCAATCACGCCACCGGAGAAGGTGAGGCGCGAAGGCGTGTCGCCGTGGATGGAACCCAACAGCAGTCGCTCCGCGCCTTCGGTACCCACCAGTCTCAGTTCGTCACCCCCGCTGCCACCATCCAAGACGTAGGGCGCGTCCTGGGTGCCCGATCCCGACAAACGCCAGCGATAAACGTCCCCGCCAGATTGAATCTGAAGCTCGGGGTGTTCGCCGGGAACATACGACGCAAGATCCAACTCGATTTCATCCGTGCCGTCCGAACCGACGAATTGGTCGATTAAGTTGTGATCGCTAGCGTCAGAGCCCGCGGGGACCTCCTCGGATTGTCCAAGGATCGTGTGGAGCGCGGCGTCCAAATCCAAGGTGCGATAGGTGATGCCCGTGACCGAGTCCACATGCTCGCTGGATGCGGATTCCATGTGTTGCAGGATCTGATCCGATCCGGCCTCCAGTCCTGCTTCCAGCAAGGCCTGGCGTATGAGCGTGGAAGCACCCGCCAGTTGTGGCGATGCCATCGACGTGCCCGTCATGATGGCGTAGTCGTTGTGGTAGCCATCGGCGCCAAACAGGTGATCCGGGACGGTACTGCGAAGTGCCTGCCCAGGAACACCATAGATCCCATCTTCACGCTGCGAAAAGCTGCTCAGATCACCGTCTTCGGTCACGGAACCCACACCCACGACCCATTCACTGGACGCGGGATACAACACCGGATCGATCGATGGGTCGTGATGATCCGTCAGGTCAAAGCTATTGCCCGTCGAAGCGAAGACGAGGATATCGTCTTCGTAGAGCAATTGGAGCTCATCTTCCAGCAGGCTCATCGCGCTGTCGCGATTGCCATCGTTGAGTTCGGTGCCCAGTGACAGGTTCACCGTGGTGATGGGTGACTCGAACGTGTCTTGATTGTCGTGAACCCACTGCAACGCCGATTCAATCCAATCCAGGTTCCCGTTGCCAAAGTCATCAAAGACGCGGAGGCCCACAAAGTCGACTCCGGTCGCTACGCCGGCGAATGCATTCCCGGACGGAGTGGAACCGGAACCGCCGACCAAGCCGGCAACATGGGATCCGTGGTATCCCTCGGGACCGTCGTCGTAAGGATCCGCATCGTTCTCAGCAAAATCCCACCCACCGACCACGCGATGCCCCGCGCCATAACCGCCACCCAACGCGACGTGGTCGTAAGCGATACCACTGTCGATGATCGCGACGGTCTGTCCACTTCCATCGATCGGGGCGCCACCGAGCAATCCGTTTCGCCATTCGGCGGCGGGGTTCAGCAATGAGATGTCGAGCGGCGATACGGGGCTACCGCTGTTGGATCGTTCCAAGCCGTAAGTGGGAAGCGTTTCAGCGATGGGCAATGGCTGTCCGTCGGGCACGCCCGCGGGAAGCGGCCCCATGGGCTCCACGTGAGGGCTCAAGGGATCGACCCAGTCGGCCAGAAAATCGCCCACAAGGCTGGCGGACAAGGCATGGCGTTGTTCGCAAACCTCAATGACACCCGGATCGGCATCAAGGTCATCGGCGCGCCGATACGGCTCAGCC
>JBCCYK010000315.1:0-6509 GCA_039189905.1 Planctomycetota bacterium
AAAGGCGAACGCGGCAGCAAATCCCCCGTCTTGACAAACTTCACAACCAACTCAGCAAGCTCATCAACATCTGCAAGCGTCGCAGGGCGAATGACCACAGACCGCAACGAATCCGTCGCAATCGAAGCAACGGGAGGACTGGAACCGATTCGAATCAATTTGGGGGGCGGCGATGACCAATTGACCATCGATCGCGACACGCACGTCGTCTTCGGTGGCGGGCAAGGTGAAGACACCCTCGAGCTGACTCAGATTGGACGCCAGTGGGTCGTGGGTGGTGTGCTTCCAGCCTTGGCAACCAGCGGGCTGGAGGTATTCGACGTGGAAGTCATCAACACCGTTGGCAACGGGTCGCAGCGATTGACACTGGAACCCAACGGCGTGCGTCGTGTCACCGACGAACGGAATGAACTCTATGTGCGTGCGGATGCGAGCGATGAACTGATCATCGATCCTTCCTGGGACGTCCAACAGCCGTCCGAGTTCAACGGTGTTCCCACTCACGTGCTTTCAAACGGTGACGTCACGCTGCGGCTGTCAGCGAACTCGCCCTGGCAGAATCCCTTGGATGCGGGCGACGTCAACGCCAATGGCGAGGTCACGGCGCTTGATGCCTTGTTGATCATCAATCGTCTCAATCAGCACGGGGACACCGACCTGGCAGGAGACATCGACACGATCCTTGCAGACGATGGATTCCATTTCTATGACGTCTCCGGCGACGGTCAGGCTACCGCGTTGGATGCACTTCGAACCATCAACCTTCTCAATCAAGCGGATCAAGCGAACGAAGTCTCGACCGCTCATTCCGAACCAGTCGTTTGGGCTAGCGCTGCAGATGCTGTGTTCCAGGACACGGAAGACGATCCAGAGTTGGAACCAGGTGGACTCTTTTAGCAACACTTTCACGATCTCCACGAAGTGCAGGCGTCGGTTCGGTGAGCGAACAGTAGAATTTTGCGTGCCGTTGGCGGTTCAACTGCTATTATCGTGAATGCAGTCAGCAGCAAGGGCATTCGGATGGCTGCAAGGGCGTTAACGAAGCTATCCGGAGAGTCGCCAACTTGGCCAAACAAGAGAGGATGATGTGCTCACGAATCGGATTGGTTTACTCGGATTTGGTCTTCTTGGCGTGATAGCCATTTGCGTCATAAACGGTTGCGATTCGGGCTCGACTGTTGTCGAAGGCTCGCCGGAACAAGTGGCTGAATGGGCCGAGGCAATGAAGGCCGAAGAAGAATTGTCGGCGTTGGAACGGGCCGAGAGGGATTCCCAATGATGTCGGAGTCCCTCGAAAGGAACCTCTTTAGGATGGCACGCCCATGGTTGTTGTCGCGTGTTCGCGCGCGTGGACAGCGCGACGCTTTCACGCTTGTTGAATTGCTTGTCGTGATTGCGATCATCGGCGTGCTGGTCGGTCTGCTCCTTCCGGCCGTGCAAGCGGCGCGCGAGGCAGCACGGCGAATGAGTTGCAGCAACAATTTCAAGCAGATCGGCTTGGCGATGCACAATTACCACGCCGCATACAACCAGTTGCCGGTACACGGGGTGGGACCAACCAACGAATCGAACAACGCGACGGGGGCAGCTGAAAGCAAGTGCAGCGCGATTGGCATCGGCTGCGGCTTCACGCGATTGGAACTGAGCTACCTTGTCGGCTTGCTCCCCTTTGTTGAGCAACAGGCCCTTTGGGAAGCTGTCAGCAACCCCATTGTCGAACCAGACGGCGACATCTGGCCCGCGTTCGGACCTCGACCGTCATTGTCAACGACGACGGTTGATTACGAACCATGGATGACGGATGTGACCACGTTCCGCTGCCCAAGCGACCCTGGCTTTGGATTGCCATCTATGGGAAGAACCAACTACGCCGCCTGCACGGGTGACAGTTTCTACGATGCCGAGCGAGGATCGACCATCTGGCAGGCGAACCGTTGGTTCTACGAAAGCGATTCACGCCAGATGGAGCGAACTCGATGTGGGATGCGTGGGGCTTTTGTCCCCCGATCCGCAATGCGGTTCCGTGATATCCAAGACGGGCTGTCCAACACGATTGCGGCGGGTGAAATTATCAGCGGCCTGGGAGATCGTGACAAGCGTTCCCTCACGTTCACGAATGCCAAGGGGGGGTTTGCGGCGATCGCAAGGAACCCCAAGCAATGCGAGGACCGCGCTTTGGCCAATGGTTTGCTCGACCCGGCTCGGCCTCGATTTTGGACATCGACAGCGCGAGTGCCGGCCTCGGAACGTGGGCACCGCTGGGCGGCCTTCCATCTCCTACAAAGCCAGATGAACACGATCCTGCCACCGAATTCTGAGATGTGCCAAGTGGGTCACAGCGACACCTACGGTGTCGCACCACCGAGTAGCCAACACACAGGAGGCGCCCACATCTTGCTCACCGATGGGGCCGTGAAGTTCGTGACCGACTCCATCGAATCAGGCAACTCCCGGCAGACAACCGTCTTTTGCCGTGCTCTACAGTCAGGTATCGACAGCACTCTCCCAGCGGGCAGCCGAAGTCCGTTCGGCCTTTGGGGCGCCCTGGGAACTCGCGCGTCAAGTGAAACCGTTTCGGCGGAGTTTTGATTATTCTTAATTCGTAGACGATCGCGTCCAAAAGCGAACAAGAGGTTTCGAATCAGGCACGCGACCTCCCAGACGCTTTGGCATTCGCGGCTGACCCGAACGGCACTGTCGTACCGTTGGAGTACAGGCTTTAGCCGCCCGCAGCTCTCCCGCGTGATCGCCTCAAGGCTATGCTCCAACCGCTAGCTGCATCGCGATAGCGGCATGCGCGGCGGATCCCATCGAAGACCACCGACTCCTCTCGAAAGGACCAAATCGTGCGCTACTCTTGTTTGGCGTTTGCAATGCATTGCGCCGCTTTCAGTCTTGGAATCGTCAGCTCCGAGGGTCGGCTCGAGGCACAAGATACGCTTCCCGCTCAGATTCTCCGTCCTGGAAACCAAGTCCTTGTCGTCAAGGAGGAAGCCAAGCTATTCCTTGATGACGAGATTGTCGGCAAGACCAATCGCGGATCGGTCTACGACGTTCTGGAGGTTGATGACGAAAGACTGAAGATCACGACTGAAACGCCCACCTGGATCAGCGTTCACGATGTCGCCGGCGTGGAACTGATGCGACAAGCAACGCGCGAAGCCATGGTCGCGGAGGATTACCTTGCTGCGGTGCGTTCGATCACAAATGTGCTGAAGCTTGAGAGGGATCGAAACTGGTTCGACTACGCCACTCGGGCGCAGATTCTTCCGAAGATCGTGCTCAAAGAAGAGGACGCCACGATCGAAAAACTCCCGGTCGCGATCCCCGCCATGACCCTGGCCATTGAGGATTGGAAGAAGGCCAAAGAGCTCGGCAAACCGCCAGGCCAATACACGACGGACTATGTACGCGCCCATCAGGCACGCGCCGAGTGTGGGCGTCGTCTCGCCAAACTCAAAGTCGGTGATTGGACTCTGGCGGAATTCTGCCGAATCGCGCGTGACCCTACGCTCAGAGGTGATCGAGATTTCGCCGAGGCCGGCGAGTTGCTCGGTAACGCCGCCGATGACTACGGCACCATCATCGACGTGCTTCGCTTGGCCACGATGCTGAGCATGTCTGATCGGAAGATACGCGATCGATTTATGATCCGTACCATGCTCCATCGAATGTCGGGGGATTGCTTCGTGGTAGCCGGGGACGACGACCGCGCGATCAAGCAGTACGAGCTTTGCCTGGAAAGCGCCCGATCGGCCCGGTCGGTCATCGGCCATACTGACAACGCGGCGAAGAGCCTCTTTGGACAGGGCCTCATCGCTCAGCGCCAAGGCGATACGGATCGTGCCGACGAGCGGTTTTCTCAGGCATTCAAGAAAGCCGACGGTGGCACGCCTGGATTGGAGGAACGGATGCGACACTATCGCGATCCGTCCGCAGAACGCTTGCCCAACTTGGCGTTGCGGAGCGACGGAACTCGCATGACCCTGACCGAACAGATTGTCGAAGTTGTCGCAAGTATCAAACAGATCGATGAGAGTCGCGTTCGGCCAGACCAGTCGCTTGAGTCGCTTGGACTCACCGAGTCAGAAGCGTTGGACTTGGTGGAGGCGATGAAGAATCGCTTGGGCGTGACGATCGGGCTGATTGAGTTGAAACGCTACGTCGGGATCGATGCGTTTGAAGACGTTCCGCTGCACGGAACCGTCAAGACCATGGCACAGATGTTCCAACTGGCACTGGAATCACGGACAGAGTACGGCCGGTAAGCAACGGGCGAGAGCGCTTCCGCCGAGTTGTGCCTAGCGCGGCAAAGACATCTGCGTTCAGGAGTTTGGAAACACAGAGGCACAGAGATCACAGAGCTTTGCGCGCAGAAGGGACTCTGTGATCTCTGTGCCTCTGTGTTTCAACCAACATGGCAGTACGACCTCTACAAGCATGAAATCATCTCCTCCTTCCACCAGGCGGCGTGAGTCCTGTGGCCAATCATGCGCAGCGTCCCTCCCCAGATACTCCTCCACCCTTCCCGAGGGGGGATGCCTCAGCCCATCGATGCCAAGGCCTCCATCGGTCGTGCAAATCCTCCTTGCGAAACGAGTCTTTCCACCGCATTTCGCAAACGATCCGAGCCAATAACGCCATCTGCAACACTCTGCTTCGCAAAGCAAGCTTCCGCTAGCTTTGGCCGCGGCATCACCTAACTAAGTGCACCAGACGGTGGGTGGCACCATCTGGTGAGCGCTGCGTCTTACAGCGGACCTACCGCGCAAACCGATTCCCAAAATCGTCGTCGATCCGCTACGTGGGTCAGAAAGCCCGAGGCGTCCTCCAACTTGAATTCACCCCGGACTTTGTCAGCTACATTCTGGATCTGAATCAGAATTCTGAATCAATGACTTCTTTCACTGCCCGGGTGCCGAGCGATCCCCAGAGACCATAGGGACTCGGAGCTCCGGGAGCACGTGTGCCCGTGCCCCAGCGAACGACGGTGCCATTCCTGGAGTTGCCCGCTTCGATTGAGTCCGTAATGAACTTGACAGCCCCATCGCCCATCAGCACATGGACACCACCTTGGTGACGACTGCTGGCCGAAAGAACGCCAGGTGTCGTATCCTCGAGCGACATACAGGTCTCCGAGTTGGGCGGAAGAATCGTGTTCATTGCGGAGTAAGGCTGAAGCCCACTTGCCCATCGATAGCCCCGCCCCTGATTGCTGGCCAGCACATCGGTCACCGTGCTGAGCCAGAACTGTGGCCGGCTTGGGTCGATGTCACCACGCACAACCGTCGGATTGTCTCGCAATCCGCCAAAAGTTCCGGGAGGGAACGAATGCGGAAGTGTTCTGATATCACGATCCCCCAAATCGGTGGCGATTTCGCCGCACATGATCGTGTTGGATAGACCGTCCAGGACATCACGGAACGCGGTCTTGGCCCGTGCGAGGAACATGCCGCGACCCGATGCCCGGAAGTTGGTCACGCTATTGTTATGGAACTCAGGTGGGTAGCCGCGAAGGTTGAACCAGAAGGATCCATTGTCAGTCAGGTGAAGCGCATCGCCGAGACAAGCCGCATAATTCGTTCGTCCCATTGCCGGCAAACCGCGTCCGGGGTCACTCGGACAACGCAACGTCGCGACTTCCGTCATCCACGGGGCGTAGGCGGTGTTTCGAACGTTCGGGCCATTTCGAACCTCGTTGTCCTCATCCGTCGGTGTAGGCCCCATCGGGGGCCAGGCGGGAGACCTGATCGTGCCGGGATTCTGGAGATCAACCGTGTTGGGATTGCTGATTTGTTCCCAGAGGGCTTGTTGTTCGAAGAATGGCGTCAAGCCCACGAAAACGCTCAGCATCATCATGTTGCAATCGTCCCCGTACTCGTTGAACCAGCTGCCCGTCGATGGGGATCGATGGGTACCGCCCATATGTGTTGGAAGCTGGTTGTAGGCGGCATGATAATTGTGAAAAGCAAGCCCGATTTGCTTGAAGTTGTTACTGCAACTCATTCTCCGGGCGGCTTCTCGCGCTGCCTGCACCGCAGGCAGCAACAAACCTACGAGGACACCAATGATGGCAATCACGACAAGAAGTTCGACAAGTGTGAACCCAGCTCGTGACGTAATGCGACGACCGCTGGAAGAGACCATGTAAAGTTCTCCAATGGAGGAAAATGAAATACAAATACGTTTGCGACGGTTGATCTAAAGGACGTGAACAGCAGGTGGCTTGATCGTGAATCTGAAATGAAGTTTCAAATGATCACTGTTGTCGCTGTTCAGCGAGCAACTTCTCAGCACGTTCGCGGTTCGCCTGCTCCTGCTCAGTCAGCTGATAGCCTTCGCCCGGTTCAATCACCTCGTTGCCCCCTCCGCCACATCCCGGAAGAGTCGCCCCGAGAACGCTGAGAAGGAGAAAAAGGATTCGGAATCTTGTCATCAATCTATTTCCTGATCTTAAGACGCTGTGAAGCGGGCGTTCCGACGTGGCGAGCGCCTTGCGCTCGTATCAC
>JBCCYK010000316.1:0-6440 GCA_039189905.1 Planctomycetota bacterium
GTTTTCTCCTGGCCAGAACAGGTGGCTTTCGCAATCAGTTCATGTCCCCGGTTTCGACCGGTCATCGCCGTCCGTCCTCAAACAGAGACCAAGATCATGCCACCCGACAGAAATCGTGTTTTCCCTCTCTTGCTGACGATCATCTTGTTGATGTTGCCTGTCAGATCGACCCATGCCCAAAGCGATACCGTGCCGGTCAAGGTCACCGATGCCAAACTACATAGCATCGACTACGGGATCGAGTCATTGATGCATTGGGTTCAGAAAGCACGCCCAGGGGACGCATCGCGGGCGAGCAGTCTCATGCGTGATCACGGAAAGCTCGTCGTCCGATTCAATCGCATCCCCAGAAACGATGGCGAGCAATACAAGTACGTGGAATCGCGTCTATCAAAGACATTGAGGGCGATCAACGCACTCACGGGAGATGCCAAGAAACCACCAGCGAACGCAAGTTCAAGCTCGGGTACATCTGTCAAACAAGCTGCACGGTCTCATCCTGATCTCGTCAACATTGCCTCCCAGCTTGAATCGCTACAACTCGACATCACTCGCTATCGAGATAGTCACAAGCAACGAACTCGGATGCGAAGCGACCTCGAAACAATCCAAAAGCGATTGAACCGATTGCCCAAGTCCGAAAATCAAGACTACTTACGCATTTAGCAACGAAGCGATGCGTAAACAGCACGAAGCCGATCACCTCAGGACCCTCCGAACGATCGAGCAAGCAACTCGGCTTGAACAAGAAATGGGTTTGCCCATCACCCGGTCGCCTCAACGTAACATCATGCGAGACTACATGGCGACCTACGCCGACAAAGTTCGAATGGCTGCAGAGGTCCGCGAACTGCCCACGGAAGTCGGATCACCCGAGCAGCACGCGATCGCAAAACAGGTCTTTGCAAACGAGAAATGCGGTGTCGGAGAGGTAGTCAAAGTGATCGTCGCCAGCAAGCCAGTACCACGCAAGCGAATCGAACACAAAGCTCGATCAGGAGCCATCGAAACCATCATTCGCGAGTGGCAGCAATTCCAAGTCACCACGGTAGAGCGAGAGGGCGACGGGCTATTTGTGTACGTCAACGACCTCGCCAGCTATACGCAAGCCCCGAACCCGACGCCGATGGGAACCTGGGTCATCAAGCAGCGATTCAAACGAGGTGCGATCGATCCAAGCAAGGTGGAACGAAGATGACCCACCGGATCGCCTCGAACGCGTTCACCGTCCTTACCAAGGTGCCAGCACACTGCGGTGCCCTGGCGCCGGCGGACGGCTGTGGGGTTTACCAACCGCGTTCCTCTGGATCTCTTGTGCGTGTGATGAAACTGCATTTCACGGCAGGGCGCGACATCGAAACGAGTAATCAATGCCTGCACTTAGAAGAGTCGGATGCAACATGATTCCGTTGCTTTCCTCGACACAGACTGATTTCCGCTTTGCATTCTCAGTTCATTTGCAACACAGAGTTGCTATTCGGGCGACCATGACGTTTGTCGGTCTGTGGCTACAAATCCTGTTGTTACCGCAGGCAAGAGCCGAATCAGCCACGCCTCCCAACATCGTTCTGATTCTTGCCGATGACCTGGGCTATGGCGATGTCGGATTCAACGGCTGCCGGGACATCCCGACGCCGTTCTTGGATCAGTTGGCCGGCGCGGGCGTGGTCTTCTCAAACGGCTACGCTTCCCACCCCTATTGCAGCCCAAGTCGTGCCGGATTGATGACGGGACGCTATCAGCAGCGATTCGGGCATGAGTGCAATCCGATGCCGGAGTTGCATGCGTCCGACCTTCCGGTCACCGGACTCCCACTGGACGAAGTGACTCTGGCCGGGCGACTCCAGGACGCCGGCTACGTGACCGGCGCCATTGGCAAATGGCACCTGGGCGATGACAGACGCTACTGGCCCAATCGCCGTGGGTTTGACGAGTGGTTTGGCTTCAGCGCTGGCGGCTTCAGCTATTGGGGTGACCTCGGAAAACGGGATCCCCTGCTTGGGATACACCGCGGTGATGATCCCGTGGACCGTGAATCCCTGCACTACCTGACGGACGACTTCTCAACGGAAGCCGTCAAATTCATCCAACGTCATGCAAGCGAACCGTTCTTTCTCTACCTGGCCTACAACGCGCCACACGCGCCCGATCATGCTACCAAGGAGCACCTGCAGAAAGTCACGCATATTCAAGAGGGTGGCCGCGCGGTGTACGGTGCTATGGTCGCGGGTATGGATCAAGGCATTGGACGTGTGTTGGAGCAGTTGCACGAATCCGAGATTGCCGACAACACCCTGGTCATCTTCCTGAGCGACAACGGTGGAAGGCGAGAGCATGCCTCCAACATTCCTTTACGAGGTCATAAGGGGATGTTGTTCGAGGGAGGCATCCGTGTTCCCTTTGTGATGACGTGGCCGAACCGGCTCCCCGCTGGTTCAACCAACGACGCCCCCATGACCGCGCTGGATGTGTTTCCAACGGTGTTGGCCGCCGCAGGTGTTGATCAAGATGCAGACGACGAATTGGATGGGATCAATCTTCTCCCCAGGCTCACGAAGCCCGATGAAACACCAGCCAAGCGAACGTTGTTCTGGCGCTACGCGGTCGAGAGCAACGCGTTCGGCTTTGCGGTTCGTGATGGTGACTTCAAGTTGGTCGACAGTCGCTACAAGGATCGAAAACT
This sequence comes from Planctomycetota bacterium, assembly GCA_039189905.1. Taxonomy (GTDB): domain Bacteria; phylum Planctomycetota; class Planctomycetia; order Pirellulales; family Pirellulaceae; genus Rhodopirellula. The sequence goes on from JBCCYK010000316.1 coordinate 2,684, forward strand.
ACTTTTCGATCTCAAGGCGGATCCGGGCGAGTGGCATGACCTCGCGGATAAACAGCCCGAAACCGTGCAACGGTTGAGCGGCCTGATCGAGGCCTGGGACCAGAAGAATCGCTCGCCCCATTTCCGTGACAACCACGGAGAGAATGTCCAAAAAGAGGAGATGACGCGAACAGAGACTATCGAACGTGCCTCCCGAGGCGAAAGAAGCACTCGTGAGCTCAACCTTGGTGCGATGAAACAGCCGGTTCCTCAGCACGCTCAGTTGATCGATGAGGACTGGTACATTTGGGGTGCCAGCATGGTGCGAGATAACGATGGTCTCTGCCACCTGTTCTACAGTCGTTGGCCCCGGGAATTGGGCCACATGGCGTGGGTGACGCATTCTGAAATCGCGCATGCCATATCAGATCATCCACTGGGGCCTTATCGCTTCGAGGATGTCGCTCTGCCAGCGCGGGGGGCTGCCCATTGGGATGGATTGTGCACGCACAATCCCACCATTCACGAGTTTGATGGGAGGTACTACCTCTACTACATGGGCAACTCTGGCGACGGGCAAGCCACGGTGAAACTCAACATGATCCATCGCAATAACCAACGCATCGGTGTCGCCGTCGCGGATCATCCGAGCGGACCTTGGCAACGCGACCAGGCACCGTTGATCGATGTCAGCCCCAACGACGATGCCCCCGACGCGCTCATGGTCAGCAACCCATCCATCTTGCGACGGGATGATGGCTTGTACGTCTTGATCTACAAGGCGGTTGGAAAACACAGACCGCTTCCGTCCGGAGGTCCGGTGGTCCATCTCGCCTCGACGTCCAAGTCGCCCACGGGTCCTTTTGAAAAGCAATTGCGGCCGATCTTCACCGCGCCTGGTGTGACGTTCCCCGCAGAAGATCCCTATGTGTGGGCTCAGGACAACCGTTGTTGGGCCATCGTCAATGATCACAGGGGATACTTCAACGGGGTTGGCTCGGACTCTTTGGCACTGTTTCAATCTGTCGACGGTCTGCACTGGCAACCGGCCGCATCCCCATTGGTAAGTGAGCGAACTGTTTGGTGGGAGGATGGCAACGAAGAATCGTTCCATCGGCTGGAACGGCCCCAGTTGTGGTTCGAAAATGGGATGCCAAGTGTCTTGTTCTGCGCCGCCGAGCCGACAAAAGACAAGAAGCACTCTTCCAACATCCACATTCCGTTGAAGCGTGTAACCGGTCGCTAACGCGACTCGGCGACTAGTCCCGCCCACGGAAAAGAGGGCTATCGATGACCCGTGCGAGTGTTTCAATGAAACGGTAGTTGTCCTCCTTGGCGGCAACCACGATGCGTTCGATTTCGGTGAAATCGTTGGGCTCGATTCCGTTGGCGTAGAGCAAGCACTTCTTAACGAAACAACGCATGAATCGTTCTTGGTTCTCTTTCGACGCCATCAGCGCGCGATACTCGATGATATTGTTGTACGTGTTGCCATTCCGAAACACCGATGAGGCATCGATGGGACTCCCAGCAGCCTTGGAGTCGGGATCCCCATAGCGGTCACGCCAGGCACCAATGGGATTAAAGTTCTCAAAGGCATACCCATAAGGATCGATGCCTCGGTGGCAGCTCGCGCAATTGTCATCGCTGGCGTGGGCAGCCAAGACCTCCTTGATCGTCTTAGCGCTGCGCACGTCGGGTTCTTGAATCTTGACATCGGGCGGCGGGGGCGTGGGTTCAATCCCGAGAAAGTTCTCCATCACATAAACCGCGCGATGGATGGGTGACGTGCCCAAGCTATCGGCTGTCAGCGTCAGGAACGCGCCCATCCCCAGCAGACCACCGCGTCGTCCATCTTCGAATGTCACACGCCTCAACTTTGAATCGGGTTCAAATGCATCGAGCCCGTAAACGGTGGCAAGATCGGCGTTGACGAAGGAGTAATTTGCCGTCAGGCATTCGGTGATGGGGCGGTTTTCACGAACCAAGTGATGAAAGAACGCTTTCACCTCGTCGATCATGTCCGCGCTGTAGTCCTTCCGACTGAACAAGGGGAACTGATCGGGATCAGGAGCCATGAAGTTGATGCGATCCAGTTGCAACCAAGACGCGGGAAAGACATCGCAGAAGACCGATTGAGTGGGATCTGCCAGTTTTGTCCTGAGCATCGATTGGACTCCTGTGAGTGAATCCAGATCTCCATCTCGGACCTGCTGTCGTAGCCTGTCCGATGGCAGCGTGCTGTCCAAGAAATGACTCAGCTTGGTTGCAAAACGGTCCGCACGCGTCCCCTCGTCCCGATGGGTCAACCAGAAAGCCGGGGTCGTGAAGATCGCCACGATGCCCTCCTTGAGCGCGCCCACGTCGCCCAAATCAGCTTGGGAACGCTGCACCAAGTCGATGATGGGATCGAGTTCGCCATCGCGAGGACGACGCCCCCATGCCCTTTCCGCGATCGGTCGCAAGATGTTCGCGGCACCCTCGATCGACGGCTGGCGGCCAATCAGACGTGTCGTGCGGCTTGGGGGCCACTGCTGGAAAATCGGGCCTCTTATCGTTGCCGAGTAGACTCGGGGGCGTGGCCCCTGCCAGTGATCCACCCAGTGACTCCAGTGACCTGGGTTGCTGTTGCGGGAACGCGACTTTGGAACGACGTTCTTGATGACATGCCGATATGTCTCTGGATCGTGCTTCTTGAGATGATCGTGCGCGATCGCGTACTGAAACTTGAAGTTGCCATTGCTGCGAAGTCGAAGGCCATCGGTTGGAAAGTGAAGCTCGACCCTGGTCCCTGCCCCCAGCCAGGCATCGACTCCGAACGTGCCTGGTTCTTCGTCAGGCAACTCAAAGGTGTCGATGCGAGATCCGAGATGCAAGTCCATCTGGATTGGATCGTTGTCCCAGATCGCGGTCATCTCGGATGGGTAGACGTTGCGATCTTTCCCCGTGGCCACGACTCGAATCTCGTAGTGACCGGATGTGGGCACGGTCTTGAAATCGTCGAAGTAGAGGTGCAAGCGGGGATCCGCAAAGTCGATGTACTCGGGAGTGCTGGCGCGACGGTCACGGCGTCTTCCTTGGCCAAGGCTCTTGATCGCCATCCGGTCGGCAGTGATATGAAGCGTCTTCGTTGGCGGACGCGGCCCATCGAGGATCGTCGCATCCACCACCCGTCTGACGGCTTCCACGAGCCGTTCGAGGTGATACTCGCTGATGGCCAGCGATTCCGCGTGGGTGTCGAAACCCTCGTGGAGCGTGTCACCGAGTAGCCCACCCAGTGGATCGTGGGTTCCAACATGGTCAATCAGCAGAGCATCGCGGAGGCTATTCGCCAGTTCCCGATTGTTCAAGCGTCGCGGGACACTGGCGATATTCTTTCGGGCCCCATTGTCGTGGGCTGAGATGATGCGGCGGAGAACCTCAAGAAGTTTCTCACGCTCAAATTCCGTTAATTCATCCGCATCGGGGGGCGGCATCTCACCGGTCGTGATTCGGTCGACGCAGGTCACCCAGAGCCCGATCGTCTTGGCGTTGGGAAAGTCGCCAAGAGAGTCGAGTTGAAAGCCACCTTCCGCACCTTCGCCGGTGTGGCAATCACCACATCGTTCTTGAAGACCAGGGGAAGTTCCCCATGCCGGCAGCGCCAGCAAGAACAGCGCGACTCCCACTCCAAACAGGATGCCATGACGAATGGAAAGTGAGATGGTATGCCGATCAAACATGCGACAGCTCGAACCGGCCCGTGCTGGTGTTGAAAGCATCGAACGCGATGATTTCA
>JBCCYK010000317.1:0-6335 GCA_039189905.1 Planctomycetota bacterium
GCCCAGGAAGCCGGTGATCAGATTTGTCGGAACCCGCATCCCCACTCTCCATGCCACCGACGCGGCCACTTTGGCCCGCTCTTCCGCCAACGTGACCTGCCAAGACTCAGGACCGAAAAGCAAGTCTTGGCGGCTAGGCGTCCGTCAGCCGCCCGCTTCGATTCTCTTGTCGTGTTCGACCATCGCATAGGCGTTGTGGCTGTGAATCGACTCGAAGTTCTCTGAACAGCACTGAAACCACACGATTCTTTCGTCATCGCGAAGTGTGACGGCCAAGTCACGCACAATGTCCTCGACGAACTTGGGATTCTCATAGGCTTTCTCCGTCACCCATTTCTCATCAGGCCGCTTAAGGACCGAGAAAACCTGCGTCGAGGCACACTGCTCGATCATCCCGAAGAGCTCCTCAATCCACAGATTGACTCCTTCCGCGACCCGCACCTTGACCGTCATCTCGCATCTCTGATTGTGCGCACCATAGTCCGAGATCTCTTTTGAACAGGGGCAAAGGCTCGTCGCGGGAACCTTGAGAGTCATCACAAAGTCATCGACCGTGCCGCTGGTCAATTCGAAGGTCACATCGATGTCCAGCTTGCCTGACTTCCCCGTCACTGGCGCTGTCTTGTCAATGAAATACGGGAAGGTCACCTCGAGGAACGCATCGCTCGCCTCAAGCTTCTGACGCATCGCCACCGCGATCTCCGCCAGTGAGTCGCTGCAAAGTTCCTCATGTCGCTCGTTGAGCACCTCCAGGAAACGCGACATGTGCGTTCCCTTTTCGGAGTGCGGCAAGGAAACAAACATGTTGATGTTGGCAACCGTGCTCTGAAACGTGTTGCCCTTCCCCTCACCTGGTGTTCGCAATGAGATGGGATAGCGAATGTTCGTCACACCCACTTTGTTGATCGCGACACGACGAGCGTCGCCCGTCGACTGGATGTCGGGTAGCTTCTGCGTACTTTGTTCGCCGGACAATTGAATCATGCTTTTTCCTTGAATCGCAATCCAGCACGGGGAATCCGCCCTGCACCACATGAGGTTGGTACGACAGCCGAGAAGATCGCGGCCATCGCGGAGAAATAAATCAATACTCTGCTGAACCAGCAACGGAGGTAACCGATGCCAAACCGGAGTCGCTATCGAGACTGGCTTCTGCGTAGGACTCCTCGGTCTCCCAGATTCGCACTCGGACCGCCATGGCCCCGGTCCCCTCCAGGACCAGCGGGCACATTTCCTCGAGAAGGTACTTCGCCATGTTCTCTGCCGTGGGGTTGTAAGGCAGGACGAAGAAGCGGCATGGTTCCACAAGCTCAAGTGCTCGCCTGGCATTCTCGTCTTCGTGACTGATCAAGAACGAGTGGTCCCAATGCTCGTCAAGCCATCCTTTGACACGCTTTTTCAGCTCTGAGAAATCGAAGACGCGTCCCACCTCGTCTTGATCGGCACCCTCGACGAAGAAATCCGCGACGTAGTTGTGACCATGGAAGTGTTCGCACTTACCACCGTGCCGAAGCAATCGGTGACCGGCGCAAAACCGGATGCGTCGCATGATCGTCAATGCCATGATTTCTCTTCTCGGTCGGATCGGGAGGACGAGTCACTAGCTCACCAGGCGATGCCCGGTCAACGCTACGAGTGTATCTCTTTGTCCAGTACCTTATCGTCAATCAAGCCGGATTTGAACGACCGGTGCCGCTACGCCGCCGCAAACCCTCTACTTGCAATCGCATTGCAAAGGAACCGATAATGGGAGGACGGTTGCCCGAGAGCTACCAACGCCCGGCACCCCCACTGCCAGATACGAGGAGGAAAACGACGTTGAACCGATTCTGTCAATTTCTTGCCTTTGCACTGTTGATGGTCGTATCTGCGACCGCAGACGATCCCAAGTTGAAGGCCTTGATCGTCGATGGCCAAAACAATCACAAGTGGAGAGCAACGACACCGGTCCTGGACGCGTATCTCCGGGAAACCGGAATGTTCGCGGTCGAAGTCGCTACAAGTCACCCGAAGGAGACCGCGGGCTTCCGTCCCAAATTCGCTGAGTATGACGTGGTGGTCTTGAACTACAACGGACGCGAGTGGCCAAGCGAAACACAACAGGATTTCATTGACTATGTGCGCGATGGCGGTGGCGTGGTGGTCTTTCACGCGGCCAACAACTCGTTTCCCAAATGGAAGGAGTACAATGCAATCACCGGCCTCGGCGGTTGGGGTGGGCGAAACGAGAAAGACGGACCCTACATCCGCTACCGTGATGGCAAGGTGGTTCGTGACATGTCGCCGGGTCGCGGTGGAAGTCATGGGAAGCAGCATGAGTACGTCGTTGAGACCATCGACGCGAACCATCCAATAACGAGTGGGATACCAAGCCGCTGGCGACACGTCACTGACGAGCTCTATGACCGACTCCGCGGCCCTGCGGAGAACCTGCGAGTGCTCGCAACGGCGTACTCGGACAAGGCAACGGGAGGAACCGGAGAGAATGAGCCTGTCCTGTTCACGGTCAATTATGGCCAGGGGCGCGTTTTTCACACCGTATTGGGTGACAATGTCAGCCAGATGAACTGCGTCGGCTTCGCCGTCACGCTACAACGGGGTGCCGAATGGGCAGCGACCGGGAACGTGAGTCAGGCGGTTCCGGAGAAAATGCCAAACGCGGATCAGACAATGCGAATGAATTGAAGTGATTCGCAACCGCCGCGGCCTTGCTACCCCGTGACGGACAACACATCGAATCAAATCTCACACCATCAAGGAAACTCATCGTGAAACGGCGTGCATTTCTGGCTGCGGGAGCCGCAACGGGAGCGACTGCGATTTCAGCAGCTACCGCGCAGAATACCGACCCAGCGGCACCAACATCCTCTCATGCATTTCATTTGAAGTATGCCCCGCACTTCAACATGTTTAAGCACTCCGGTGGCGAGGACCCCATCGATCAGCTCAAGTTTGCTGCCGATCAGGGATTCACCGCCTGGGAAGACAACGGCATGAAGAAGCGGCCGGTCGAGCTGCAGGAAAAGATCGGGACGACGATGGAGGAGCTCGGCATGCAGATGGGGGTTTTTGTGGCCCACGGCTCGATTGGAAAACTCACCTTCGCTCGCAAAGACCCCGCCGTCTGGGATTCCGTTTTGAAGGACGTCCAGGACTCGATTGAGGTGGCACGCCGCGTCAATGCGACTTGGATGACCGTGGTTCCCGGCAATGTCGATGAGACGGGACGTGACCGGCTGGCAATGGGCTATCAGACCGCCAACGTGATCGAGTTGCTAAGAAGATGCTCGGATCTCCTCGAGCCGCACAACTTGGTCATGGTCTTGGAACCACTCAATTGGTTTGCCAATCATGGCGGAACCTTTCTGCAGGGTTCACCGCAGGCCTATTCCATCTGCAAGGCAGTTGACAGCCCATCCTGCAAGATCCTTTTTGACATCTATCATCAGCAGATCACGGAGGGCAATTTGATCCCGAACATTGAAAAGTGTTGGGATGAGATTGGCTATTTCCAATGCGGCGACAATCCGGGGCGTAAGGAACCGGGTACCGGAGAAATCAACTACCGAAACGTCTTCCGATACATCCATTCCCACGACTTTGATGGTGTACTCGGAATGGAACACGGCAACTCCATCAAGGGCATCGAGGGAGAAAGAGCGGTGATCAACGCGTATGTCGACGCGGACAAGTTCTGAGTGATCACTCGGAGACCGGTTCGAGGTTCTGAAAACGCGGCATCCCGCGTTCGTGCGATAAATTGCCACTTGCTTGTGACGCCACTGCCACGTTGATGCCTAATTCCAGTGGGCGTCGATGATCGCCTGTACCTTCGGATAGTCTTGGTCAGTCTCATTGAGCTGCGAACGCTGAAGTTGTAGCTCTGCCTTCAGTTCCGCGACCACCTTTGCGTACAGCGGGTTCTCGTACTCGTTCCGCATCTCCGTGGGATCCTGCTCCAAGTCATAGAGCTCCCAAGCAGCCGGCGTTGTCTCCTCTCCTTCGGGTGTCACGCCATAGAAGAAGATCAGCTTGTATCGTTGATCGTCGGCGCGAAATCCGTGTTGTTGATCCACCAATCGTTTGTGGATCCTGGCGGGACGGTCGCGGGATGGTGCACGATCAAGGGCATGCGCAGGGATTCCTCGTACATCCAACGCTTGTCCACCAAGTCGTGTTCCCCCCAGGAAGAAACCCTGGTCACCGGTGTAGACAATGACGGTGTTGTTGAGTTGATCCATTTGCCGCAGAAAGTCGATCAGGCGTTTGGCATTGTCATCGACACCTTTGACGCACCTTAGGTAGCGTTTCAGGTACAGCCGGTAGTTGACGCGGGTGTATTCGGGGTCTTCGAGATCTTGATCAACGCCAAGACGGCGTCCAAGTTGCCAGTTCTCGTGACCCTTTGCGAGTCCCGATCCGAATCCGCGGCTTGCGACGGAACCAACAAGGCACAGGAACGCAAACAACTCATGGCTTCTTCCTATTGCTTCCCAACTGATATTCGGGACCTTCACGACGAATCTCAGCATGAAGGTCGATCATCTTCTGTTTCATGGACTCGAACCGGCTTGGTTCGCTTGGAGCGAGATCGATGGTCTCCGACTCGTCTTCGCTCACATCGAAGAGTTCAAAGCGACCAAGGTCCGCTTCCTTGATAAACCGCATGATCGGCCAGACCTTGATCGTCCATGTATTGCAAAAGGCGTCCAATGTGGTGGTCCAGCAGCGTGACGCAGCCGTAGTAGAGCAGTAACTTGTTCCAATTTGGTTTCCGCTTGACTTGGTCGCCGCCGTAGCCCATCGCTTTGGCAGCCTCCAAGGCATCAGCGTTCCGGTAGCGTGCCTGAAATTCCTCGGCGGCGATCACGGGAGTGTGCGGTTCACTGAACCAGAGGCAGGTAACGAACGGCTTGGCGGCATCTCGTGTGTCGAGCCAGTGGAGGGCTTCATCCACCACAAGCTCGCTCATCCAGCCACGGATCTTGCCAACGTCGGTGCCGTTGCGTTTGAAGGTCGTCGGGTCCTTTTCGAAGTTTGAACCGGGCGAAATCATACATCCCAACACGATAGGGGCTGCGGCCGGTCAAGATCCCAACACGGGCTGGCGAACAATTCGGACTCGCAGCGTAACAGTGAGTCAGCCGCGTTCCCTGCGAGGCAAGCCGATCAAGACTGGGACTCTGAATCGCTTGGGAACCAAAGCAACCCAGATCGGCGTAGCCCATGTCGTCGGCAAGAAGAAACACGATGTTGGGTCGTGGTTGCGCGGCGGCGGTATCCGCCAGTGTCAAGAGTACGGAAACGGACACAAAGATGAATGGGACGCCGCAACGCATGAGTATTCTCGCTCTGCTTATCGATCGAACAGCAAACGTTTCCGCTCAGCATAAACGGATCACGTCCAACACTCACGCATTTGCTGGTCTGCCAGTTGCAGTCGTTGACACGCGTTCAAACTTGCCTCGAGGTTGCACCATTGCGATTCAGCCCACGTCTTTTTCGCTTCGCCAGGTAAGGAAGACAGAAAAGATAGACTCCCGTTCCCCACAAAACGATCAACACCATCGCAGACGGCAGAAAGATCCCTAGTTTGGCAACGTCCCCAAAAATGCTGCCGTCGTGAATGCTTTCGATGAGATCCGAGCGGCGAAATGCAACCTGCAAGACCGCTCCGGAGTTGGCGTCCAACTGAACTTCACAACGATTCCGACAGCGTACCTTGAGCATGCCTTTGCCGGGGCGGACGTCCACGCGATCGATGTCGTTCCAGCTCTGTACCTGGGCCTGCGGTATGGTCTTCGCAACTTCCAGGATTCTTGCGAATGTGATCTCTGGCCGCTGATCTGTTCCTTGCCGTGTCGCGGGCTGGATCCAAGAGGATTGCTTCTTTAGCTGCAGTACGACTCCCGAAAACAGCACGATGAGCGTAGGAATTGCAATTGCGATGGATCCCCAGCGGTGAACGATTCGGTTCAGGCGTGATGGCGTCATGGAAGGCATCGTAGCACAGCAACTTCGAAGACGATGTAGACGCCCATCGTCAATCGCCACCAGTTTCATCCTCCCACGCGTAGCGACGGGAGGTTCGAAATCGAGTCTTTGGCGAGATTTCGGGGAGGGTGCGGGTACGATGTCAGGGTCGCGCGCTTGTATTCTTGTGTCAGATCCTCCCCGGCCACGCTGATGCGGGCCGACCCTAGTATATCGCTGTCGTGACGTTTCGGTCTCATTTGGACCCACTTCGTTGTGATGACCTGTCCGTTGACGTTCGACGGCCAAGGTCGCTCGCTGGCAGATCGTTTCCGACCCAACTCGGCCCCGTGCCAGAGCAA
>JBCCYK010000318.1:0-6198 GCA_039189905.1 Planctomycetota bacterium
GCAATGGCAAGGCAACCACCCAGCAGAACGAGCCACCGATTTGGAATGGTGTCGGGAAGGAAACTCCAACCCGCGACTCGGTCTACGAAATAAATCGCAACAATCGAACACAGGGATGCGATCAACACCGCCACGCCGCCAGCAACGGCAATCGGGCGGGAATGCAGCTTTCGTTCCGCATCCGGGCTGTCGACGAGCCCGATCGCAATCGCGATGTGCCGGATCACCGGAACGATCGCCGCGGACAACGCGAATGAGATGCCGAAGCTGAGGACTAATAATTCCGTCATGCTAACCGTTGACTGTTTTGTCCAAAGTGTTTCCCGCCCCGAAGCACCTTGCTAAGACTACCAGCAGGCAATTGGAACGCAACCTAGTTCAGGCGTCGCTGGTCGATCCAGTGATCGCTTGAATTGGCGACGACCGCACTAAAGGCAGCCTCAGGTGTCTCGGCGTCTTCTAATGGGTGCTTGGGTTCCGGTGGCAGGGAGCTCTCGACGGAAATGAATTTTGCGTTGTTCAGACGCTAATGAAGGTTAGTTGATTCCGATCGCCACGCACGATTTCCAGGGATGCTCCGGATCAAATTGGTGTCATTGTTAGCCACTCGGTCAGGTTGCAACGTCTCACGGATTGCCAAGAGGTCACAACCAGCGGGACCCACCGAATGCTTTCTAGCCTCAATTCACGCAGATTTGGCTAATCCGGAATAAGCCGAAAGGCGATACAAGGGATGAGCGAAGCGGCCAGCCCAGCTGTCGCTTCGCATTCCTTTCATGATCGCGGAACTGCCTACTCGGCCAAAAAGGGGGGTCGATGGGGGTCGCTTGAGACTTTGGCGCACCAGCCTCGGTCTCAATGCTGGTGCCTCGAATCGGAGTTGGCATGAAACTAACACTACGAAACACACCGACGCACGGCGCCCGCCAGACCTACGGTGCATCTCTGTCTGGATCAAAACGCGATACCGGCCGCCGGCTCGCGAAACGTTCCCGACGAATCCTTGCTCTGACCGTTCTGGGAGTCTCGATCGGATTCGGTAGCGGCTGCTCGATGTTGAGCAATGCTCAGCGCAAGCTTGCCAATACCGAGTGCCTTGACGAGTTCATGATCGAGCATCGCAACAAGGTGATGGCTGAGAAGGCCTGGTATCGCGTTCAGCACTGCTATCGCAATCACCCCTACTGGAAAGATCTGCGAGCAGGATTCATCGAAGGCTATCTCGACGTTGCAACCGGTGGCTCCGGATGCACGCCGGTGGTGGTCTCTTCCAGCTACTGGGGGTGGAAACATCAGTGCGGCAACGGGCACGCGGCTGTGAACGCCTGGTTTGAGGGCTTCCCACTCGGTGTGAAAGCCGCCGAAGAGGATGGCGTTGCCTACTACAATCAGATTCGAATGAACTCGGTGCCCGTAGTGGCGTCGTCTCCCATGAACGGCAGTCTCGCACCCACGCCCGTCGCTCCCGCCCCGGTTGCCGTGCCGCCGGGCCTCGAACTGGGAGAAGGTGAGACCCTGGTTCCGGGCGCGATTACCTACTCCGAGCAAGATCACGAATCCAGCGGGGATTTGGTTGCACCTTCCATGCCGGTGATGGAGGCGCTTCCTGGCCCAATAGAGAGCATCATGGCACCGCCAGAGCGGGATCCGAACCTAGGCGCGTCGACAGAACCGTTTGAGCAACACGATCGGAGACCGATGCCGGTGGCCACAACACCCGTGGTGGTGACCGAGGAACCGGAGACGACGACCACGCCGTCCTTGCCCGAAAGTGAACCGGGCATGGCATCGCTGTTGAATGAGCAAGACGAAAGGGAAACCCTCGTCGCCACGATTCAACCCGAATTCACACCTGAAAAATCTTCCGACCCGCCGGTCGAGTTGGAGCCCCGCGGCACCAATGTTTCAGAGCCATCTGACTCTGAGATTGAAGCGGTGATCGCAGAGATCTTTGGTGATGGAAGCGACGCTCCCTGATTGATGGTCCAGCGGACCAGAACAACGTCAAAAGTACTGCGGATTCCGTCGGAACCGCTCCCACTTACCTGGCCTTCGAGCCTTCAAATCGAGTTCAAGGATGAGTAACACGTTCACTATCAAGAGTGTCTGGCGACAAATCAGTCGGTCGGTTGCACTGTCAGGTGTGCTTGGTGTCTCCGCTGGTCTAGTGGGCTGCACATCCTTGACCTCGCCCATCGACGGTGTCCCTGCAAATCGGCTACCGCCTGAGTTCTTCCCTGCCCCGAAGAACGATTTGGTCCCGATTGACATTGCGTTGCTCTCGATTGAGCCGCCTCGTGATTATCAACTCGACGCCGGCGACATCCTCGGGGTCTACGTGGAAGGCGTGCTGCCTTTCAACCCGCCCAATGCGCCCCCGGAACCACCTCCCGTCAACTTTCCTGACGCCGAAAGCACGCTGCCACCTTCGATCGGTTTCCCAATTGCCGTTCAGGAAGATGGAACGCTGGCTTTGCCGCTGATCGAACCGATCGAAGTCCGTGGCCTTACGCTTGAACAAGTCCGCGACAAAATCCGTGCTTCCTATATCGAAGCGGATATTCTTCGTCCTGAAAAAGCGCGTCCGATCGTCACCATCATTCGAGAACGAACCTACGACGTGATCGTCGTTCGGGAAGATGGACTTGGCGGGCAGCAGAACAACTTCTTGCAGCAACAGCTTGGCCAGCAGTTCCTTCGCGGTGGCAGTGACCGCACGGGGACCGGCGGTTTGGTGAAACTGCCAGCATACAAGAATGATGTTCTCCACGCGTTGGTCGAGACGGGGGGGTTGCCAGGTCTCAATGCAAAGAACGAAGTGAAGATCTTGCGTGCTTCCGAAGCAGACAAGCGAAAAAGAATGCAATTCTTGCGACAGTTCTATGCTTCACAGCAAGCCGCAATGACAGATCCGTGTGCCTGCCCACCCGAGCTTCCAGAAGATCCTTCGATCTTGCGGGTTCCACTGAGAGTCCGGCCAGGCGTCATTCCCAATATCGCGGCGTCGGACGTTGTCCTGAACGAGGGGGACATTGTTTACATCGAAAGTCGTGACGCGGAGGTCTTCTACACAGGTGGCCTTCTCCCGGGTGGCGAGTTCGCACTGCCTCGTGACTACGATTTAGATGTGCTCGGAGCGATGGCACTCGCAGGCGGCGGCATCGCTTCGCAGGTTCAAGGTGCTGGTGGTGCGTTCGGTGGTGCGGGATCCGTTGGAGGCGTGCCGCCCGGACTTCTCTACGTCCTCCGCAAGACGCCGTGCAATGGTCAGATTGCGATCGAGGTTGACCTGACGGACGCCCTGAATAATCCACGCTCACGAATCCTCGTGCAGCCGGGTGACACGCTCATCCTGCAGTACAAGTGTGAGGAAGAGTTGCTCAACTTCTCGCTTGGCACCTTCTTCACCTACGGGATTCAGGAACTGTTGAGAAACTAGGGCCACCGGTTCATCGTCATCGAACGCAACCCCGCGACACCTTTGGTGCCGTGGGGTTGCCTGCTTGGGGCTCGTTACCGCTTTGGTCGAAGCTTGGCACTCCATGAAGGCCATCCGTGCGTCGGCCAAGCTTCGAAGGTCATGGAAGCCTGCGAGACGGGATGTGCGATTTGGGTGCGCCAACTGTGCAACGCAATGCCGACCGCGTGCGTGCTAGCGCTGTCGTACTTTCGGTCACCCACGATCGGATGGCCGATGCTCGCAAACTGCACCCGGATCTGATGTTTGCGGCCTGTTTCGAGTTCGACTTCCACCATCCGTTGGTGACCGAAGTCGCCAAGGGTTCTGTACCTCAATGTCGCCATGAGGGCATTTTCCTTGGATGCGTTTGCGACGCGCATTCGCATCGCATCTTCATCCTTCAGAAGCCGATGAGCCAGAGAGCCTTCTCGAGGAAAGTCCGTGCCGTCAACAATCGCGAGGTATCGCTTGGTCGCTGGTGTCTTGGCCCACTTTCGGTGGGCCTTGGCAACGGACTCCGGATCGCCCGTGAACTGGGGGCACAATCGAGATGCCGCCTTGGAGGTGCGTGCCAGCACGATCACGCCACTGGTCACGCGATCCAAGCGACTTACGATTCCGACGTAGGCATTGCCCGGTTTGTTGAACTTGTGTTTGAGGTATTGCCCGGCCCATGCGTGCAGCGTCAACCCTTCGGCGCCCATCGTCGCCATTCCCGCCGGTTTGTTGACGACTAAGAGATGATTGTCTTCGAAGAGCACGGAAGGTTGCTCTATCACATGAATGATCCCGACGAATGACGAATCAACTCAACCGCGTTCTCAATGACGTGTTCGGATTGCGATCGCTCCGCGAGCCTCAATCTGTCGCCATTCGTTCGATTCTAGATGGCAAGCACACCTTGGTGATCATGCCAACCGGAGCCGGGAAATCGCTGTGCTATCAACTTCCTGCGATCCTACTCAAGGGAGCCGTGAGTTCCATCACGATCGTTCTGTCACCCCTGATTGCGTTGATGAAAGATCAGGTCGACTCGCTTCAAAGAAAAGGGGTGAATGCGACGTACGTGAATTCAAGTTTGTCTCGACAAGAGCGTTTGGATCGCTACGCGGCGATCGAGCGAGGCGAGCACGCTCTACTATACGTGACGCCGGAGCGTTTTCGAAAGCGGGAATTCCTCGATGTGATTCGTCATCGGGACGTCCGACTCCTGGCCATCGATGAGGCCCACTGCGTCAGCCAGTGGGGGCACGATTTCCGACCCGACTATGGCCGTGTCGGGGAGATTCGTTCACTCTTGGGGGAACCCGTCACGGTGGCGTTGACGGCAACCGCCACGCGCGAATGTCGCCAAGACATCCTCGACCAGCTTCAGATCCCAGCCGACGATGTCACAAACGTTGTGAGCGGCATCGATCGCCCCAATCTGGCGCTGAGCATTGAATCCGTGCTTGGCGTCGATGAGAAACTGGCAGTCATTCGGAGCCAAATCGAGGACCGGTCCTCACACGAATCCGGCTCGATGATCGTGTACTTCTCGCTCATCAAGACCTTGTGCGAATTCCGAGATGCCCTGGCGCAATCGGGGCACGACGTTGCGTGTTATCACGGGGACCTCAATCGAGCCGAGCGTCGAGAGGTGCAAGATCAGTTTATGCGAGGTGATAAACGTGTTGTCCTTGCAACGCCCGCGTTTGGCATGGGAATCGATAAAGAGGACATCCGATGCGTGATCCACGCTGAGACGCCCGGCAGCATCGAATCGTATTACCAGGAAATCGGTCGTGCGGGTCGGGATGGGATGCTTTCACGCTGTATTTGGCTGTACGACCAACAGGACCTCCTCACGCAGATGCAGTTCATCGATTGGTCCAATCCGAACCAAGACTACTATTCTGCCTTGGCGGACCGCTTAACCAACGATAACGAGCGCTGTCAGGCTCATGGCTTGGAGTGGCTCCGCAAACAGCTGGGCGGACGCGGTGCCAGCGACCGGCGTCTGGAGACCGCTTTGGGCATGTTGGCTCGATACGATGTGATCGCCGGTGACCAAGAGCCCGGTTGTTTTGAGCTCAAGAATCCGTTTGACCTGACATTGGCCGCCTTTGCAGGCAACAAAATCGAAGAAAAGCGAACCCGCGATCAGAAGCGACTCTACTCGATGGTCGAGCTTGCCAAGACACCCGAAGAAGATCGACAGGCGTTTCTTCGCAGCTACTTCGCGTGAGCGCACGTTTCACAAGAGAGACGGTTTTTGTGGGCGTCACGCCACGAATCTGATGACGTGATTGAGGCGGTCGTGCCGGCGGCGTTCAGCTCGCCGGATGATCAGCTGATTCCGACTGGGAGCCCATCGACTGGTCCTGTGCCATGCGCGAGCATTCGGCGACCACGGTCATCGCCGCGCGAAGTTCAAGCGGGGAGAAGAACCGGATGTTCCCCCGATACTTGCTTTCGACGCGATTCTTGCGCGAGAGTTCTTCCCACGACATCTTGTCCATCAGGTGCCAGGCCGCCGCTTGGGCCGTGTTCTGGGCTACCTGTCCCCGCCCAACAGCACCGCAAAGCAGATGAACGGCCGGATCCTGAGTGACTTCGTCGAGGCGAACAATTTTGTATTCCATGCGTGGGTTCGGTTCGGGCTTGTCGTGCTCGAGGCAAACGGTGGTCAGCGTCACTTTCTGAGCTCGACCGGGAGCGACGCGAAACATGCCGCCGCCCATGCCGCCACCCATGCC
>JBCCYK010000319.1:0-6179 GCA_039189905.1 Planctomycetota bacterium
CGCGCGGGGCGATAACGATCGACGCGTTCGGCACGTGATTCCTGCATCATCACTCGGCCACCTCCTCTTGATGTCGCTGCTGACGCGTCAAGTCTGGCGCGTCTTCGGCTTCCGTGGCACCGGTCAGCAACTGCGTGGCGCTGGTGTGAAAGAAGAATTGAGCCGCCACCGCGTCGGAGAGCTTTGGAAGCTCGCTGATGATCTTGTCAAGCCAATCCTGCAAATCGGTGCGTTTCCCATCTGAATTGGCCTCAAAAACACCTGCCTGCGTCATTTCCAGGTGGTGTAACATCTCACGGGCGAGCCGACGGTCGTCCTGCAGTCCGATCGCGACGTTTTCACGCGGCATCGAATCCAAGGTGGTGTTGATATCGCGCAACTGAAAGGCAATCGACCGTGGGTTGGTGTCATCCGTCACCAAGAGATCAAGGACCAAGTCAGGTCGCACGACATTCATGTAACGCGAGTGATAGGTCATCAGGCTGTCGCTCGTTTCCAACACGGCTTCACACAGGCTACGGTCATTCTTGCGGACGCCGACCAACGTGGTTGCAATGAGTTCGCCCATCTGGTGCGTCCGCTCAATCCGCCGTCCGAGTTGCAGGAAGAGGTACGTGTGGGTCCGCGTCATGCTTTCCGCGGTCAGGCCTGCAAATGCTAAGAGGTCAAAAATAAGTCGATTGAGCCGCTCGATGGCCGGTCCGATTTCGCCCGTTTGCGTTGGCGGCGCAATGCTCAGTTCATCGGAGACGCGTTGTAGGATACGGTAGGCGTCGATCGACAAGCGGTCGCGCACCGTTGTTGCGTTGTAAACCATCGCCATGGCGGCACGCTGCAATCCTTGAGGTTCGCTGCGTGAGAACACACTGCCGGGCAACACGATGTCGGGTTCAGGTAAGGTCGAATCAAACTCTTCAATCGCATGGTCCGGTGGAATCTGGCCGACTCCCGCGAGTGCCGCAATCAGCCGTGCCGTGGCGGATTGCTTCGAAGGGGTTGAATCATCGGCCAGCCTTTTGAGCGTCGTACGCAGCAAGCGCGCGATGGATTCACAACGCTCCACGTAGCGGCCCAGCCAATACAGGTGTTCGGCCACACGGCTGGGCATCTCGTCCCCCGTGCGCACGATGGGCACCTGCGCGGTCGGGTCTGGCAACAAAGTCAGATCGCGATGATCGGGCTGCGGGTCGGTGACCCAGCAATCGACGGTCAATTGGCCGGCTGTGGGTGACGCCAATAATTGGTTGGGTGAGGCGCTGACACGTGCCAAGCCACCGGGCAGCACCTCCACGTTGTCCCCCTCGCCGACTTGAAAAGTCCGCAGTGACACGTGCCATGACTTCAAAGCGCCGTCGGCCCAGACCGGAGTTGTCGCATGTTGCATGCGACGATGGGCGACGAATGAGAAGGGCTTGTTCTCAATGCGTTGTCGCAACTCGCGCTTTTGCTCCTCCGAAAGTTCACCGACCACTCGGGGCGGTGTTTCGTTGATGGTGAACGCGTCTCGAATGACAAGATCGTCCAAGTTGTCCAACACGAAACGACGTTCTTTCTCGCCGCCGCACCAGTACGTGTCCAAGTTTGGCAGCAACAACTCCTCCGAAAATAGAAACTTGCAAGCCGCGGGTAAGAACGGCGCCAACGCCGGCATCTGCGCCATTTCGCTGCCAATCGAATTGGCGATTGCCACGACGCCACTGCGTACCGTTCGCAGCAATCCCGTCACCCCTTCGATTGAATTGGGATCCAGTTCCAGCGGGTCGCATTTGTGGTCTGACACATGTCGCCACAACACTTCGATTGGCATCAGGCCGCCAAGCGTTTTCAAGTTCAATCGTTCGCCACGAACGGCCAGGTCGCTGCCTTGGACCAAGTTGTATCCCAAGTAACGCGCCAGGTAGGCGTCTTCGAAGTAGCGGTAGCTCTGCGGCCCCGGCGTCAGCAAGGCGACGCGCGGGTTGTCTCGCATGCGAGGGGCCAACGTTTGAATGCGTTGTCGCAGCTTAAAGAAGAAACCAGCCAATCGGCGCACGTTACAACTGCGTGCGAGTTGGGATAGTACCTGCGTGGTCACCACACGGTTTTCCAGCAGATACCCGAGCCCGCTGGGGGCTCGCGTGCGATCACCGGTCACCAACCAATTGCCGTCGGACGAGCGAGCAACATCGGTGGCGCTGACAATCAAACGTTGTCGTCGACCCTGCTCGTCTGCCATGACGGGCAAACGATGGTAGGAACGTCGGAAGTTGGGGTTCGCCCAAAGCAACTCGGGTGGCAGCACACGCTGTTGAATCAACCGCTGTGGGCCCAGCAGGTCATCCAGGATGGACTCTAGCAAACGCGTGCGTTGGCGCAAGCCGGCTTCCAGATTGGACCAGGCCGAAGCGTCGATCAAGTACGGCACGACAGCGAGTTTCCAAGGACGACTCTGCTGCGTCGGGTCGCCCTCCACCGTGAAGGTGGCACCGTTGTCACGGATCGCTTGCTGCATTTGACGGCTGCGTTGATCCAGGCCCTCGGACCCGACCGCATCGATCCAATCCCGGATCCGGGACCATCCCGGTCGCACGTCGCGTGATGCGTCCAAAGCGGCATCGTAATGGCCGCCGCTCGCTTGATAGTCGAGGAATGTCAACGCAGAATCCGCATGTAACTCCACTCTGGGTACCCGCCTCATGTAGGTTCGTTCGAACTCGTTCCGAACGCAGGCGGGATCCTGGTAACTGAATTGACGCGCCCGCCTAGCGACGCCCCTACTATAGTCTTCCTGGGATTTCTTCGCTTCGCGCTGCAACTGGTTTCCAGCCCACGTCTTCAGGCGGACCACGCATGATGAGAATGGGCGTGTCGATTGAATCAAAATCACAACCCGAAGCGTCAGCGAGGACAGTAGCCCGTCTCTCCGAGACGGCTGGCGCAACCACCTCCATCAAACACTGACACGCAGCAAATCGAACGTGACCGGATAGGCGTCATCGTGAGCAGGCGGTGGCAGATCAGGGATGTTCAAAACGCCCCCAGTCATGGAGTTGGTGTCGAACCGCGCCGTGCGACGCGACTCCGCTTCAAAGCTGTTCACGGGGAAGCGATCTGTCCCCCGACCCCCGGGATGAACCACGTGATAGGTGCATCCCCCCATCGACAAACGCGTCACACGATCAACCAACTCAAAACGCAAGGGCGAGTGAATCCCGATCGTCGGATGCAAGCAACGTGGGGGTTGCCAAGCGCGGTAGCGAACGCCAGTGACATAGGTCCCCGGGATCGACGTGGCATGAAGTGGGACCGAGTAACCATTGCAAAGCAGGGCGTGCCGGGCGGGATTAAAATTCTCGAGCCGGGCTTCGACTCGTTCCACGCTGCTATCGACAAAACGCGTCGTGCCACTCGCACCGGGCTCTTCACCCATCACATACCAAGGTTCGAT
The DNA here is from genome assembly GCA_039189905.1 of Planctomycetota bacterium. GTDB lineage: Bacteria > Planctomycetota > Planctomycetia > Pirellulales > Pirellulaceae > Rhodopirellula. The sequence continues at coordinate 3,428 of JBCCYK010000319.1, forward strand.
GGCATTGCGAATCGTGATCGACACATCGTTGTAGGTCACCGACCCGATGCGCGGAAATCGAAACTCGTAGTGCGTTCCAAACCAATCCGCTGATAACCCAAGCCCGCGCCCGTCCAAAAAACGAAGCACATCCAAGAAGTCCGACCAAACGAAGTGTGGCAGCAAGAATCGGTCGTGCAACGACGTCCCCCAGTTCGCCAAGCGATTCTCGTAGGGTTGCTGCCAAAACGCCAGAACCAGTGATCGAATGAGAAGCTGCTGCGCCAGCGACATCTCCGCGTGGGGCGGCATCTCGAAGCCACGAAGCTCCACCAGTCCCAGGCGGCCTGTCGAACTGTCGGGCGAATACATCTTGTCGATGCAGATCTCCGCGCGGTGGGTGTTCCCGGTCAAGTCCGTCAGCAGATCGCGGAACAATCGGTCCGTCGCCCAAATGGGCGCGGATTCCCATCGTTTGGGAACCTGCCTCATCGCCAACTCGAGTTGATAAACCGCATCAAGACGGCTTTCATCGGCGCGAGGCGCTTGGCTGGTGGGGCCGATGAAACGTCCGGAGAAAAGGTAGGACAAGGAGGGGTGGTTGTTCCAAAACGCGACCATGCTGGCCAACAGATCGGGTCGACGCAGGAACGGGCTGTCCGCTGGCGATTCGCCGCCCAAGACGATGTGATTGCCGCCCCCCGTACCCGTGTGTAGGCCGTCCAAGTCAAACTTCTCGGTACCCAACCGGGTCAGGCGAGCCTCTTCGTAAAGCTCTTTGGTTAGCTTCGTCAACTCGCGCCAGGTCTTCGATGGCTGCGTGTTGATCTCCATCACGCCGGGGTCGGGCGTGATCTTGAACATCTCGACGCGGCTGTCCGGCGGTGGCAGGTACCCCTCGATGATGACCGGCAGCGAGAGTTTCTCGCACACCAGTTGAATCGCATCGATGAGATCCAGGTAATCCTCCATTCGCGTCACGGGCGGCATGAAAACATGCAATCGCCCATGGCGGCATTCAACGCAGAGGGCCGTGTGCACGATGTCTTCGCTGGTTGGCAAGTCATCGTCCTCGGCCACCTCATCGATCACCTGTTCATTGACCGGTTGCCCAAACGGCCCGGCACCACCGCTGGAGCCAAACAACCCTGGCGAGCGAATCTCTCGCAAGTTGTCGACCTCATTCCCTTTCACGCGTCGCTGGGAGGACGGCAAGGGACCTCCGGGAGAAACCGGCACAACCGGAATGCTGTACATCGCATTTGTGTTGACGCTGCTGACGGGAAGCGTGTCCAAAGGCAAACGAAGCCCGATCGGTGAATCACCGGGGATCAAGAACACCGATTCGGAGCGCACAGGCCAACGGCCGCCGATCCAACCCGGCTTTGCCTGCCACCAGGCTCGCCGCAACGGCAGCGTGAAACCAACGGGATTGCTCAAACCTTGTCGGAAAGTCCGGATCATCATCGACCGCTCGTTGGGATCCTCCAGTTTGGGGTCGGTGGGATCCACGTCCACCGGTAGGCGGCTCTCCTTCCAAAGGTAGTGGAACGTGTCCTCGTACACCGGGAACGTCATCTTGGCACTGATGTTGAGCTCACGCGCCAAGGTGTAAACGAATCGCTTCGCGTCGTCGTGGGTGTGACCGTAATCCACGCCCTCGTCGGCGATCCACTGATCGTCGTTCCATAGCGGTTGTCCGTCCTTGCGCCAAAGGCATGTTAGCGCCCAACGAGGCAAGGATTCGCCGGGGTACCATTTGCCCAGCCCGTAATGCAGCAACGAACCTGGGGCCCACTTCTCACGCAAGCGTTTGAGCATGATGTTGCTGAGAACGCGTTTCTCTGGGCCCACCGCGTCCGTCGTCCACTGGGGATCATCCATGTCGTCAATGGACACAAACGTGGGCTCTCCCCCCATGGTCAAACGCACGTCTTCATCGGCCATCATTCGATCGATGCGATCCCCCGTCGCCATGATCTGCTCCCATTGCTCTTCGCTGTATGGCAGCGTGACGCGGGGGTCCTGATGCACGCGGCGGACCGACATCTCAAAGCCGAACTCGACCTCGGCCACGTCGTGGGCGCCGGTGATGGGGGCAGCATCGCTGAAGTGCGGCGTGCACGCCAGCGGAATGTGACCTTCACCCGCAAACAGGCCGCTGGTCGGGTCCATTCCTACCCAGCCAGCACCGGGCAGATAGACCTCCGCCCACGCGTGGAGGTCGCAAAAGTCCTCCTCGGGCCCGGAGGGTCCATCCAGCGAGGGCACATCGGATTTCAGTTGAATCAAGTAGCCGGAAACAAAGCGAGCAGCCAAACCGACATGTCGCAACGTTTCGACCATCAACCAAGCTGAATCACGGCATGAACCTCGCGCAAGCTGCAGGGTCTCCTCGGGGGACTGCACGCCCGGTTCCATGCGAACCGTGTAGTCGACCATCTGTTCCAAGCGCTGGTTGATGTCGACCAGGAAATCGATCGTCCGTTCAGCCGTGGGTGGAAGGCTACCAACCCAATTTGAGAAGCGACGGGTCAACGGGGGGCGCGACAGGTACGGTTGAAGCTGTTTGCGGAGCTCTGGCTTGTACTCAAAGGGCCATTCTTCGCTGTATTCCTCCGTGAAGAAATCAAAGGGGTTGATCACCGTCATGTCCGCGATGACCTCCACTTCCACCCCAAGCTCGCGGGTCTTTTCGGGAAAGATGACGCGCGCTTGAAAGTTGCCAAAGGAGTCTTGTTGCCAATGCAGAAAGTGCTCTTCTGGGGTGATC